>PLTV01000201.1 GCA_003164635.1 Acidobacteriaceae bacterium
TCAAGATAGCTACGCCGCGGAAATAGACCGTCATTTCTCAATCGGGCCTTTGAGGGAAGGGCTAATGGCCCTTCTCTCATTTGCTCGTCTCGGCGCTCTACGGTTCTGACAGGATGCAAGGCGGGCGGATGCCCTCAAGCGTTGGCCGTCGTTCCCCCAGCCAGTCGCCGCTCCTTCACATCCCGCATCGGCGGCTGACCGAAAAACCGGCTGTATTCTCGACTGAACTGGCTCGCGCTCTCGTAGCCCACCTCGAACGCTGCACTCGCCGCATCCACTCCCTCCGTCAGCATCCGCACCCGCGCCGCATGCAGGCGCAGCCGCTTTTGATACTGCAGCGGACTCATCGCTGTCAGCGACCGAAAGTGGTGATGAAACGTCGAAACCCCCATCTGCGCTAGCCGCGCCAGCTCTTCCACCCGCAGCGGCTTGTCGAAATTCGTCCGCAGCCACGTTACTGCTTTGGCCGTCCGGTTGCTCTGTTCCCCATGCGTTGCCACCGCCCGCAAGTGCCGGCCCAGCGGCGAACGCAGCAGCCGATAGATGATCTCCCGCTGCATCAGGCTACTCAGGAAGGGAATATCCCGAGGCGTATCCAACAGAGCCAGCAGCCGGCAGCACGCCCTCATCAGCTCCGGCGGCGTCTTCCCCACCACAAGCCCCCGCGCCCCAAACGGAGCTTCGGACCCATGGAACTCCTCCTGGCTCAGAATCTCCCGAATCACCGGCATCTCCAGCTTCAGCACCATCGAGAGCAGCGGCTCCTCCTCCGAGGCCCGCGTCACCTGGTTCACCGACGGCAGGTCGATCGAGCTCAGCAGGCAGCTTCCGCCGTCGCAAACATGCGTCGCCCCGCCAATTGTGATCAGCTTTTCCCCCTGCGCGCACACCACAAATTCCGGCTCGTAGGCAGCGGAATAGCACTCCGTTAACTGGGTCCGGCGATAGAGCCTCAGCCCCGGCACAGCCGTCTCTGCCACGCCTTCCACATCGATGTGCGCCGCAATCTTGAGCGCCAGCTCTCCAGTTAAATCAATCACTTGCCGCGCATCATCAGTCACGCCACTCTCGTGAGTCGCCATTGCCATCCCACCCCGCTCCTTTTCCCTCAGCCTATCGCCGATCCCCGCCCCGGCCCACAGAAAACTTGCCCATCGACAGAAATAGGCAACGAACAGGAAGAATCAGGATACCGCTCTGCCCGCTCCCTTCCGTAGTCTCAAATTCGAGCCGTTTGTATGTAATTTCCAAGAGAGTTGAGATCAGCGAATGTACAAAGCCAAAGCCTATTCCGTCGCCAGCGCCACTTCTCCCTTCGTCTCGTCCACCATTGAGCGCCGCGATCCCACCGGCCACGATGTCCAGATCGAGATTCTTTTCTGTGGCATCTGCCACTCCGACCTCCACCAGGCCCGCAATGAGTGGAGCGAAGTCATGCCCACCGTCTACCCTTGCGTCCCTGGACACGAAATCGTCGGCCGCGTAACCAAGGTCGGCTCCGCCGTTACCAAATTCAAGCCCGGTGACCTCGCCGCCGTAGGCTGCCTGGTCGACTCCGACGGCACCTGTCCCGAATGCAAGGCCGGCCTCGAGCAGTTCTGCCAGAACTTCACCCTCACCTACAACTTCCCTGACAAGCACACCGGCAAGGTCACCTATGGCGGATACTCCGACTCCATCGTTGTCACCGAGCGCTTCGTTCTCCGTGTGCCCTCCAACCTCGACCTCGCCGGAGCCGCGCCACTGCTCTGCGCCGGCATCACCACGTATTCGCCCATGCGCCACTGGGGCGTCACTAAAGGCAAAAAAGTTGGCGTCGTCGGCCTCGGCGGTCTCGGCCACATGGGCGTCAAATTCGCGCATGCTCTCGGAGCCCATACCGTCGCCTTCACCACCTCGCCCAGCAAAAAAGACGATGCCTTCCGCCTCGGCGCCGATGAAGTCGTCATCTCCCGCAATGCCGACGAAATGGCCAAACACGCGGGCAGCTTCGACTTCATCCTCGATGCGGTCGCCGCCGATCACGACATCAACGCCTACATCAACCTGCTCCGCCGCGACGGCAACATCACCCTCGTGGGGGCGCCGGAGAAGCCTCTCGACGTCTCTGTCTTCGGCCTGATCTTCGCGCGCCGCAGCCTCTCCGGCTCGCCCATTGGCGGTATCCCCGAGACCCAGGAGATGCTCGANNAGAAAGTCAACGAAGCCTACGAGCGCCTTCTCAAGTCCGATGTCAAGTACCGCTTCTCCATCGACATGGCCTCCCTCAAATCCGAAGGTTAGCAAGCGCTCACTCTTTGCGCGCGGCCAAAACGCATCGAAACTGGAGAAAGAAATGCAAAAACGCAAGCTCGGCAATCTTGAAGTCTCCGCCCTCGGCCTCGGCTGCATGGGCATGACGCATTCCTACGCGCCTTTTCCTGAGAAGGAAGCATCCATAGCATTGCTCCGTGCGGCCGTCGAGCGCGGCATCACCTTCTTCGACACCGCCGAAGTCTACGGCCCCTTCAACAACGAAGAGCTCGTCGGCGAAGGGCTCGCTCCGTTTAAAGGCAACGTCGTCATCGCCACCAAATTCGGCTTCGACATCAACTCCGATGGAACACACGGTCCCAAAGGCCCAGACAGTAGTCCCGAGCGCATCCGCCAGGTCTGCGACGCCTCGCTCAAGCGCCTTCGCGTCGACGTCATCGATCTCTTCTACCAGCATCGAGTCGATCCCAAGGTGCCCATTGAAGACACCGCCGGAGCCGTCAAGGATCTCATCGCTGCGGGCAAAGTCAAGCACTTCGGCATGTCTGAAGCCGGTGCAGCCACCATCCGTTGCGCCCACGCCGTGCAGCCGGTCACCGCGCTCCAAAGCGAGTACTCCCTGTGGTACCGCAAGCCTGAAGAAGAAATCATTCCCACGCTTGAAGAACTCGGCATCGGCTTCGTTCCCTTCAGTCCGCTCGGCAAAGGATTTCTCACTGGCAAGATCGACGAAACCTCGACCTTCGCCAAGTCCGACCTCCGCAACAGCATCCCACGCTTCACGCCAGAAGCCCGCAAGGCCAACCTCGCTCTGGTCGATCTACTCACCACCATCGGCAAGTCCAAAAACGCCTCGCCCGCGCAGATCGCCCTCGCGTGGCTCCTCGCGCAAAAGCCGTGGATTGTTCCCATCCCTGGCACAACCAAGCTGCATCGCCTCGAAGAAAACATCGGCGCAGCGTCAGTTGAGCTCACCTCCGAAGACCTTCGCCAAATCGAACAAGCCGCTGCCGATGTAACAATTCAAGGGGAGCGGTATCCCGAACAACTCGAAAGAATGACTGGACTCTGAAAATGGAAATCACTCGAATCGGTTCTCAACCCTCGGGCAAAGGTCCCGCCGACTGGTTCACTGGAACCGTCCGCGTCGACCCTCTTTTCACCGCGCCCGACCCCGCCCGCGTTGCCGGTGCTCATGTCACCTTCGAGCCCGGCGCCCGCACCGCGTGGCACACGCACCCGCTCGGGCAAACACT
>PLTV01000079.1 GCA_003164635.1 Acidobacteriaceae bacterium
TGCACGTTGAGGGCGTGCTTGGTGAGCGCGCGGGCGCCCACTTCGAGCACCATGGTCGAACCTTTGCCGGGGGCGTGGTAGTACTGCTCCACGCCGTAGACAACGCCCTGGCCGGAGGTGAAGTTGACCACGCGCTTGCCGCAGACGGAGTGGGCGATAGCGCCACCCTGGGCCGCGTGCTCGCCTTCTGTCTCAATGGCGATGGTGTTCTTGCCAAAGGCGTTAAGGTGGCCCTCAGCATACGCTTGCTGGAAGAGCTCGCCGCCCTCGGTGGAGGGGGTGATGGGATAGAAGACGCCGGNNGTGATGGGGTAAAAGACGCCGGCGTCGGCGATGCGGGTCTCGGTGTGATAGGAGACGAGCTGGTTTCCGTTAGCGGTAATACGAATGCCTGGATAACGCGCAGCAGTGGTCATGGATCCCTCTCAGTCGGGCGACTTCAATGTTTCGATCTCGAGCCTTGGCAAGCGTTTGGACTGGGAACCATCCGCAGTTCCCCAGTCCGTGCCGCAAGCCGTTTGAGCGGAGCCCTTGTCCGCGCAACGAAAAGCGGCCCTAAGTGGACAATCTAGCCAGTGTAATGGCCGCAGCGGAGAGGGGTAAAACCCAGGGGAAGGCACCGTCCCGCAATCCGGCCCAAAACGCGCTATAGATGAGTATGCTCCTTCTGGAGCGGTACGGCATCCCACACAATGGGACGACCGCCGAAATGGCCCTCCTTGCGGGAGAAATCGGAGACAAGGGATGATCGAGGCGGCTGTAAGGGGTGCTTAGCGTTCAGTCCGCTTATATGTTTCGTCGTTGCTGCCCGAAGCATTAAGGATCAGCCGCTCTGCGCCCTCGCTGTTGAGGGGGAGGTTCGCGAGTACGGTGCCGTCGCGCATGAGGATAGCGGCGGGAAAGACGTCGCTCTGGAGCGTATTGAGGACAGTGTTGGGCACGACGAGGAGTGAGACCTTGGCGGGAAAACTTTTCTGGAAAGAGCGCAGGGCTGCGAGCACATCGTTGGAACGCACATCGTCGCGACCGGTGTTCATGTGCCAGCTTGTGATGGCATAGATCGACTGCGAAGGCAGGAACTTTACGAGATCGCGCACCATCTCCGGCGCGCTGGGCGACCAGAGCGTAAAGGGAACCAGCAAGACGGCACCGTGCATCAACGAGACGGCTTTGGGTACTAGTGTGCTGGGTCCCAGAACAAGTCCGTGCAGAGATGAAATCGGCGAAGCTTTGCCGACCATTTGTTGGCGGGCGAGCGCGCTCTGCATCGGAGCCAGGTCTGCCGTGCCGGACCAAGCGGGTAGTTGCGGGATCTGCTCAAGGTCGGCGAGATTGTCGGGCTTGTGTGCTATTAGGGCGAGGGATGCGCAACGTACGGCATCGGAAAAGAGCAGCGCGGCGGATGCGCTTCCCTCTTTGGCTTCGAGGGCCTTGCCGGCGTTGAGCAATGGGAGCGTTACGGCGTTCTGCGTGGCGCATAGCTTCAGTGCGGTTGGATTGTCCTCGGGGCCAAGGCCTTCCATGCCATCGAGCACCTGATCGATGGCGGCGTGGATGCGCGCGTCGTAGGGGTAATCACGCAGCAGCGAGTCAACCTGCGGCTCGGCCGACCAGGCCTCTTTCATGCCGATATATGCGCGGACCAGGAGGAGAAGCGCTTCTTCCCTTTGGGGCGGCTGGGGCAGGGCGAGATAGTTGACCAGCACAGCGCGCGCGGACTCGAACTGCTGGCCGAAGACACAGAGTTGGCCGAGCGCGTAGAGCTCGGAGGTATTACCGGCGAGCGAAGAGACATTGGACGAGAGGGCGAGGCAATCGCGCGAGGCTTGAACGATGCCGATGCCCAGTGCAAATTTGTCGGCTTCCGTCAGGTCGTTTGGCTGGCTACGGGTTGCCGTTACAGGCGCAAGAGCGGCCTTGTAGGCCTCGCTGGGCGTGAGCGGTTGAGGATTCTCCTGAGCGGAAAGGAAACGGCCGAGCGACAGGAAGAGAAAACAGGTGGAGATGGCGAGGGTGCAGCTTTTCAGTTCGCCGTGAAGATGGACCCGATTTGTCGCGGCTTCACGAAGCGGCGACAAACCGAGCTTCGATTTGTAGTTCTTCCCGGTACGCAAAGTCTCTCCGATCATGGCTGGGCAATGCAAACCAACTCAGCAAATTCTGCAAAGCAAATGCGGAATACACTTTCGCGCTGGGCGCTAAATGAATGGCTGTCTGCGAAGATAGACGGTCCAAGTTGCCGGGCGTCACGCTGGGGAGCAGCCAATGGCGTGCCATAATCGCAGTCACCCGTTTTTCCGGTATGCCCACTCATGCCGCTTCGACGGTTGGGAAGATTGACAGACAATCGATTGAGTTGATATCAAAGTAGCCGGCCGATTGCGGGCTTGCGCTCTGTCCCGAGCGCGTCCGCCGGCAAAGGAGATTCTCCGCCATGTTTACCCCCAAAGGAAAGTTCAGCTGGTATGAATTGATGACGAGCGACACACAGGCCGCCGGCAAGTTTTATTCCGACGTTGTGGGCTGGACCACGCAGGAGATGCCGGGAGGCGGCGGGCCGCCGTACACCGTATTCAACGCCGACGGAGTTGGCATGGCGGGCATGCTGACCATTCCGGGGCACACCGCGTGGATTGGGTATATCTCGGTCGACGATGTCGATGCGCATATTGAAAAAATTGTTGATGCGGGAGGAACGTTGTGGAGACCCGCCACTGATATTCCGGGAATGCTTCGTTTCGCGGTCATGGGGGACCCGCAAGGCGCCGCGATCGTGGTTTTCACACCCAACCCAAACATGCCTTCGCCCGTGCGGCCTGTGCCACCCGCTTCTGGCACGATCGGCTGGAACGAACTCTACACCACGGACCTCGACGGTGCCTTCGCCTTCTACTCGAAGATGTTTGGCTGGACCAAGATCAGCGATATGGATATGGGCCCCATGGGGCTTTATCGGATCTTCGATGAAGGCGAAAACAAGCAAATGGGCGACGGCGGCATGATGAATAAAATGCCGGACATGCCGGTTGCGTGCTGGAATTTTACTTCTGCGTCGAGTCAATCAAGGCAGCTATTCAACGGGTCGAATCCGGCGGGGGCAAAGTCCTCAATGGGCCCAGGCAAGTACCCGGCGGTGGATGGATCGTCAACGCGCAGGACCCGCTGGGGGCTATGTTCTCTCTCGTCGCCAGCCAGGAATGAGCGCTTCAGGCAGGTTGCCTGCCCTTGCGGCCGCACTTTGACGCGGCCCTGAAATAGGCCTACTCTCAAGGTATAGGCGATTTGTTTATCTCCTCTTTCAGATTCGCTGAACTAAGGCAGTTGCTCTGAAGCTCCCTCTCTCTTAGCCCTCCATCGCCGAGAGGGTCCCCTGTGATCGTTTCCAAAATTCAAATGCAGCCAAAGCCCGGCAATGCGGTGCCCACGAAGACCTCGCCTGCCAGCAAGTCGGCAGCACCGGAAATCTACGCCTCGCACGGCAAAATCCAGCGGTATGCCTTTCCTTTCGAGGAAAGTCGCAGCACCATACCTGGCTACGATGTGAAGGACTGGCTCACCGTCAAGCATCGAATCGCCGACGATCCGATCCCGCCGCGGTCAAGCGATACCCAATCGAACTGAACCAAGGTCTGATCGCAGGCCGGAAGGAGAAACGATGGGTTGCGCCGTCTGTAAACGTTTGGAACGTACCTTTGAGGGTTGGAACACCGAGTGCGTCCGAGCCCGCTCTTCTCTTTATGGCCAGTTCAGTAACAGGTTCGAGGCCTATGACAATGTCGAGATGGAGCGCGCCCGCAGCGAATTGCAGATGCACCGCTCCGTTTGCACGATAGCCATCACACTGGCTGCCGCCCTGGCCGCCCGCGCGGCCGCTCCGCGCCGACCCGTCCTGGCCAAACGCCGCTAGTCCGCCTGCAAGCAAACCGTGCATCTTGTTCGCCAATTCACGCGAGGCCAAGCTTGGCTATTGGCCCTTTTCCCAGCGCTTGGGCCGCTGGTTGGCTTGCAGAATCTTTTTGCGCAGGCGCAGCGACTTGGGCGTCACTTCGACCAGCTCGTCTTCAGCAATGAATTCGATGGTCTGCTCCAGGTTCAACGCTTTGACTGGCACCAGGCGGATGGCGTCATCCGCGCTCGACGCGCGCATGTTGGTGAGCTTCTTTTCGCGAACCACGTTGACGTCGAGATCGTTGTCGCGCGAGTGTTCGCCGACGATCATGCCTTCGTAGACGTCGACACCAGCGCCGACAAAGAGAATGCCGCGCTCCTGTAGTCCATTGAGTGAGTAGGTAGTGGTGAGGCCCTGGCGGTCGGCGATGAGTGCGCCTGTTGGCCGTTGCGGAATCTCGCCCTGGTAAGGGATGTAGCCGTCGAACAACGCGTTCATCACGATGGTTCCGCGGGTCTCGGTGAGCATTTCGCTGCGCAAGCCGATGAGCCCGCGGCTGGGTACGCGAAACTCCATGCGCACGCGGCCGGAGCCATGGTTGTGCATCTTGGTCATTTCGCCCTTGCGCGGGCCGAGCTTCTCGATTACGGTGCCGGTGTAGGTTTCAGGCACATCGATGGTCAAATGCTCGACCGGCTCCATGCGCGTACCGTCGACCATCTTGGTTACAATTTCAGGACGCCCCGCCATCAGCTCGAATCCTTCGCGGCGCATCATTTCGATGAGAATGGCAAGCTGCAACTCGCCGCGGCCGAGCACCTTGAAACTGTCGGGCGATCCCGTATCTTCCACGCGGATGCTGACGTTGGT
>PLTV01000011.1 GCA_003164635.1 Acidobacteriaceae bacterium
GTCGGGGCGAGAATTCTCGACGAAGTTTCAACGGGCCCGATCCCGGTCGGATTCGGGGTTCCTAAAAGGACGCATGCATGGCGAAATTGGCAGCTCAAGCGCAATGGTCGCTGGAGTCATACAGCATTGGTTTGAAATTGCGCTCGTTGCGAACGCAGAAGCGGTTAACGCTTGCCCGCCTGGCCGCGGAGACAGGGTTGTCGACGGCACTCCTTTCCAAATTGGAGACGGATCGAATGGTGCCGACGCTTCCAACGCTGGCCACCATCAGTCGTGTGTACGGAGTGGGAATGAGCCATTTCTTCACCGAAGCGACTCGGCACACCGTCTCGATAACGCGCAAAGCGCAGTTGCAGGGGCATGAGCGTGGCCCGGAGCAAGTGCGGATCACGCCGCTGAATGCGCCGAGTGCCGGCGTACACGCGGAAGGGAAGGCGGGCGGAGGGCCGTATGACTTCTCAGAACGAATAAATGCGGGAGGGGGGACGGGAGCTAAGCGGGCTAATCGGCTTGTTGCGCAACTGATCGAGTTCGCCCCAGGCGGCGCGGCTTCTATTCCGGACGCGATTCGCAAGGCCAGCGCGGTGCTTTATGTGCTCGATGGCCGGTTGCAATTGGACTCGGGCGGGATGCACGAGTTCCTGGAGACGGGGGATTGTGCTTTTGTGGACACGGATATGACTATGGCCTGGAGCGCGGCGGGTAAGCAGAGATGCCGCATCCTGGCAGTGTTTCCCGGTGCCGATCCCGGGATAGACGGGTAGAGCTCAGCGGCTGCAGCGGCAATTTCGCGGCCTCTACTTTCCGGTTTTTTCGCGGAAGTGAATCGAGTCGAAAAAACGGGCGGTATCTCCGTATTTGGTATTGACCGGGCAAACGACGAGGAACTGGTAGAGGGAAGATCCACGCAGGTACATGCGTGCCGAGATGTGCTCTGACTCGTTCTCGGCTTCGAACTCCACCCCATGCTCGACCCCGAGGTTGATCTTCCTTACGGCGATCAGGTGAGCCTTGAGATTCTCAAGTGCTCCGCTTTCCGAGCTTTCGAGCACATTATCGGGATCTTTGCCTTCTACCGTGCTTCCGTAGTCGCATACAGCGGCGGTCAGCGCGGCGGAAGAGTCTTGGGTGGAGTAGGTGCGTAACTCGAACTGGCCGGCGTCGGTGGAGATGTTCTGTTTTTCGACATTCGGTGGAGCAGGGAACGAAGCGCTGAATCCGTCGGCTTCGTAGCTATAAGGATTCCAGTCGGGTGACCCCGCAGCGGTGGCTGGCGCGGGCGGGCGGGCGATCAACCGAAAGCTGTCGAGAAAGCGGTCGGTATCTGCATAATTCTGGTTCAGGGGCGAGACGACCATCATCTGGTAGAGAAGGCCGTCCGAGAGAACCATCCGCACGGTGAAATGCAACTTATCGCTTTCTGCGTCAAAAGCCACGCCGGGGTTCGAGTCGAGCTCAATCTTCTTTTCTGTTAGAAAGTGAGCATTCAGATGCTCGACGGCCCCTCTTTTGGCTCCATCGAGAAGCGTGACGGGATCGGCGGTGCGGCCTCTAGCGCCGTAATCGCAGACGCCCACATATAGTGACGTGGGACCGACCTCAGAGACATAAGACCGCAATTCAAAGCTCTCGCTTCCAGCGGGAACGGTATTCTTTGCGGTTTCCGGCGCGGTGGGAAACAGCACATGAAAGCCCTCATTCGAGGAGCCGAAGGGCTTCCAGTCCGGGACTTGTAAGGGGAAGCAGGCCGCGTTCGAAAGAGCAAGGGCGAACAGAATACTGAGAGTGCGGATCGCACGAACTCTGGCGCGAATTATCGAAAATTCTCGGCGGACATCATCGTTGGGACTCGCTCCGCACGTCTGGATAGAGTCGCGGTTGCGGGGTCTGTCGCTCATTCTGGTTTGGATGCTCACGGCAAGCAGAGAGGCTGTTGATGCGGAAGGCCAGTTTGAAAGTCTCTGGGCGTCCAAATGGCTACGCGCCGAAGGTCTTCGTGCGTGGCGGTCACAAGTGTGAGCCGTTCGCGGGTTTGCCGAGTGCGAAGAGGGTGTGTACGATGGTTTAGATTTCCAGGGGTAACGTTTCCATGCGACCGAACTTCAACCTAATGAGGGCGACGCTGACCGGCGCGCTCGGCGGCCTGCTGTTTGGCTTCGATACGGTGGTGATTTCCGGCGCCATTGACGCGTTGGTGAAGCTGTACGGCTTGAGCGCGCGCGGTGAGGGATTTACGGTGGCGATCGGCCTGGTTGGTACTGTGATCGGCGCGCTGGGAGCGGGCACCGCGGGACAGCGCCTGGGCGGCCGCGAAGCGCTGCGGTTGACGGCTTTGCTCTATATCATTTCCGCGTTTGGTTGCGGGCTGGCGTGGAACTGGCCGGCGTTCCTGCTCTTCCGGTTTGTTGGCGGCTTGGGGATCGGCGCTTCTTCGGTGCTGGGACCGGTGTACATTGCGGAACTGGCTCCGGCCAAGTGGCGTGGACGGCTTGTCGGCGCATTTCAATTTAATGTGGTGTTCGGCATTCTAGTGGCCTACACGTCGAATTACGTGATTCGCACACTGCATCTGGGTGCGTCGGAATGGCGTTGGCAGGTGGGAGTAGCCGCGATTCCAGCCGCCGGCTTCCTGGCGCTTCTGTTCTTTATTCCGCGTAGCCCGCGGTGGTCGGCTTCGCAAAATCGCATTGACGAAGCGCTCGAAGTCCTGAAGTTGATGGGTGAGCCCGATCCGCAGGGCGAACTAGCCGACATTCGCAGTGCGTTGAAAGAGGAGCACGCGTCGGCGCATGAGTCGGTGTTTCAGTGGAAATATCGCTATCCGCTCTTCCTGGCCATCACGATTGGGGCGTTCAATCAACTGGCGGGCGTCAACGCGATTCTCTATTACCTGAACAGCATCTTCATGGCTGCTGGATTCAGCCAGATCTCCGGCGACCAGCAGGCGATTGCGATTGGCGCGACGAATTTAATCTTCACGATCGTGGGCATGTCGATGATCGACAAGCTGGGACGGAAGACGCTGTTGCTGATTGGCGCGGCGGGTACGGCAAGCTGCCTGGCCGGGGTGGCATGGATCTTCACCACCAATTCCAATCCAGGTGCGCTGGTGTGGCTGCTTGTCACCTATATAGGGTTCTTTGCACTCTCGCAGGGCGCGGTGATCTGGGTGTACATCGGCGAAGTGTTTCCCAACTCGGTGCGGTCAAAGGGGCAGGGAGTGGGCAATGCGAGCCACTGGATCATGAACACGATCATCGCCATGGAGTTCCCTGTGCTGGCCACGCGCATGGGCCGCGGCGCACCGTTTATCTTCTTCGCGGTGATGACAGTGGTGCAGTTCCTGGTGGTGCTGTTCACTTATCCCGAGACCAAGGGCCAGACGCTGGAGGCGTTGCAGCGCAGGCTGGTTAAGGTGAACTGAAGGGCGTAGCCGTGATTCCAATCACGATTCGGTGTTTGCGTTGCCGCCTATAATTTAGGGGTAAAGGCGCGGAGCAGCGGGATGGATATCTCTGCCTGGAGCTCGCGGCGTCAATAGAGAGGTTGGACGATGGAGCAGATTGCGGTTTCGGCAAAGGGCCAGGCGGAGGGCGCGGCCGAAGTTCGGCGCGCGCGGCAGGCTGAGAAGGAATCGCCACTCGAGCTATTCAACTCCGCGGAGGCCAACGCACTGCGCGCGGAGATCATCCTGACCGGACGCAAGCTGTGGGACCGCCAATACGTGGATGGCAACGGCGGCAATATCAGCGTGCGGCTCGGCAGTGAGTTCGTGCTGTGTACACCGACGATGCTGAGCAAGGCGGACCTGACCACGGCCGATATCTGCCTGTCTGACCTCAACGGAAAAATACTCGCGGGCGACCGGACACTGACAAGCGAGCTGCTATTGCACCTTGAGATTTACAAGGCAAATGAGAAGGCCAAGGCTGTCGTTCATTGTCACCCGCCTTATGCGACAGCGTTCGCGATTGCAGGAAAGGTACCGCCCAACGGACTCATCCCGGAATATGAGGTGTTTATCGGGCCGGCCGCGGTGGCCCCGTACGAGACGCCGGGCACGCAGGCGTTTGCGGAAACGGTGCTGCCTTTTGTGCAGGAGCACAATACGATTCTGCTGAAGAACCATGGTGTAGTTTGCTGGGCCGACACTGTGACGCATGCTGAGTGGCTTGCCGAGATCATGGATACGTATTGCCGGACGTACCTGATCGCGAAGCAGATTGGCGAACCAATGGGTTTAATCCCCGACGACAAAATCGACGACATATTACGGCGCAAACAATGGATGGGCCTGCCCGACGCGCGCATGGCGCGCATTGGCGGCAATCCGCGCGGCGGCGAGCCAAAGAATAATGCCGAGGTCGTGGAACTTGTGAAGCGCGAGACAGGGCGGCTGCCAGGACGCTGAAGCGCCCTCAGGGTAGCAGTCAGCCCTCCGATTTTCCGCAGCGATGAATCTATTGCGATCTGAACCTGTACAAGCAAAATCACTCTTGAAGAGATTCCTCGAGACCATGCTCACATATAAATCGCTTTTCCGATTCTGACGCATGTTTGCCGTCAAGAGATTTTTTTCATCAATTTGCCGATGGTCGCTGGGTATGGTAAAAGATGAGAACTTCCCCTGAGGTCGTTTGATCGCGTGAACGGAACGCAATTTTCAGAAGAGTTCAATTCCAATGTTTCTGGGCCCAGGATCAACCTGGCGGCTGCCGCGAAGTGGACGCTTCCGGATTCAGCAATGCGCTTTTCTCTGGCGATGCTATAGTATGCGGTGTCAGCGTGGGGCGGCGTGGAACTGGGCAGGACTTCAGTCGCCGATATTTTCTGGCCCGCGAACGGAATTCTCATCGCGTTTCTGCTTCGCCTTGAGCGCTGCTACTGGGTCAGCTATCTTGCGGGATCGGTGGCGGCCAACATTTTTGCCCATGTATACTTTGGGTTTTCCCCAGCTCAACTCGCTCTTTTCTCTGCGTCCGATACGATTGAAGTTTTGCCTGCCGCGCTGTTTCTTTCCACTGCAAATGCTCAGAAACCCGATCTCGACCGCTTGCCCGTGCTGGGGCGGTTTGTTCTTGCCGGTGTTCTGCTTGCGCCGCTTGTGTCGGCGGCGATGGTCGAATTGTCCTTAGCCATTTGGTCGAAGCCGGCCGGCTTCGTGTCGATGACCAACTGGTTTGTTGGAGACGCCCTGGGAATCCAATCATGACGCCGCTGGTGCTTGCCATTGAAAGGACCGAACTTGCACAACTCTTCTGTCCCGAGCGCAGGCTAGAGACGGTTGGAATTCTTGCAGGCATGGGGATACTTTCCTGCGCGATCTTTGCACAGACGGGGTTGCCCCTGGAGTTTTTGCTGTTTCCCGGTTTGTTGCTCGCGATCTTCCGCCTGGGCGCATCTGGTTCCGCGATCAGCATCTTCCTTTTGACCGCTCCGGCGGCATATTTGACCTCGCGAGGACGCGGGCCTCTCGCATATGGGCAATCGACGCCGTTGCTCCACAGGATATTTTTTCTTCAGTGCTTCGTCGGAGTTGCGCTGGTTATTGTGTACTCGGTTTCTTCGGCCTTGCGCGGGCGAGAACGGCTGGAGAATGAACTTGCGGAGGCCTTTTTCGAAGCGGACGCATATGCGGCGCAAGACTACATTACGGGCCTTGCCAATCGAAGAACATTCGACAGCCAGCTCAAACAGGAATGGAACCGGATGCTTCGCGAACACGGCACGCTATCGATGCTCATGATCGATGTGGATCATTTCAAGCTCTACAACGACTTTTACGGACACATGGCCGGTGACGAATGCTTGCGCAAGATTGGCTCAATTCTGGCGAGAGTTCAACGACGGGGCGGCGATTTTGTGGCGCGCTTTGGAGGCGAGAAGTTTGCGGTACTTCTTCCACGGGCTTACTCGCAGGGTGCTATGGCACTGGCGGAGCGAATCCGCCAGAGTGTGAGCGATGCTTGCCTGCAGCATTCACCGTACCAGGCGGGCATTGTAACAATCAGTGTGGGCGTGGGTACGTTGCAGGCTGAAGAAAGCAAGGATGAAAAGCTATTGATTGAGCGCGCCGACCAGGCTCTTTATATCGCAAAGAGGGCGGGAAGGAACCAGGTGGCAGTCTGGACGGATGGCGTGGGCGACCGAACATGAAGCTGTTCCTTCACGTCGCCGGCGCTTGACTTTTCATTCTCACGATTTGCCGGCGTGGTCGCCGTATTCCCAATCGTAGGGAACGCCAGTATCGCCGAGGATGAATTTCACCAGGTCGGCGAAGCTTGCTTCGGAACGGACGTCGTTCGAGAGGATGACGACGCAACGCTGACTGGCCTCGATGCAGATCATGGTGTTGGCGGTCTGGCCGTCGTGGCCTCCCTTATAAAAACCGTGGCCTTGCGGGCCATCGAAGACTACAACTCCTAATCCCGCGGCGAGATCTTTGCGCTGCTTCTCGATCGGGAGGTCCGGGGAAAACGTCGGAAACAGGCCGGCTGTCGCCAGGTGCAGGCTGGGCTTCGTCATCTCCGCGCGTGAGGCGGCGGTCAGGCCATCGCCACGGACAAGGGAGGCGGCGAACTTGGAGAAGTCGGTGATGGTGGTATTCATGGAGCCGGCAGTGCGCACTTTCTTACGCTGGCTGTGCTCCTGGGGTTGGCCCTTGTCGTTCCATCCGTCGGCAACGTTGATCTCGACGCCGTTGAGGAACGTAAGGCTGGTGCGGGTCATGCCGAGCTTCTGAAAGTCCGCCTTGGTGAGGTCTCCGACATCGAGGCCCAGCCCTTGAGAAGTGCGACCGTGTTCGATGGCAAATTGCAAGAGGATCATTCCTTCGCCGGAGTAGCTGTATCGCGTGCCCGGATCGAAGTGAATGTGCAGCTTCTGGTCAGGCTCGATGAACCAGAAGTTGCTGAAGCCGGTGGAGTGGGTGAGGCACATGCGGGGCGTGATCTTTTGCCAGCGGGGATCGTCGGCGAGGTCTTTATAGGGGCCGTATTTGTCGGGGAAGACCGGGTCGGGACCGTATTCGGGAAGCGGTTTGTCGAGGTCGTCTTTGATGGGCGTGTCGAGTTTGAGACGGCCTTGATCGACTAATTGCATCACCGTATATGCGAAGACCGTTTTGGTGAGCGACGCGCCGTACATGATGGTGTCGGCGGTGAGCGGGTCGCCCTTGGCGTTGCGGATTCCGAATGCGCCGACGTAGCCAACCTTGCCATGATCGACCACGGCAACCGCCATGCCATTGGCGTGCGTGGCGGCCATTATTGCATTCACTTTTTGATCGATGGCGTCGTTGGCGGGGATAGTTTGCGCTATCGCGGGGGAGATCGCTGCGACCACAAGAAGGGAGAGAAACTGCCGATTCAAGAACAATGGGAAATCCTCATGTCGCGCTTAGATGCGATGTTTGCGACCGGCGGGAAGCGCGTCGACGCGTGGTTAGAGTAACGCAAGGGGGCGGCGGAAAGTTCAAGCGCGGAACGGGGATTCTGGGCGTCCACTTAAGTGGGAGAGAAAGAAAAAGCGAAGTTGTGTTAAACTGGGTTTGCGCTCAGTGATTTGGCCGTGAGCAGCGGATTGCCCTTCATACCGGCAAGTTTGCCTGGCACAGATTTTTCCCCAAGCCCCTACAGCGTATATCCGTAAGTCTCCCACCCGGGGAGTTTGCATGGACTGTTGATTCGGTCTGAAGCGAGGGTTCGAACGGCGTGACCCGCCTTGAATGGCCTGGGCGCCTTGAATCGAAAACAACCGGGAGTGGTTGGAGCTGGATAGCCAGAAGGCAATGTGCCGACTGGCGTACTGGTAGCGTGTGGCAGACTCGGGCCTCCAGCGTTCTTCCCTTGCATGCTGGGTGGTCAGTCCAAGGACGATTTCGGTTCTCCCTTACGCATAGATAGAAAGCAGGCTTGCGCTTAACGTGTATTCGCGCGCGCCTCAAGACAAGTTCCGATTGCAGGCCGCCAGGGAAATGGCAGCTCGCGGAACTGAACAGAGAGACTATTTTGATCACCAAGTTTTCTGAACTATCCCTTTCCGCACCACTGATGGCGCGGCTCAACCAAAACAATTTTGAAACACCCACGCCGGTGCAGGCGGGTGCGATTCCTCCGGCGCTCGAAGGCCGCGATGTGTTGGCGACGGCGCAGACAGGCACAGGCAAGACGCTCAGCTTTTTGATTCCGATTGTGGAGCGGCTCATTCGACTGGAGCCACGCAACATTGGCGTGCAGGCGCTCATCCTGCTGCCTACCCGCGAGCTGGCGATGCAGGTGGAGAAGGCATTCCGCGCCATGCGCACAAGTCCAGAGCAGACCGTGGCATTGGTAGTGGGCGGCCTTCATGAGGGCTCACAGCTTGAAGCCATTCGCCGCGGCGCGAAACTTGTTGTGGCCACGCCAGGGCGGCTTGAAGATTTTCTCAAGCGCAAACTGGTGCGGCTTGAGGGCGTAAAGATCCTTGTGCTCGACGAAGTGGACCGCATGCTCGATATGGGCTTTCAGCCCGCCATTGCGCGTATTGCGGGCATGCTGCCTGAGTCGCGGCAAACGCTGTGCTACTCGGCCACGCTCGAGGGCGCGGTGAAAGAAGTGGCACGCAAGTATCTCAACAATCCAGCGCGCATCGAGATCGGTTCGGTTCTGAAGCCGGCGGAGAACGTCGAACTGCGCACTTTTGAAGTGGAAGCGGACAAGAAGCAGGAACTGCTCGAGCATTTGCTCAGCGCCGAGGAGGGAAGCTTCCTGGTATTCGTGCGCACCAAGCACGGCGCGGANNGTCTTCGTGCGCACCAAGCACGGCGCGGATCGCGTGGCGCGGCGACTGGTTCGCTCCGGCCACTCGGCGACGCAGATTCACGGGGACCGCACCCAGTCGCAGCGCAACCAGGCATTGCGCAGCTTCAGCGAAGGCCATCATCGCGTGCTGGTAGCGACCGACGTTGCAGCTCGCGGCATTGACGTGGCCAACGTGGCACACGTGATCAACTTTGACATGCCCAAGGTTGCTGAAGACTTTGTGCATCGCATCGGCCGTACGGGTCGGGCCTCGGCCAGCGGCGTGGCTTCCACCTTCGCTGCGCCGGCGGAGCGTGGCGACTTGCGCAAGATCGAGCGTACGCTTGCAATTCAGATGAAGCGGTTTCGAGTGCGTTCGGTAGAAATGTCGGCAGCTTAACCTTCCGCGTTGGCCGGGTCACCCGCGGTGAGTGGCTCTCGATGTTGGCTTCGTAAAAGAATTATGTTTTCCCGCGCATGACAACGCGAACGTTGCCATGCGTGGGAAGCGAAGTTTCAAGATCTGCCTCAGCGCCTTCAGCAATTCTGTGACCGCGCGGAGTCCTCCACCAGCAGCAAGCAACGAAAAATTCCTCTCCCAAAGGGATTTTCGTGTTAGAGTCTCTCCTTAAGCGGCAAGCCAAATGAGCTCGCCCTTCCGGGTACTGGAGAGTTATTTTGAACAAGCCCCAAACTTGTTGTCCCGTGTACTAGTCCCTTCCCTTCCAACGGACTTTGTTGAAGGACCGACCTGTTCGGCGTCGGATAATTTGCTTGCGTAATTCCGACCCGAAGGCTAAACCTCAAAAATAGCTTCGCAGCCTGATCTTTTGTCGCGGTTCATTTGTTCCGTTTGTACCTGGAATCCGTGGAGAATTTTGATTTCGCCCCGGACTCTTCGCCGACGTTCAACCGCGGCTCGTCGGGCTTGGCGATGCTCTTTTCTTTTCGAATTTAGGAGGAATCACAATGGTTCGCATACTGCGCACATTTGCGCTGGCCGCTGCAATGGCTACGCTCGCGGGTTCAACGCAATCCGCATTCTCTCTTCCCACTCATAATGTTCCCATCGGACTGGCGCTCGCGAGCGACCATGGCCGCGTCGATCCTGCGAGTGAGGTCAACCTCACGGTTGTTCTCAAGCTTCATCAACGAGCGGAATTCGACAAAGCGGTCGAGGAGCTTTACGATCCCGCATCACCGAAGTTCCAGCAGTGGTTTACTGAAAAAGACTTCGAAAGATACGCCCCCACAGCCAGGGAGTTTGACACAGTCAGGAGCGAACTCACAAAGCAGGGATTCAGTGTACTTTCGACTGATCCGCTTCGCCTTTCCATCCGCGTACACGGAAATGCCGCGACCGTGGAGCGAGCTTTTCAAACCGAACTCCACACCTTCACCTACAACGGAAGAACCTTCCAGGCGCACACGCGCGACGCACAATTGGCAGGACCTGCCGGAGAGTTGATCGATTCCGTGTCTGGAATTGAGCGCCACCAGGCCCGGCCCCAATTAAGCGTTGTCACCAACCCGAAAACCGGGAAACTGGCGGTGAAAAAGCTGGTTTCGACCAAGCAATCCCAAGCAGCGTTCGTGGCGTCGCTAACCGATGCTCCACTTACGGTCTCAGCCTCAGAAAACTTCACTAGTGGCACAGACTCCGCGCAATACAAGGGCCTGCAATACGGAGCAAACGGACTGACCGCCGCTTTTACGCCAAAGCAGTTGCAGGCCCACTACGGTCTATCTTCTTTGATCAAGGACGGCTACAACGGTAACGGTGAGACAGTCGCGCTGGTTGAGGCATACGGTTATCCGCAAGCCAAAGCAGATGCAAATACCGCGGCCACGCTCTTCGGTTTGCCGACTCTAACATCATCGAATTTCTCGGTTGTTTATCCCGAAGGCCAGCCACTGAATCCGAATGCCGGCGTGCTGACTGGATGGGATTCGGAGATTGCTCTCGACATTCAGTCGGCGCATGCCATTGCTCCCGGCGCCAAGATTCTTGTTGTGGCTTCTTCCGGACAAGACAACGAAGACCAGATCAATTCGCTGAGCTACATCATCAGCAAGAAGCTGGCCAAGACGGTCTCCAGCAGTTGGGAGAATGACTCGGAGATCATCGCGGGATCGCTCGAAGAAGAGGCCTTCAACACGGTTCTGGAAAGTGGAGCGGCGGCTGGAATTTCATTCCAATTCTCTTCCGGAGATGGAGGAGACCTTGGGCTGGGAACTCCCGTGGGTGCCGTGGACATTCCTTCCAACTCTCCCTATGCCACCGGCGTTGGGGGAACAAGCGTGCTGAACAACCCTTACGGATCGGGCCAAATCGTCACCGGCTGGGGCAACAACATTGTCTACCTGAATGACTTCGGCTCACTCACATTGGCAGGCTACTATTTTGGCGGCGCGGGCGGCGGCCAGAGCCAATATTTCTCCAAACCCTCGTGGCAGAACTCACTGCCCGGCTCGTGGCGGCAGGTGCCAGATGTCTCCGCGCTTGCTGATCCGTACACCGGCTTCCCGATCATCATCACCTCCGGTTCAGAGCAATTTGGCGAAGTGTACGGTGGAACCAGTCTGGCCAGCCCCATCTTTACTGCGACGTGGGCCATTGCCGACCAATACAACGGCAAGGCGCTTGGTCAGGCAGCGCCATTGGTCGCCAGGCTGAAGAGCGGCGATATCCACGACGTGGCGCCGCCGGCTTCAAGCATCCGTAAATACAATCCCACCGGCCAGCTGGACATAAACGGAACCATCACCAGCCTAAACTCTACGCAGATTTTTACCACGGCAACCAACGAGGATGATCCTCCAGCAGACCTCACGCTGTATTCGCAGACTTCGTTCCTGAGCGTGATCTGGCCCGGAGCATTTGGTTACCCTGTCTCCGAACTGGATCTGGCAATTAGCTTCGGTACCGACTCCTCGCTCACCGTTACTTCCGGCTGGGACAATGTCACCGGCTGGGGTGAACCCAACGGACTGCCCTTCATTAAAGGCGTAACCGGCAAGAGCACGGGAGCACCCTTGGCCAAGTCTGAACAATAGCAGCATCGAGTTGCCGCTCTTGGAACAGCTCGATCTGTGCGCCTGAGCACACGACTCAGGTGCGCAAGGTTGTACCGAGAGTCGAATCTCGCAAGGTATTTGCAAACAAAGCGAGCGGGTCGTTCCTGACGCATATTGATTGCGGACGGGGTGACACGCTCGCTTTGCTTTGCGGTCGAGATGCGTTGGTCGTAATCTTCCTCTCGTCGAGCGCGCCTCCTTCGGTATCATGTTTCGTTGGGTTCAACGAGGTGGCAATGCGATTTGTGAGAGTTTTTGTGGCCGCGGTCATGGTTCTATTTCTTTCCAAGCATGTTTTTGCCCAAAGCGCTGACAGCGCCGTCCCGCGTGCGATGACAACGACGGAAAAAGCTGCGATGGCCGAGAAGGTGAAGGCAGAAGCTTTACGCTCTTGGGAGGCTTACAAGAAATATGCGTGGGGCCACGACGAGCTGCATCCGTTGAGCAAGAAGCCCTTCGACTGGTATGGAAGCACACTTCTGATGACGCCCATTGACGCGCTCGACACGCTGACGGTCATGGGGTTGAAGCCGCAGGCCGATGAGGCGCGGACGCTGATCGACACCAAGCTCAATCTCGACCAGGATATTTACGTCAAGGATTTTGAGATCACGATCCGCCTGCTCGGAGCATTGCTCTCCAACTACGAATTGACTGGCGATAAGCGGCTGCTCGAATTGGCCGATGAGCTGGGCCGGCGTATGCTGCCGATGTTCAACTCGCCGACCGGCATGCCGTATGAATATGTGAATCTGCACACGGGCGCGGTGCGTGGAACGAAAAGCAATCCGGCGGAGATCGGGAGCTTGCTGATCGAGTACGGTATGCTGGCTCGGCATACGGGCAAACAGGAATATTACGACAAGGCGAAGCGGGCGTTGGTGGAGCTCTACAAGAGGCGCTCGCCGATTGGGTTGGTGGGCTCGGAGATCGATGTGGAGACGGGCAAATGGAGCGATCCGACGGCGGGCATCATGGGCGGAATCGATTCGTACTATGAGTACCTGCTGAAGGCCGCTATTTTATTCGGCGATCAGGACTGCGCCAAGATGTGGCGCGATAGCGAAACGGCGATCGACAAGTATCTCGCCGATCGGCGGCCCGACGGGCTCTGGTATGGATACGCGGACATGAATACGGGAGCGCGCACGCATACCTTCTATGGTTCGCTCGACGCGTTCTTTCCCGCGGTGCTGGTGCTGGGCGGCGATGCACGGCAGGCGGCCGACTTGCAGGATTCGAGCTACAAGATGTGGAACCTGGCGGGGGTTGAGCCCGAGCAACTGGACTACGCGAAGATGCAGATTACAGCTGCGAATTACGAGTTGCGGCCGGAAATCATCGAGTCGACTTACTACCTCTATCACTCCACGCACGATGCCAAGTACCTGGCGATGGGGCAAACCTATTTCGATGCGCTGCACAAATATTGCCGAACCGATGAGGCGTACGCGGCGCTGGCCGATGTGCGCACCAAGAAACAGAAAGATTCGATGGAAAGCTTTTTCTTCGCGGAGACGCTGAAGTATCTTTACCTGCTGTTTGCGCCGGAATCGACGCTGCCGTTCGATTCGGTCATCTTCAACACCGAAGCGCATCCGATGCAGCGTAGCGCGGGGTTGAAGTAGAGGCTATTAAGCTATGAGCTGTTAGGTCTCAGCTTTCCCAGTCTCAATCGCGAACCTGGGGCACCGGGCCGAAGTGGGTGCGGGGTGCGGGTCAATCTTTGGGTGGATGGCTGTGCGCTTATGGCGGGATAGACTCCGCTGCATGGCGATTTTGACCGAACCGATTGGCAGCATTCCACGTCCGGCATCTCTGCTTCAAGCGATCGCGGCTTTTGGCGCTGGGCAGATCAATCAACCCGCTCTTGACGACGCGTTTGCGGCGGCACTGCGCGACACAATTGAGCAATTCGAGAAAACCGGATCCCCGGTGATCACCGACGGCGAGCAGACCAAGCCCAGTTTCGCCACCTATCCGCTATCCGGACTGAAGAACCTGGCGCCGGACGGCGTGGTGATTCCCTTTGCCGACGGGCACGTGCGCCAGCTGCCGCGCCTTTCCGCGGCTCCGTTTCACTATGGCGTGCATGCTGCCGGATATGTTGAAGCGGCGCGGAAGTTGACTCGACGGCCGCTGAAACAGGCGGTCATCTCCGCGTCGGCTCTGAGCCTGCTTTATCCCGCCGACGGAATTCCGGGGTATCCGCGGGAGGAATTCGCGGCCGATCTTCTGAATGAAGCGGAGGCCGACATTCGCGGTGCGCTCGATGCCGGCGCGGCCACCGTGCAGATCGACTTTACCGAGGCAAGGCTGTCGTTGAAGCTTGACCCCTCCGGCGGTTTGCTGCGCCGTTTCATCGCCTTGAACAACCAGGTGCTGGAGCGATTCAGCGACGACGAACGGCGGCGCATAGGGGTGCACGTATGCCCCGGCGGGGACCATGATTCGACTCATAGCGCCGATGTGGACTACGCCGCGCTATTGCCGGACTTGTTCCAGATGGAAGCCGGCCGGTTCTATCTGCAGATGGCCAGCGAAGCGGACCGGAAGCGCGTTCTAGGCGTCGTGGCCTCGCTGCTGAAGCCGGAGCATATCGTGTTTGTGGGAGTGGTCGATCCCATTAACCCGGTCGTTGAAACCGCTGCGGTGGTGCGCGACCGGGTGTTGGAAGCGGCGCGCTTGCTGCCGATCGCGCAATTGGGGACGACGGATGATTGCGGCTTCTCGCCGTTCGCCGACGACACTTCGACAGCCCGCGAGATTGCGTTCAGCAAGATTCGCGCGCGAGTCGAGGGAACGGAACTCGCCGCGCGCGAACTTGGAGTCTGAAGAATGCTCCCCGGTCTCGCGCCATGGTGGACGGGACCGGGGGAGGCATTGGACAGAATAGCGCCTGTTTATTGTGCCGCGGCCACGCGCTTGCGATAGGCATCCAGGCTCAAGCGTACAATGTCCACGCCTAGGGTGATAAGGATGATCGCGCAGACGATCTCCAGGCTCAGGTTCGCCATTTGGTTGATCTCCTGCAATCGCGCCGCATAGGCCGCGGGATCCTGTACCCAATCCTTCAACACGATGGGCGCATGATGAGTCGCGGTCAGGAACAGGACGACGGGCGTCAATCCGATCGTCTTGAACACAATGAATGCGAACGGGTGTCGAATTTGCCATGTTCCGCGGGTCAGCTTGTAGGCATTCCATAGCAATTGCAGAATGTTGAGCGCGACAAGGCACCAATAGGCCGTCACCCAAATCGGCGCGAGCGCATAGGGCAGGGAACGGAGATAGTAGACGCCCGGTCCGAACATCAGGAACGGATGAGCCGGCACCAGAAGCAGCCAGACGAGCCAAAAGAAGCCAAAAATAACTTCGGCGACAGCGGCGGCGAAGCTCTTCGGTTTCTTTCCGCCGGCAGCCTCTTGACTGAAGGGCGGCAGTTCGGCCGGAGACCAGCCCGCCGATGGTGCGCAGAAGTCCGGCAACTTTAAAAATTGGTGGGTCACGGCGATTTCGATTGCCGCGAAGGCGAAAGTGACCCATGCCGCGACCGTGAAAAGAACAAGAGGAGCCTGCAAAAGCGCTCGCAAAACGTCGATCGCATGCGGCGATTTGGCCAGCCAGCCCGCGGCGCTTGCAATGCAGTAGATGACCGCCGACCAGGAAAGCGCAATCCTCAGCACATTCCGGAAAATCGGATAGAGAGACGGCCCGATCAGGTATTGCTGTGGCTGGTAGTGCGCTGCCATGCGCAGCGGGGAACCCAGCGCCTTTAACCACTCTTGCATTTCGGCGGGGCTGAGCGGGCGGCCGAGCGCGGCTTCTTTTTCTTCGAGCTGCGCTTCCAGGTTGGCGCGCAACTCGGCGATGATGTCGTCCTGCCGCTGCCATGGCAGGTGCTTGCGTACGGCCAGCAGATAACGATCGAGGCGTTCCATTGTGCCTTCCTTTACTTGTGTCATTGAGCGTCACCCGTGCGAGCGCGGAGCGTTTCGGTGACCGATGCGTTGATGGCCTGCCACTCGGCAAGAAGCTGCGCGAAGAGCTGTGCGCCATCCGGAGTGATCCGATAGAAGCGCTTGTTCCGTTTTTCTTCCTCGCGCCATTCGCTGGCCAGCAATCCTTGCGCCTCGAGCCGGCGGAGGAGCGGATAGAGCGTGCTTTCGTCGATGGCCAGCCCGTCGTCGGCGAGGGCTTTGCGCAAGGTGTAGCCGTAGCGCTCCTCGTGGAGCTGCGCGAGGACGGCCAGCGTAAGGCAGCCGCGCCTAAGCTCCAGTCGAAGGTTTTCAAAAAGGTTTTCAGTGAGAGTCATTGCTGTGCCTCGTACACTGTACTTCACATACTGTATAACAAACAGTGTATGACGTCAAGTACGATTTGCGAATATTCAGCTGTTCGAATGGTGCGCGCGCCAAAAGAAAGTGAATGGGAAAAATAACCTCCTGCTTCATCGGTCAGCTTTCGCGAGGGCAGGGCGACGGCAGATCGCAGAAGAAATCCCAAGAAGCCAACTTCGGGGCACGACTTCCGGATTTTACTTCCAGCGCGAGTAGGGCTATAGTGGCTGCACTTCAATTTCATAGGAAGTGATGTCGCCGAAAATTCATGCGGATCTCTTTGCGAGGTTCGTTGAATCGCAATATCTGCCGGATGAAATTGAATGTGGAAAAGCTCATCCAAGTGAGGATGGCGAAGCCTTGCCACATTCCTTCCTGCCTAAATTATGCTGGCTCACAATTCAACGAAAAATGAGAAGCTCCTTTGCTTGACGGCATCTTCAAGTCGCCGGAGTCCCGTGCGCTCTTTCGATTCGTACGGTTTGAAATCTCGATACAAATTCCGCCACCAATCCAGACATCGAACGCTCCCATAAAGTGGACCGCCAAAACCGGCTCGCTTAGAAGTTCGAAAGAATGAAGCAAATGCAAAGAAATATCCAGTCGACGCCCACACTCCCGGATTCAGCAACACAGGAACTGCTAGGCAGAACACCGATTCCAATAGATATGCAATCCATCCGCGAGAAGATGCAAGGTAAAGTCGTCCTTGTGACCGGTGCTGCCGGCTCCATCGGGTCGGAGATTTGTTCGCAAATTGCCGCCTGCGCCCCGGGCGCGCTCATCGGTTTCGATCAGGCCGAGACACCCATCTTTCACCTGCAACGAGGCCTGGCGAAGGAATTTCCGGAACTCGCCTTCCACGCCGAAATCGGCAGTCTCACGCGCTTCGAAGATGTCGATCGAGTCTTCAATCGATACCATCCGTCCATCGTTTTCCACGCCGCCGGCCTGAAGCATGTTCCTTTGATGGAGCGCCACGTCTTTGCGACCGTCGAAAACAATCTCTTCGGCACCTGCATCGCGGCAGAAGCCGCGGCCGCCAACGGTGCTGAATGTTTCATCAGGGTTTCCACCGATAAGGCAGTGCTGCCCACTAGCGTCATTGGTGCTACCAAGCGCGCGGCAGAGCTGGCTTTGGTCGCCATGCAAAAATCGACTGGAACGAAATTTGCCTCCGTGCGTCTTGGCAACGTGCTCGGCAGCAGCGGGAGTGCCTCAACGGTATTCGCCGAGCAGATTGCCGCGGGCGGCCCGCTGACCGTAACCTACCCCGCTATGGAGCGCTATTTCATGACTCTGCGTGAATCCAGCCAGGTTGTGCTTTATGCCGCATCCGTTTGCCAAGGCGGCGAGATCTTTGTACCCGAACTCGGAACACCCGTGAAAGTCCTCGATCTTGCAGAAAAGCTCATCCGCCTGCTTGGCCGTGAGCCCCATTGCGAAATCCGCATTGAATTCACCGGCGCGCGTCCAGGAGAAAAGCTCTCGGAGCACTTGTCGCTCCCGCAGCAGGCGTTGACGTCCACAAAGCAACCGGAAATTCGCACCATCTCCTCGGCGGGTGATCTTGATCTGTACCGCCTCCGCGACTTTCGCAAAACGCTTCAACGTGCCATTGGTCTTCACGATCGCAAGCGCGTGGTTGAGTTTCTCACTCAAATGGTTCCAGAATACATACCTGCCCCTGAGCACCTTGAAAATACGGCAGCCACCGGCGCATCCCGCAAAACACAATGAATCCTGACCGGCCTCGCGATCCCAGCTCTCTCAAACGTATGTCGATTGAAACTGAGCCACATCGCTGAGCAATCCCGTCTTATCTGGTCCACTTCCCAATCTGAGTTCGTTCCGAAGCCTCATCTGTTCCTGGGCTAAGCCGGCGCCGATTGCAAATGGCGCTGCCTGCATGCCCACTCTCGAACAGAAAGGATTGGACATGGAAACATCATCTGACAAAGAAATGACGTTGCGCGATCTTGCCGGCATTTATCAGCGCCGGCGGAAGATAATTCATGCGGTGACTCTGGCGATTCTTTTGTTGGCAGGCATCTATTGTGTTGTTTCGACGCGGCGATATGAAGCGAGCGCGACCGTGGAGATCCGGAAGGAAGGCGCAGATGCGATGGGCCTTCAGGAGATGATGAGTGGCCCGGCCGATGGCGCATCCGATGCGTTGGAGGGGAACATATTAATTGAAACCCAGGCCGCCATTCTCAGGTCCGACTCACTCGCATTGAAGACCATTCAGGAGCTACACCTGGAGCAGACTGCCGATTTCAAACCCCATTGGAATCTGATGAGCTGGTTCGTCGCGCTTATCTCCCCTCGGGGATTGCCGGATAAGCGAGGCGCGGGTCTTGAAGACTCGCCAGCACGACGATCGCTTGCGGTTCAAGTCTTCAAGAAGAATCTCACGGTGAAGCCAATTCCCGGCACCAGGCTCATCGAGATTGCTTACCTGAGCTTCGAGCCAACCGTCGCCGCGACCGTTGTCAATCGGCTCACGCAGGCTTTGATTGACTACACGTTCCAAACGCGCTTCACGGCAACTAATCAAGCGTCTGAATGGCTTCGCAGCCAATTGGGCGATTTGAGAAAACAAAGCGAAGATCTGCAGAAGCAAGTAGTTGATCTGCAACGCGCCTCCGGTGTTTACTCGCTTGGCAATGTGGACGCGACGGGAAGAGAAATGGCCTATTCCGCCGTTCTCGATTCGTTGCAGCAAAAGACGCAAGCTTTAAATCAGGCGCAGAAGGCGAGGATCCTTCGCGGAGCAATTGCGCAGGCCGCGGTAGGTGAAGATGCCGAACTCCTTTCGGGACTGGCGGGAAATGCCGAACTCGGCTCATCGATGAGCAATTCGTTGCAACTATTGCAGGGCTTGCGCCAACAAGAGGCAGTTGAGAAGGCGTCGCTCAGGGAGCTTGAAGCGAAGTACGGTCCTGCATATCCTAAGCTCAACGAAATGCAAAGCAACCTGGCGGCCTTGAATTCATCGATTTCCGAGGAATCCAGCAGGATAAAGGCCCGGGCGGCGAGCGACTATGAAATTGCCAAGCAAGATGAATCCGCCTCTCGGGCGGAATTCAATCGCGAAAAATCTAATGCCGACAAGCTTAACGACAAGGCGATTGAATTTGCGATTGTGCGACAGGAGGCCGAAGAAAGCAGACAACTCTATGAGGGGTTGGTCAATAAGCTTCGCGAGGCTGGTGTGTTAGAAGGGTTGAAATCTTCGAATATCACAATTGTCGACCCCGCGCGTGTGCCGTGGAAGCCGCTACAGCCCAACGTCCCAGTCTATATGGCCGCTGCGCTCGCGGGCGGTTTCATCATCGGTTGCGGATTTGGTCTAATCGCAGATACTTTCGACAACAAGATCAATTCTATTTACGATGCTGAACAGGTAATCGGAAGGACCCTATTCGGAGTCACGCCAGATTTCAACCATGCCCTGCAGATTGCGGCTGAACGTTCGAGATGGTTCCTACCCAGTGTTGATGAACCAAGGTCGAGTTATACCGAATCACTCCGGACGATTCGAACATCAATTCTCCTCGCCGGAGGCGGCGATAAATCACGCGTCATTCTGATCACCAGCGCAATTCCTGGTGAAGGGAAATCGGTTCTAGCAGTAAATCTTGCCGTGCTCTTCGCGCAATCGAATCGGCGTGTCCTGCTTGTCGACATGGATATGCGTCGAGGGACGTTGCGGCAGAGGCTCAACCAACCGCGGCGGAGGGGTCTGAGTGATCTCCTTGCGGGGCAAATCAAAGAGTCCAGGATTTTACCGGTGGAAAATATCAATAACCTTTGGTACATGCAGGCGGGAAGCGCACCTCCCAATCCCGCAGAATTGCTGGGGGAAACTCTATTTGCAGAATGGCTGGCAATCTGGCGGTCTCAGTACGATGTGGTCTTGCTGGATTCGCCGCCGCTGCTTCCGGTGACGGACACGCACATCGTGCGACCGCTCGTGGACGTGACCTTGTTGCTGGCGCGCGCCAGACATACCGAACGACGACAATTGCGCCGAGCCTTAGAGATGGTCGAGACAGGAAAAGGAGCGAAGGTGGGGATTATTCTCAACGGCATTCACCAAGGAGATGAGAGCTATTATGAGTACCACGGTTACAAACAATACGCGTATCAACGCGTGCCAGGAGCTCGTACTCATGCGTAAGTTTGTGCTCCTTCTGCTGTGGCTCGTCTCGGTGAGAACCTTTGGGCAAAATGGAGAAAGTTTGCTGATTGGTCCGGGAGACCTGATTCATGTTCAGGTGTTCGATGCGCCGGAATTCGAACAACATGCCCGCGTGAATGATAGAGGCGTGATTTCACTTAATTTTTTGGGTGAGATTCCGGTTGCGGGATTGACCCCTTCGGCCGCATCGCTAAGTATTCAAAATGCCCTGATGGTTCATGGGCTTCTGCTTCATCCCCAGGTGACGATGATCGTCGACGAATACGTTGCTGCAAAAGTCTCTGTGTCAGGTGAAGTGCATGCCCCCGGCATGTACTCGATCATGGCACCTCGGTCCGTCCTCGATGTGCTTTCAATGGCGGGTGGCTTGACGGAAATAGCGGCAAGACAAATCTTGATCAAACATCGTCGAACTGGCGAACAGGAACCATACTTTGTATCGAACGACGCGGGTAGGGAGCTGAACCAACCTCTGACCGTGAGCCCCGGTGACGCGATTATTGTCCCGAGGGCTGGCGTAGTCTATGCGATTGGAGACTTCGGTCACCCAGGCGGTTACGTGATGTCCAATAACAGCTCGAACATCTCACTTCTCGAACTCGTCGCGCGTGCGGGAGGTATTCCACCTTCGGGTGTGCCAGCCCACGCCCGACTGCTTCGGAAACAGAAGAACGAAGGTTACATCGAGACATCAGTTCCCTTGAATGCTATAGAGAACGGTAAACGCGCAGACATCCAATTGCAGGCGGACGACATTGTATATATCCCGTTTAGCTATCTGCGCAACTTCGCAATGAACTCTTCAACTATTGCCGCCTCTGTGGGATCCGCAGCGCTCTATCATTTCTAGGTGCATGCGGACATCCGTTGCATTCTTCCTGGATCGCATATTCCGGTCGCGCTCGCTTAAGACAAATATGACCACCTGCTCGCCAACGGTGGATGCGAAAGCGCTGAAGGGTTCAGGAGGAACTTGCAAGTGAATTCACAATCGGAGTTCATAAGGCCAAAGGCCATGAATCTGTTTGGTGTGCCCATCCACAGAATTACGTCAGAAGAAGCCGTACGATGGGTCGATTCCGCCGTTGAAACCGCGAAAGACATCCCGATTCGTGTCTCGGGAGTGAATGCCCACTTTCTAAGTATTGCCAGCCGCGAGCGGCGCTTTCATGAAATCCTCGCTGCCAATGACCTGAACCTGGCGGACGGATCCTCCGTGCGAGTGGCAGCGCGGATTCTCGGCTCGGGCTTGCCGCAACGCATTCCAGGGATCGATTTCATGGTCGAACTTTGCCGCCTTGCAGCCGCCACTGGCCGGACCGTCTATTTCCTGGGCGGAATGGAGGGCGCTGCGGAAAACGCCGCCAAAAAATTAGCATCCGCGATCGACGGATTGAGGATCGAGAGCGACCGCCCCCCCTTCGGCAGGGAATTCGATCCCGTTATTGTCGCGCAGATCAAACAGAGAATCCGAGACGCGCATCCTGACTTCCTCTTCGTGGGCATGGGGGTTCCGCAACAAGAGTATTGGTTGAACGAGTATGCGAACGATCTTCCGGTGAAATTGGTGATGGGAAATGGCGCGGCGTTCGATGTTTTGGCGGGCTTTTTCCGCCGCCCTCCGCATTGGATTCAAGCGATCGGAATGGAGTGGTTTGCTCGTCTATGCGTAGAGCCACGCAGATTGTGGCGCCGCTACACGTTTGGAAACCTTCGATTCCTGAAGCTCGTTTTTCAACAGCTGCTCCAGGAAAAAATGCATCCGTTTACACCAGCGCATCTTTGAGAATCCAGTTCCTCCCAAGCTTATGTCCTGAAATTGTTGGCGCGAATTCAAACGAAACGTGCAATGCAAATCGCGGCTGAGTGTGTGATCAAAGCAAAAGAGAATGGCGCAATCTTGGTAAGCGTAGTGATTCCGACAAGAAATCGGCCCCTCCTCGTCGGCAATGCGGTGCGCAGCGTGCTGAATCAGACGCATACGAATATCGAGATTATCGTGGTTGTCGACGGCCCAGACCCGATTACGGTTGAGTCGCTTCAGGCGATTGGCTCTTTGCAACTCAAGACAATCGTCAATGCAGAGAATCTGGGTTTAGCCGAGACGCGAAATGTCGGAGTTCGCAACGCGGCTGGAAACTGGGTTGCTTTCCTGGACGACGATGATGAGTGGCTGCCGCGCAAACTCGAGAAGCAACTGGCGCTGGCCGAGCAGTACAGTAGCGATTGTCTGATTCTCGGATGTCGTTATATTGAAAAGACAACCGGCATGGAGCGCATCGCTCCATCCGTTCTCCCCGGCCCTTTCGAAGACATTAGCGAGTACGTTTATTGCAAGCGAGGATTCATTCAGCCTTCGACGATCTTCACATCGAAGAATCTCCTTTATGCGGTGCCTTTTACAAAGGAAATGGCGATTGAGGACACCGAATGGCTTTTGCGAGCTGTGCAGGATGCTGGCGCGCTGGTGCAGGTCTTACCTGAAGCGCTCTCAGTCTTCAATAATGCATCGACGCAAGGAAGGTTGGGAGGGGCAGGACCTTGGGAGCCATTGTTGACTTGGGGAATAGCGAACCGCAGTCGCTTCACCAAGCGCTCATTTCCGCTATTCGTCGTCATGGAGTGCGTAACGCGATCGAGACTCCGCAAAGAACCGCTTTACGCCAAGCTCTACCTTTTGCTGACGGGCTGGATGTTTGGGGCATTTTCGATCGAGTCTGTCTGCTACTTCCTTGGCTACCTTCTCCTCGGTTCGCACCAAAGGAGAAAAGTAAGGAATATCTTGGTGGGAACGGAGAAATTGAGGTTGATTGAGGAAGGCTACCTGGGCGGCTGGTCTAAGGAATTGGAAGAGTGAGTCACCGGAATGTACTGCAATCGCCTGGCGTAAATATGTGGACTTCAGTCCTCCATTACGTTCTCGCCTTTTCGCTTCTCTACTATGCGGTCGACGGGCAGTTCTCGTTTGACGCGAAGTTGGGGAAGACAGCTTCCGGCACTTACGTGACCCACGGGATACGCACCGACAGTGATGGCCAGAACCTACAGAGAATCGTTGAAACCGGCTCGGCAATGTTAGTTCTGGCTGTCCTAATTCTGCGCAGTGCGTTGCCTGTTCTAAGCGGTGTCCGCAAGATGTGGGCATTCCTACTAATCACTATCTGGACATTCGCGTCGGCCGCGTGGTCGCAGAATCCCGTCGCTAGTCTGAGAAACGCGGCATATCTCCTGTTTAATGTTCTGCTAGCTACTTATCTCGTGAAACGCTTCAGCCCGATGCGGCAGGTGCAATTACTCGTATTTGTTGGCGTCGTGTTCACTCTGTCGAATCTCGCCATTGCCGTTGTCTTGCCGCGATACGGGCTCTCCAGAAACCTGCTCGGCGCGTGGAGCTTGGAGGGCATCTGTCCCCACAAGAATGAATGTGCGTACATGTCCTTGTTTCTTGTCAGCCCGCTCTTATTCGTGAAACATATACATGGATTGTCTGGCGGGCGCAGACAGATTTACCTAGCGCTTGTGACGATCGTTGTGCTGCTCACGCGGTCACGGACCGGATGGCTGATGGCACTCTTTCTCATTCTGTTTAGTATTGCGACGAGGATTCTGCGCCGCTTCGAGAGCAAGAGCAGCCTCTCGCTCCTGGTCGCGGCTATTATTCCATCCGCAATCGGAGCCTATGCGGTATTTCAAACACTGCCGAAGATTCTGACATCTCTCGGCAAGGACTCATCCTTGCACGGACGATTCCCGATATGGGTGGAAGTCGTCATGAGCATCCGAAAGCGTCCTTTGACCGGCTATGGATTTCACGGATTCTGGCAGGGATTGAGGGGCGAGTCGGCTCGAATTGTGGCATCGATACCGTGGGATCCAAACAATGCTCATAATGGCTTTCTGGAGGTATGGGTGGAGCTTGGAGCGGTCGCCGTAGTGCTTACACTGTGGTGTATTGTCAAGGCGGTCATAGACTATGGCCGATGCCGAGGAAGTTGTGACAGGGAATATGTGGACTGGTATCTGACGATTGTATTGGTGACAGTGTTCTTGAATATAGATGAGACAGAGTTGCTTGGCACAATCAATTTGGGTTGGACTCTCTTCATGATGTCTTGCCTGAACCTCGCCTTGCAAAGCAAGAAAGCGAGCGCATCCGCCAGCGGAATCGCGATGGGATGTCGTGACAAAACCCTCTCTCTTAGCACCGTCTAAAGCCCATCGCCGTTCGCGAAACGCGTTCGCAAATTTCTGCGATTGCTCGCGAAAGCGCGCTTCTTGTGTCTTTAAGTTCCACGGACGAATTGGCAAGGTCAAAAGTGTGAAACCGAGAGAATCATGAGCAGAAGATTCTGGAAGCTCATTGGCCTTGATCGGGCGATCCTCTTCACGATAGGTTCCCGCGGTTGGCAGACTGCCGCAGGCGCAATCACAATGCTCTTGATTGCTCGCAATCTGAGGCCCGTTGAACAGGGTTACTATTACACCTTCTCGAGCCTCGTCGCGATTCAATTGATCTTTGAGCTCGGGTTTTCATTTGTTGTTTTGCAAACTGCTGCACATGAACGAACGAAACTAACAGCTCTATCTAACGACGAGATATCGGGTGATCCTGTTGCACTTGCGAGGATATCGTCGCTCTTAAAAAGAAGCATTCGATGGTACGCGGTCGCCGCAGTTGCTTTGGTAGCTGCTCTGACCGCCACCGGCGCCTGCTTCTTCGACTCTAACCAACAGGGTGGAACCCCGATTCACTGGAAAGGGCCGTGGAGTTGCGTTCTGTGCGCGACCTTCCTGACGTTCCAAATGGACCCCGTAGTATCTTTCCTGGAAGGTTGCGGACATGTCGTCAACGTCGCAAAGTTGCGTCTGTGTCAGGCGATTCTTGGCAGCAGTCTGTCCTGGCTTTGCATGGCATTTCATCACGGTCTTTACTCGCCGGGCGCGATGATCGGGGGACAAGCTCTAGGCTCAGCCTATTTTCTCCTGCAAGTGAACCGACGAATGTTGCTCCGATTGTTGAAGGTCGACACGCGAATCCATTCGATCAGGTGGAAGACGGAGATCCTCCCATTTCAATGGCGCATCGCTGTTAGCTGGGCCAGCATCTATATCACATTTCAGCTTTTAAATCCCATTTTGTTCGCTTATCGCGGCGCGATCGAAGCGGGGAAAATGGGAATGTCGCTCAGCGTTTGCAGTGCGCTCGCCGGAATTGCAGTGTCCTGGATGTCGACGAAAGCTGCGCCGATGGGGATGCTTGTCGCGCAGAACAAGATTGTGGAGCTCAATCAGGTGTTCCGCAAAACGGTCGCACAGTCTAGCGCATTTTTGCTCGTTGCTTCCGTCGTTGTTCTCGGCGGATTGTGGATCGTCTCGCGCTATGCGCCAAAGTACGCCGCGCGAGTCTTACCGATTCCGAGTTTTGCTCTCCTTGTACTGGCAATTGTCCTCGGACACATTGTGCAATGCGAAGCATATTACCTGCGAGCCCACAAGCGAGAGCCGTTTCTTTGGTTCTGGGTATTGATCGCGTTCATCACGATTGTTGCGATCACCACGGCTGCGAAATTTGGCGGAATGTTCTCCGTCGCGCTTGCGTATCTACTCTGCGCTGGTGTGCTGCGCCTAAGCGCCGGGACTTACGTCTTTCTGAGCAAGCGCAGAGAGTGGCACGTTGGCCTGCTCGTGAACGCGGAGGTCGAATAGCTGGAGCAGGACACTTGTGCGCGAGGAAGAGTGGAGACAGTGTGGCTTTTATTGACGAGCCCTGCCAAGGAGGCAAGGTCCAATGCGTACGGCGATTGTAAGCAGTTCCTACAATGAGTTCGGCGGGACAGAGAAGGTCGACAACATATTCGGGAAATTGTATCCAGACGCAGATCTGTTTCTATTGTTTGGCGACTCCAGATTTATTCCGGAGCAACTGAGGGGCCGGGTAACGTCCTACTCAGCTCTACAAAAGCTCCCGGGAATTACGAAGGCCTATCGCGGACTTATGCCGATTTACCCATATGCAGTCGGCGGATTAGACTTGCGCGGCTACGATCTGGTCATCAGTTCAGATCACGGGGTGATGAAAGGCGTACTGACGGATGACGACTGCGTGCATATTTGTTACTGCCATACACCGTGGCGACAGATATGGGATTTGTATTGGCCATCGTTGGCTATGGTACCCAGGTGCCTTCATCCGGTCTATGCGCTAACGGCGCAGTACCTTCGAGAATGGGACTTTAGCGCAGCGCAGCGAGTCGACCGATTTTGCGCGAACTCGAGGCATATTGCCCGTCGGATTCAAAAGCACTATCGACGTGGGGCCCTCGTCATTTATCCACCGGTTGATACGTCCAGAGGGTATATTGCGCGAAGCTCGGGTGGATACTATCTGTCAGTCGGGCGATTGTCACCGACAAAGAGAACCGATTTGCTTGTGGATGCTTGCACAAGGTTAGGGCGCAAATTGATCGTCTGCGGAACGGGAAGGGAGGCGAAACGCCTGAAAGGGATTGCGGGTCCCACAATCGAATTTGTCGGAGGTATTTCCGATCAGCAGCTAGCTCAAATATATGCAAACTGCCGGGCACTCCTTTTTGCCGCATATGAAGACTTCGGAATTGCTGTGGTTGAGGCGCAATCGTATGGGCGTCCCGTGATTGCCTTCGGCAAAGGGGGGGCTACTGAGACGTTACGAACTGGATTCTCGGACGCCGGAGAGAATACCGGGATCATCTTTCCGGAGCAGACGACGGAGGCCGTGATCGATGCTATTCGGAGATTCGAGCAGAGCGAATGGCAGTTTCAACCGAGCAGAATTCAGGAGAATTCTCGGCTCTTCGACACCGCGGTGTTCGAGTCGCGGTTCAGAGCGTTTGTAGATGATGCTATGAGCAGCAGCAGGAGCGGGCCAATTGAAGATGCTGTCTTTCACGATTTCTGATCGGAACACGTAGCGTGCCGATGCTTTGGATGGTCGCTGTTCCGAAATGGTTTGGCACGGCAAAGTTGCGTTTTATGCGGGTATGAAAACTGTCGTCGAAACACTGGGTTAGAAGAGGGTAGGGGCGTGAATCGGAAGGGTCAAAGCCCAAAGATCAGTGTGGTTATCCCCACGCGCAACAGGGTAGCCCTCGCAAAAAGGGCCATCAAGAGTGCGCTGCTTCAATCGTATCCGGACATAGAGGTCATTGTCATTGTCGACGGGGGGAGCGGGGAGTCTTATGAAGAGTTCTTCCAATTGACTGACTCTAGAATTCGCGTCTATATTTTGACGCGATCGGTTGGAGGTGGAGAGGCGCGGAATATTGGCATCCGTGAATCGAGAGGGGAATGGATCGCCCTTTTGGACGACGACGATGAATGGCTGCCGGGAAAGCTGGCTGCGCAGATGGAGGCGGCGGCCAGCGGAAGCGTCCGCGATGCACTTATATGCTGTCAGTATTTTGAACGAACAACGAAGGGCCAGAGCATACGCCCGAGGCGCGTACCCAAACCCGGTCAGGTAATTGGCGAATATCTTTTCTGCGAAATTCCGATGTTGGGGGCGCGGTTAACCTTCCTGCAAACATCGACGTGGCTGGCGCCAAGATCTCTATTTCTTCGTCACCCGTTTGATCGTGGGGTGCGGATGAACGACGATACGGATTGGCTTTTGCGCTCAATCAAAGATACTTCTCGACAAATAACGATCATTCAGAAACCTCTGTCCATTTACCATTGCGATGACGATCACGACCGGATGAATACAAATAAGGCTGAGATTGCAGGGGGCGAAATATCTCGGAGCTGGGCGAAGTCGCGGGGAGATTTATTCAGTGCCAAAGCGTTGGCGTACTTCTTTGTGACTGACTGTCTGACGCAAGCCGTGGCCGCGCGGCGTGGATGGCGGATCTATATGGATATTCTCAAGGACTGCTCGGAGATGGCAATCGTGTCTCCGATGGTGCTTTGGCTGTTCTTCCGTGCGACGATCCTTTTCCCGGGCCTGAAGCGCTGCCTGCCGGACGGCTTCCGGAAAAGACTACGCTCGATCCACTATAGCGGGGAGAGTGTCTGGAGAAAACTCCTCAAACGCCGGACTTACGCAACCGTGGAATAGCTGGTAATGAATCTCGTGTATTTTCAACAAGCCGGCCGGCCTAACTTCGGAGACGACCTTAATTCATGGATGTGGAAATCGCTCTTTCCGAAGGAACTTTGCGGCGATGATGGAGTGAATCTTAGTGGTATAGGGACAATCCTGAATGCTTCTCTGATGCCGCCAGGAAGGAAGTGGATTGTCCTGGGAAGCGGCGTTGGGTATGGGTGTGTGCCCAGCGACTGGGGCGGTCCGAAATGGAAAGTACTTGCCTTAAGAGGACCTCTCTCTGCAGGGGTTCTGAAGCTTCGCCCCGAATTCGCAGTGACTGATGCGGCCATCCTTCTGCGCGAGATAGCAGGCCTCGATTCCATCCCGGAAAGCGAACGGAGCGGAATCGTGTTTGTACCTCACCACTCTTGCATCCAGACTGGAAATTGGGAACTGGCATGCACGATCGCAGGACTTGAGTACCTCGATCCTCTCTCCGATAGCAGGCTTCTCGTTGAACGAATTCGACACGCAAAGTGTGTGATCGCGGATGCGATGCATGGGGCAATTGTTGCGGATACTATGCGGGTTCCGTGGATTCCGGTTGTGACTGGGAGCACGATCAGCACGTTCAAGTGGCTCGACTGGGCGCAAAGCATGCAGATGGACTATCGGCCGCACGTCCTAAGTGCGAGCACCGGGATAGAGAAATTTAGAAACATGACGAACTGGATATATGGCGAAGCGAACTTCGTTCAGGATGCGTCAGAAGAAAACGTCGTCGCTCACTATCAACGGGCACAAAGATATCGCGGCGCTAAGTGGTGGCGTCGATGGGTGCGAGCTGCGCGTGGGATTAGTTACGCGGTCCCTGCCAAGATCATCGGATCCCTGCGGGCAAGTGAATCTTGGAAGAACGGAGCGATTGCGCATGTGGAGAACGCGGCAAAGAGTCTTCAGATTGCTTCAAAGATGCCATCAATGCTCAGCGACGAAAAGGTATTTGCGCAGAAGTCCGAGCGGATGCGCGAGGCTGTCGCAATGGTGCCGCGATGTATCGATGAGTTGCGGGTATTGTGATATGCGTCGAAGAGAAATGAGTAGGTCTGGCTTTTAAGCGGAAAGAGCGATCAGAGGGTATGGGCGCTATGCTCAGTTTTGTTATTCCGGTGCGGCATCAGGAGAACGCACGCGACTGGAACCGTGTCAAGGAGAATCTATCGCAAACAGTTGCTTCGATATCGGGCCAGACCCATTCGAGTTGGGATGCGGTGATTGTCGCAAATCACGGCGCTACTCTTCCATCATTGCCAGCGCCATTCACGGTGTGCCGAGTTGATTTCCCTCCGAATCAGCTTCATGAACAGGGCGAAAGCAATTTGGATACGTTTCGTAATGCCTTTCGTTTCGACAAGGGCCGGCGCGTTTTGGCTGGCATGCTCCACCTTACCCCTACGGGATTCATCATGATCTGCGATGATGACGATTTGGTGCATCGTCATCTTGCGGCATACGTTGACGATAATCCGTATGAAAATGGATGGTACGTTGGCGATGGTTGGGTTTGGGAGGATGGCGAGAGGCTTCTATATAAAGAGTCGAATCTTCACCTCATCTGCGGAACATCTCAGATCATCCGATCGGATCTCTACAACATCCCCAGGTCTCTTGAGGCGGCGTCGGATGAGTATCTTTGTCGAATGCTCGGAAGCCACCTGATGATCAATGACGAACTAGCCAGGCAGGGATTCATTCTCAAGCGGTTGCCGTTTTCGGGAGCAATTTACAGGATCGGGCACCCTGAGGCACATAGCCGATCCACGGGACTGTCAGGGCGATATTTCCAGAGCAAGAATCCTTTGAAGATATTGAAGTCACTATCGAGATTACGTCTAAAGACGACGCGGCTTGAAAGGGACTATTTTGGCGCGAAGCAGGTCTGAGGCATTCGCGGATAAAACCAGATGGATGTGGAGTCAACCGGCCGAGAAGCACCAGCAGGCACTTTGCACGGAGTTCGCTCAGTTTTCGGTTTCTGATTGATTGCGATACACTTGCGTCTGGAGAAGTCTGCATGAATGATGCCATTCTCGTCACTGGTGGGGCGGGCTTCATAGGCTCAAATTTCGTTCTGAATTGGATTGGATCGACAACTTCATCGGCCATCAACCTGGACTTGATGACCTATGCGGGCAATCCGGAGAACCTTTCGTCGCTTGATGGAGACAGAAGGCACCTGCTTGTGCGCGGAGATATTTGTGACGCGAAGCTCGTTGGCTCCTTGCTTCGCGAACATCAACCCAGGGCGATTGTTCACTTTGCCGCCGAGAGCCATGTCGATCGGTCGATCGCTTCGCCGGGCGCATTCATGCAGACCAACGTTCAGGGAACCTTTGCGCTTTTGGAGCAGGCCAAGGCATATTGGTCGAGTTTGAGCCAGGCCGACAAAGAATCATTTCGCTTCCTTCACGTTTCGACCGACGAAGTGTATGGAACGCTTGGGCCGCTGGATCCTCCATTCTCTGAAGCAACGGCGTATGCACCGAACAGTCCCTATGCTGCTTCGAAGGCAGCTTCGGACCACCTGGTGCGGGCTTACCACCATACGTGGGGATTTCCGACGCTGACCACGAACTGTTCCAATAATTATGGGCCGTTCCAATTTCCCGAGAAGCTGATCCCGCTCATGATTCTCAATGCGTTGGAGTCGAAGGCACTTCCGGTTTATGGCGACGGAATGAACGTGCGGGACTGGCTTTTTGTTGAAGACCATTGTTCGGCGATCCGTACCGTGCTTGAATCGGGCCGGGTTGGTGAGACGTATAACATCGGCGGAAATAGCGAACGCGCGAACATCGATGTGGTGAAGACGATTTGCGATTTGGTCGACGAGATGCGCCCCCGTGCGGGCAAAGGCTCGCGCCGCGAGTTGATTACCTATGTGCAAGATCGGCCCGGCCATGACCGCCGCTACGCCATCGATGCATCGAAACTTTTGCGAGAGTTAGGATGGAAACCCTCCTCGGAGTTTGAATCAGGCCTGCGCAAGACCGTCCGCTGGTATCTCGACCACGCATCCTGGATCGAGAACGTGCGCACAGGCGCTTATCTCGAGTGGATGAACAAAAACTACTCAGAACGGGTTGCCCTATGAAGGGAATCATTCTGGCAGGCGGGTCGGGCACGCGGCTCTATCCTGTAACGCATGTTGTTTCAAAGCAACTGTTGCCCGTCTATAACAAGCCGATGATTTACTACCCGCTGAGTACGCTGATGCTGGCGGGATTGCGTGACATTCTTATCATCTCCACTCCGCAAGATACGGCGCGTTTTGCCGAGTTACTTGGCGACGGCCGGCGCTGGGGCATTGACATCAGTTATGCGGTGCAACCCAGCCCCGACGGATTGGCACAGGCATTTCTGATCGGCAAGGAGTTTATTGGCGATCAGGCGAGCGCACTTGTGCTGGGCGACAATATCTTCTACGGCCAGGGATTTTCGCGCCAATTGCAGGCGGCGGCTCAACTCAAAGTTGGCGCCACGGTCTTTGCGTATCCGGTTGAAGACCCTCAACGCTACGGAGTCGTCGAGTTCGACGGGGCCGGCAAAGCGATCAGCCTGGAAGAGAAACCTCATACGCCCAAGTCGCGCTATGCGGTCACGGGGCTCTATTTCTACGACAATCGCGTGACCGAGATCGCTGCATCTCTGAAACCCTCTCCACGGGGTGAGTTGGAAATTACCGACCTGAATCGAAAGTATCTTGAAGCCGGGCACCTCAACGTTGAGATCATGAGCCGCGGCATGGCGTGGCTCGACACCGGCACGCATGATTCTCTGCTCGAGGCCGGGCTCTTCGTGCATACGATTGAAAGGCGTCAAGGNNTGCTGGCTTTGCTGCGGGAGCCGCACTTCGCTCTGAAAGATTTCAAGCTATGAAGATTACCGAAACCTCGTTGCCTGGTGTTCTGCTCCTTTCACCCACAATCTACCGCGACGCGCGTGGTGTTTTCTGCGAAACGTTCAATCAACGCATTTTGTCAGAGGCCGGCCTGCCCAGCGTGTGGGTGCAGGACAATTACTCCCTGTCGAAGAAGAACGTTCTCCGCGGCATCCACTACCAGATCACTGAGGCGCAAGGAAAACTGGTTCGCGTTACACAGGGCGCCGTGTTCGATGTTGCCGTTGACTTGCGCCGAAGCTCGCCGACGTTTGGAAAGTCCGTAGCCGTCGAACTGAATGCCGAGAACGGTAACATGCTTTGGATCCCTCCAGGATTCGGACACGCATTTCTGGCGCTTGAGGATCAGACCGGTTTTGCCTACAAGGTCACAGACTATTACTCTCCGCGCGGCGAGCGGACCATTCTTTGGAGCGATGCCGAGATTGGGATCGATTGGCCTGTGAATCCGGCGCAAGTGATTGTTTCGGACAAGGATCGCGCGGGCCGCTTGCTGAAGGATGCCGATGTTTTTGCCTGAACCGAGCACTGCTCGAGAATGTGCGGCCTGTTCGGGCGTCGCCTGTAGCGCGGCGAGCAGGGATTGATGGAAAGGATGCTGATGAAGGTTCCCCGGATATTGATTCTTGGCCGCATTGGCCAAGTCGGTTGGGAATTGCGCCATAAGCTCGCGTGTCTTGGCTCGGTTTCTTCCATTGACTTTCCTGACATTGATTTCACGAAGCCGGAGTCGCTGCGGGAGATCGTTCGCTCGGCGCAGCCTTCCATCCTGATTAATGCGGTTGCCTACACGGCAGTCGACAAGGCTGAGACCGAGCGAGACCTGGCGCATTCCATCAATGCGACGGCACCGGGCGTGCTGGCCGAAGAAGCTAAACGTCTTGGCGCTCTTTTGATTCATTACTCCACCGATTACGTGTACAACGGTTCAAAGGAAAGCCCCTGGGTCGAGACGGATTCACCGAATCCGCTCAACGTTTATGGCCAGACGAAGCTTGATGGCGACCTGGCAATTGAACGTGTTGGCGGCGACTATCTGATTTTGCGCACGAGTTGGGTGTACGGAGCCCGCGGCAAGAACTTCCTGCTTACCATGCTGCGTCTGGCCAAAGACCGGCCGGAGCTGCGCATTGTGGACGACCAGAAGGGCAGCCCAACGACGAGCGAATGTATCGCGCAGGCTACGGCGCAGATCATCACCCAGGTCACTGCGCCGGGCGGCGGCCTGGCGGGGCGTTCGGGCGTTTACCACTTTACTAACTCCGGCGCGACGACCTGGTATGGCTTTGCCCGCGAGTTCCTCAGCCGCCAGGCAAATTGTCCCGAGATCGTCCCGATTCCAACGAGCGAATATCCTGTGCCGGCCAAGCGGCCAGCCAATTCGGTATTGTCGTGCGAGAAGCTGCAAGAGGCTTTCGGAGTAACGATGCCGTCGTGGGAGCTGGGTCTCGATCTTGTGCTCGATACACTGGAAGCCTGCGTCCCGCAAGCGTGAAAGCCTGTGTGCCGAAACTTCCGAGACGATTCGCGCCGGCGCCGAGCTGACGCAGTTGCGGTGCGCTGCTCTCGCTACAATAAAGCCAGCATGATCTCGCGCACTTTTGCCGTTGCCCTAATCGCCACGCTGGCTGCTGCTACCGGATGTGGCTATCACACGGTGGGAGCGGCAGTACACATCCCTTCCACGATGCATACGCTGGCTGTGCCCGTGTTTACTACGCGTACCGACGCGTATCACACAGAGACGGTGATGACCGATGCAGTGATTCGCGAGTTTGCCGCGCGCACGCGTCTTCGCGTCGTCACGGATGGGGGGGCCGATGCCGATGCTGTATTGCATGGGACCATTCTCAAAGAAGCGATTACCCCACTGACCTACAATGCGTCCACGCAGGAGTCGTCCAGCTTTCTTCTCACGATGGTGATGTCAGTAACGCTCAACGACCGCGGGGGCAAGGTGCTCTTCGAGAACAAGAACTATGTCTTCCGCCAGCAGTACCAGTCCACCACGGACTTACCCACGTTTTTGCAGGAAGACCCTGCCGCGCAGCAGAGGCTGAGCCGCGATTTTGCCAAGGCCCTGGTTGCCGACGTTCTGGAAAGTTTTTGAAGCCAGGGAAGCCGACTTCTTCGGAGTTTCCGGATACCCGATAAAGGTCAGCAAGGTGTCTCCCGTGGCTTGACAGCCAAAGGAGTTCTTTTCCAAAAAGAAAAAAAGAAAAAAAAGGTATTTCTGTAAAGAAGTTCCCTGGAATCAAGAGGATAGAGGGAGCGGCTCCTTCTAAATTCTTGATTCCAGAGGAGTTCTTTGCAGATTCTAGATGAATAAGGAGTTACGGGCACGATTTCGCACGTTCTCAACGTCCCTGGCTGCTGCTGAAACTTGATTTCAATTCATTGTGCATTAACGAGCCGAAATTGAGTGCAAACCCGCGGGAAATAAAATTGGGCAAGGGATGGAAACTCGGAGAATGCAGAATTGGTGAGGGCAAGGGCGTCGCTGAGAGGCAAAAGTTCATTTATTTTGTTGAGTTTATGTCCGGGAGAAATCGCGGGCCAACCGAACTCCGGCGGCGGGCGGAGAACGACCCGGGCGGCGGCGAATTCGAGGAGAGCGTCCCTCGGGAGCTGAAGCCCGTGGGATTCTGTGAAGTCGTGCCCTTTTAGAACGCGGGCATTAGGGACCTTTTCCGCAGCCTGCGAAGCCCGCGTGGATTTAATTGCCTTTATTCCCGGGNNGTGGGTCAGATGTTTTCCACAGGGGCTAGGCTTTTGGGGGAGTATCTTTGGACCCGCGTCCAAATACGTAGCCTAGTGCCGTGGTGACGGCACCCAACGCAATATGTGCTTCGCCAGACCAGAATGCAGAATTACTGCCGTTCTTATAAGCTACCCACCACAGGCCGCCAGCCGCTATCAGGCCGCACGCAACAACAATAAACGCTATAACTATTGCAGCTTGTGGCTCGGCTCCGAATATACGTCCGAACCAACCCAAATCCGCATTTCTCATTGCAATTGCGTGCGCATGAGTTAGTTGTAATTGTTTGGTTTGTTCTGCAAGTGATGAGGCTTCAGAAATTGCCTTTTCCAGCGGAGGGGGTTCCGCTGGAGTCTGCGCAACAACAGCGCCTAACGCTGTTTCGCGCTCAGATGCCATAGAGATACTTCATACGAAATCCGGCCACATCTTTTGAAACCGCAAAGATTTTTGCGACCACTGAAATAGGATACTCACGATAAGAATCTACCATTTGTCGAGGCATCAGAAGGTTTGCTGCAAATGCGTTTGCTTCCTGTTCCCAGCGATCTTTCGCTTGGCGAGTTGGATCGCGCCATAAAACCTTGTAAGCTTCACTTTTCGCCCACTCTTCATGGAGCACCTTGTGTCCCAACTCATGGGCAATCGTGAAAGTTTGACGGACTCCAGCTTCGCCTTGGTTCACATAGATGACATTTTTCGCTGGATCGTAGAGACCGGCGACACCCTCGCTTTCCCCCGAAAAATTCACAAAGTTCACACTAACTCCAATAGTGTGAGCGATCTGGACAGGGTTGACGGGCGGTTCAAAAATGCCGGACTCATTCAGAAGACGAATGGCTTCATGCTCAGCGCGTCGATAATCTGGTTTCATTAGCTGTGGCGAAGACATAAAATCTCCTGGGAAGGGAGAATATTAAGCGAAAATATTCTCTGCTCCCCAAGATTATCAGCTTTGGGCCACCTTTTCCACAGAGATACCCCTTTTCCTGTGGAAAAATAGACGAAAACTAGTGTATAGTGCGTTTCCCTTCATCATTTAGGAAGCTATAGGCAGACCATAGAGAATCGAACGCGCTGTGATGTAGTTAAGCGACTCATGAATACAGCTTATGCTTGAGCGGTCATGCTGTCAAGACACAATTTAGAGTTTTATAGTTTCCAGTTTGACAACCATGGCGACCGTGGATATGCTCTCAATATGGAGGTAGATTTCCAAGATGCGGACCTCGACCGGGTTGAGACTGATCCTCGTTTTAACGGAGGTTGGCCTCCAAACATTGTTAGTTCCTACAGGCGCAAGATGCAGCAGATTAGAGCGGCTGTTGACGAGCGGTTTATTCGAAATATGAAGTCTTTGCATTTCGAAAAGCTCAAGCCGCCACGCGATCACCAGCATTCTATACGACTGAATGACCAGTGGAGATTGATTCTCGAACTGGCCAGTGAAGGCAAAGACAAACGGATTGTGATTGTAGGCATTGAGGATTACCACTAATGGATCTGTTTAGCGAGTCCCGCAAAGTTGCTGAGGCATTCCCCCCTGGTGACTTCATCAAGGAGGAATTAGAGGCCCGTGGTTGGTCTCAAACCGACCTCGCGGAAATTATCGGAAGAAACACTGGCACCGTCAGCCAGATTATCAGCGGTAAGCAGCCCATCAATCCGCGTATTGCTCATGCGCTTGGCGCTGCATTCGGAACCGATGCACAGTCGTGGATGAATCTGCAAAGCGCATATCAGCTTTGGCGCGAAGAACTGGAGGAAGATAGTGAAGCCGTGCGGAGACGCGCGATGATTTATTCCAAGGCTCCGCTGAAAGAGATGATCAAGAGGCATTGGATCGAAGCGTCCGAAAGCATTGATGTGATTGAGCAGAGAGTTTGCCAGTTTTTGGAAATTGCTAGCCTAAACGAGGAAGCTCAGTGCTCGTTCGCGGCACGACAAACCAATTCGTATGCGGAGCGGCCTTCCTCTCCAGTCATGGCTTGGATGAAACGCGCCAAGCATCTTGCGGAGATCATTCCGGCTGCGAAGTTCTCGAAGGCTGCTCTTGAGAAAATTTTGCCATCTTTGCGAAAGCTAATGGTCTCAGAAGATGGAGTAAAAGATGTTCCACGTCTTCTAGCATCTGTTGGTATTCGCATAGTAGCTGTGGAGCGACTGCCTACGATGAAACTAGATGGAGCTACCTTCTGGCTCAATGAATACTCGCCTGTAATCGCATTGTCTCTTCGCTACGACCGATTGGACTCGTTCTGGCATACGCTCCTTCATGAGATTGACCACATCCGTAATGGAGAAGGTAAGGATACGGCGTGTCTAGACGATTTCGATCTTCCGATTAACGAGAGGCCACCGCACGAAGTGCGATGCGATGAATTCGCCAGTAACTTCTCCATCGACAAAGCGTCGTTAGACAAATTCATTGCGCGTGTCCGGCCTTATTTCACTGGAGACAAGGCAACTGGATTCGCTCTTCGCATGAATGTGCATCCTGCAATTGCAGCAGGACAAATCCGCAATCGTCTTGAGAATTACTCCGTTTTGAGTTCTTCTGTTGCAGCAAAGATTAGGGGCATTATCTTTGACACCATCCTGTGCGATGGATGGGGCCACGAACCGGGGTTACAAGGGAGGAATTGAAAATGTCTTACAGTGATCAATTGAGAAAGTTAGCCGATGAATTCTTCGCCATGCATGATCAGGGGGGAACTGCAAAGGAAATCCTTCGTTGGGCCTACGATAACGGAAAGTGGGCACCGCATCCAGACGACTTCATTCGAGCGGGTGCCGAGCAGTTAGCTAGGGCGATGCGCGAAGATACTGAAACCGACCCTCAGGGGCGCGACATCCGAACTAAACATGTCCTTATCGAGCGCCGAGGCGGTGAGCAGCTTTTGATTTGGAATTCCAGTAAAGACATGAGTCCAGAACAGATGGAGTTGTCTTTCCAGTATCGGCGCAAGCTCATCGTAAATGATTGCGTTCAACTCAAGACAGAAGTTGATAGCTATAACGAAAACAAGAATCCTGGGAAGCCGTTCCAGAGCGTGATGGATTTCACTGATGACGTTGAAGAGGAAATGCTCTTGCGGAAGTCTAAGATGCCAGACTTCGCAATGGCTGATTAGTCCTTAGCCCATCTACCGGAAGCAGCTTTGCGCGCAATGGCGGACCGTTCAGATGGCGAGAGCTTCTTTGCTCTCGCGTTTCCTCCCTTGAGGCCGCCAAGCCTTCCTAATGCAACGGCGGCTGCATTCTTCTCAGGTATTGGCTTGAGCGTGTCGCCCGTAGCCTGTTCCACGATGTTGAGTGCATTCTGTGCGAAGTCTCTCTTTGCCATGCCTCTATGATGCTTGA
>PLTV01000209.1 GCA_003164635.1 Acidobacteriaceae bacterium
CGCTGAGAAGTCGCACATGAACCCGGGCAAAGTAGCCAAGCTGCAGAGCCTGACCGGTGGAATGGAGAACGGCTCTTCATCGGCAAAGAGCCCGGCGGATGCAGCCCGAATCCAGGCGCTGGCCGAGATACTGAAGCATCCGGTGGCCTAGGAGAGGTACCGGATTGCGCAGGTTAGGGGGCGATTCAAATCCGGATGCTGCGCAGGCAGGTTCATGTGAGCAGTTTTGGCTTTTCCAGCGATCCTGTTCTGTGTCACACTTCTAGCCATGGGAAGCAAAGACAAAGGCAAGAAAGAAGCCAAGAAAGCGCCGAAGCCCAAGCCGAAACCAGAGCCCGGCCGCAAGCGCGAGGTATTTAGCCCCGCGCCACCGAAGTAAGCAGCCATCGCTCTCGATACGCAAAAGGCCACTCGCACACGCGTGGGGCCTTTTTAGTGCGCGCAGCATTTTCTGTGCTCGCGCCATGTTAGGACAACAAGGGATCTACTCGTAGCGCAGCGCCACCATGGGGTCCATACGCATAGCGCGGCGCGAGGGCAACCACGAGGCAAGCAGGGCAATCGTCAGAAAGAGCAGCGCGACACCTCCGAATGAGATTCCATCGATCGTGCCGAGCCCGTAGAGAACCTTATGCAGAAGATGCGCGGCGCCCACGGCCATGAGCATACCGGCAAAAAGCCCCGCGAGAACCGGGCGCGTGCTCTCACGCAACAGGAGCAGCAGCACGTCGCGCCGGGTTGCGCCGAGTGCCATGCGAATACCCACCTCGCGCGTGCGCAGAACAACCATATAGCTGACAGTGCCATAGATGCCCATGGAAGCAAGGACCAGGCCCAGCAAGCCGATGCTGGTGGCGACGATGGCAGACATGCCAGAGACCGCGAAGGACGGAGTCTGGAGCAGCAACTGCTCAAGCGTGGACGAGGTGACAACCACATCGGGGTCCACTGAGGCTAGCACCGAACCGATGGCTTCAAGGCACTGAGCGGGGTCCGCATGGGTATGGATGAGAATCGGATAATCCTGAAGGCGATTCTCGGGTAGCGGTACATAGACCACCTGCGAGTCACTACCATCCATAAGAACGCCGCGCGTATCGCGCGCCACGCCGATCACTTCGTAGGCCTTGCCATCGGGAACAAGTTGCTCCTTGGTGTGGAATTGGCCGTCGGTGCCCATACGCAGGCTGCGACCGATGGGATTCTGGCCTGGCCAGAGTTGTCGCGCGGCCGAATCGCTCAGGATGACAACGGGTTCCGGATCGCCTGCCTGCGCCTGAAATGCGCGCCCGAAGAGGAGAGGAATCTCAAGGGTTTGGAAGTAGTCGGCCTGAATGTATTTGTAGAAGAGCACTGCCTGGGTGTTCTTGGCAGAAGGTTTTTCGCCGTTCAGTGAAATGGCGGCGGTGCGCAGACCTCCTCCATCGGGTGCGTTAGCGGTGGTGATCCCGGCTACTCCCGCGATGGACGCAAGATGGGTGCGCAGTTCGCGCACGAGCGCATTCTTGCTGGCCTCGCTGTAGCTGCCGCCTTCCGGAAACTGGAGTTCGAGCTCCAAACCATGCTTGCTGTCATATCCGGTTTCCATGGTAAGGGCACGAATCGAACCTCGGATCAACATGCTGCCTGCGACAAGGAGCATCAGCGAAAAACTGACCTGGACTGCGATAAGCGTATTGCGCAGCCGTCGACTGCGCGCGGGCGAAGTTCCGGCGTTCGCCTTCAGCGCAGATGAGAGCGCCGCTCCTGAACTCTCGAGCGCCGGAGCGAGGCCGAAGAGCACTCCCGCGACCAGGCTGAGGCAAAAGACGTAGGCAAAGATTCCCAGGTCGGGGGTCACGTGAAAGACGAATGTGCCGTACTCGGAAGGAAAAGCGTTCGCGGTGATCACCACAATAAGCTGCAGAAAAGCCCAGCTGAACAACAGCGCGACAGCACCGGCGACGACACTGAGCAACGCGCTTTCAGTGAGCAGTTGGCGGATCAAGCGGACGCGGCCTGCTCCGAGAGATAGACGCATGGTCAGTTCGTTATGCCGCGAAGCCGCGCGCGCTAGTTGCAGGCAGGCAACATTGGCGCACGCGATGACCAGCACGAGCCCTACGGAGCCAAGAATCAGCATGAGAACGTAGTTCAGTCCGTGGAAATGATCGAGGGGCATGGGAAACGGCGAGCCGGGCCAGACCATGGCAGTAACCGGCTTGGCGAGATCGGAATCCTTTGCATGCAGGCCCCGCAGGTGATCAGCGACGGCAGACATCTCTGCTTGCGCCTGTGCCATCGTGGCGCCCGGCGCGAGGCGCGCAAACAACCTACAGCACGCATTTTCCCGATCGCGCACCCAATTCGACGCGGGATGAATGAGGGGCTCCGCACTGAGGGGCAACCAGAAGTCGGGAGCATCCACGTTGGTCCCGACAAAGTTATGTGGAGTAATACCACCAACAGTGAATGGAACTCCATTCAAGCGAAAGGTCTTTCCAAGGATCGAGGGGTCGCCGGCAAACCGCTTTTGCCAGTAATTCTCACTGATCATCGCCATCAGAGCGGAAGAGGGATTCGAAGAATCCTGATCGGCAAAGGTTCTGCCGCGTAACGCCGCGACTCCTAGGACGGAAAAGTAGTTGTTCGCGACGAGATGGGCGCTGGCGACCTCAGTGTTCTGGGCGAAAGGAAAGAATCCCGACCTGCCTATCAAGGTACCGGCCGATGCACTTCGTGCGCTTGCGACACCACCGGCTCCGGAAAGCGTGAGGACCTCAAAATTGCTGCTTGCGGTGAGTCCGCTGAAGGCATGCACGTTGGCCCGATATGCTTCAAAGTCAGGAAGGCTAAGCCAGGGGACAGCGTCGCCCGACTGCAGGCTCAGCGCCACATTCACAAGTCGGCCCGCGTCGCGCGCGTCGAGAGGCCGTTTGAAGAATGCCTTATAGGCAGTAAATGCCGCCGTGTTGGCGCCGATGCCAATGGCCAAGGCAAGCATGGCAGCAGCAGTGAAGCCGGAGTTGCGGAACATCATGCGCGCGCCATAGCGCACATCCTGCCAAACGGTTTGCGGAAAAAGCATCAGGTCGATTTCCCTCATGCGCTCGCGCCACACGCTCTTGCTTCCCAGGCGAATTGCGGCGTCGCGATGTGCTTCGTTCGGGGCGAGTCCCTGCTCGACATTCCAACCCTCGCGCATCGAGCGATGAAACTCGAGTTCGTCTTCGTGATCCTGCGCGAGCTTCTCACTACCGAGTGTGCGTCGCAACCGCGAGAGCCATCCCATAGAAGCCTCCG
>PLTV01000252.1:0-7310 GCA_003164635.1 Acidobacteriaceae bacterium
ACCTTCGCGGCCACCGCCCCGCGCAGGCTCATGAACGCCTTCATCAGCTCCGGCGAACGCCCACGCTCGAAACCGCGCCCCGTCTCTTCCAGCCGTTCAAACAACTCATCGATCCGCGTTCCGTTGGCCGCAAGAAACTCCAGCCCCTCCGGCGTTACGGAATAAACCTTCTTGTTGCTCTCCGTCGTGGCCGTGGCCAATCCTTCTTCTTCCAGCATCGTCAATGTGGGATAAATTACCCCAGGGCTCGGCGCATATCCGCCCGAAAGCCGCTGTTCCATGGTTTTGATCAACTGGTACCCATAGCTGGGCTGTTCCGATAAAAGCTTCAAAATCACCAGCTTCACGTCCCCTGCATCGAATAGCCGGCCGCGCCCTTCACCGAATCCCCTTCCAAAGAATCCCCGGCCGCCAAATCCGCGCTCCGGGCCGCCATGGCGGTGCCCACGAAAATCCTGCCCCATCGGTCCCCGTTCCTCGCGCTCAAAGCCTTCCGGCCTCGCCTCTTGTTGTCTCGAGCCACGACGGCCAAAGTGGCAGTCCCGGCCTTCTCTCATCTCAAAAAAATGTGTGTGCATTGTTGTTCCTCTCTTGAGCCTCGATATATCAAAAGATATATCTTGTTTACATGGAATAAACATATCGCAAGATATATCTTTTTGCAACAACAATCGCACTTTTTTTGAAATTCCGCTTTCTCCTCAGAATCCCCTACCCGCAACGGCTCGCCGACTGGCGCGCTCCGCCTCACCTGTGATTGAATCGAATTTGAAGCGGAGTTTGGCCGCAACTCAAGTCGATTCCTGGCCCTATGCCGGTTTGCCGGCGGCTCCCCTTGCCCCCCTGAACGGAGATATACGATGGCGAATTCCCTGCTTCCCCCCGAAGAACGCAATTTGACCCCAGACCAGGTTGAAGCTCTCGACAAGCGCCGCGATCTTGGTCACACCTTCCTGGTGATTGCGGGTCAGTTCGCGGTCATCGCTACCGTCCTGCTTCTCTGGGTCGGGCAGGACCTTTCCTACTCGCCCGGCTGGGCTCACCCCATGTTTTATTACTTCGTGGTGGCCCTCGGCATTATCGCGGTCCTCGGAATCTCCGGCCTCGCCCTGCGCCGCGGCACGCCGCGCCTCGACTGATTTCGCCCGCTCACCCGGAGCGAATCGCCATAAGCCACCCGCGTAACCGCGCGGGAGGGTGTAGTCTCTAATTGCCTTATGGCCCTCGTTTCCCCAACGACTTCGTCCTCGATTCGCACAAACGCCCGGCTCACAGACAGCCACGGCCGCGTCATCCACGACCTCCGCGTCTCCATCACCGACCGCTGCAATTACAAGTGCGTGTACTGCAGAACCGGCGAGGCCGGCGCGCAATATCCTGAACTCGCCATCGAAGATTACCTGCGCCTGATCCGCGTGTTTGTCGACCTCGGCATCACCAAGGTCCGGCTGACGGGTGGCGAACCCCTCCTGCGCCGCGGCCTGCTTGAAATGATTCAGGAACTGGCGAAAATGCCTACGCCGCGTGGAGATCCGCTCGACCTGGCGCTCACCACCAACGGCCATTTGCTCCATGGGCTGGCAGAACCGCTCAAAGCCGCAGGCCTGCGCCGCATCACCGTCAGCATGGACGCCGTCGACGCGCCAACCTTCGAGCGCATCACGCGTGTTCCCGGCAGCTTCGAGAAGGTCCTGGCCGGCATCCGCGCCGCCCGCGCCGCCGGCCTCATGCCGCTCAAAATTAATTGCGTGCTTCTGCGCGGCTTCAACGACGATCAAGTGGAAGCCTTCGCCCACTTCGCCCGTCATGAAAATGTCGTGGTCCGCTTCATCGAGTTCATGCCGCTCGAAGAAGGCCGTCTCTGGTCGCCCGAGGTGGTCGTGCCCCTGTCCGAAATCGTTGCGCGCATCAACCGCACTTTGCCGCTCATTCCCCTGCCGCCGCGCGAGCCCGGCGAAACCGCACGACGCTATGCGTTCAGCGATGGCCAGGGCGAAATCGGCATCATCGCGCCTGTTTCGCAGGCCTTTTGCGGCGCCTGCTCACGCATACGGCTCACCTCCGACGGAAAAATACGCACCTGCCTTTTTTCTCAGGTCGAGCACGATCTGTACGGCCGCCTGCGCGCCGGAGCCGACAATGACGACCTGCGCGCCTATATCCTGCGCACCGTTCAAGGCAAGGAAGCCCGCCATCACATCGGCGAGCCCGGCTTCCTCAAGCCATCCCGCTCAATGGTTCACATTGGCGGTTGACTGCATCGCCTTTCCATCCCGATGTGACAGAATGCTTTCAACACCATCGGTCCGAAAATGACAAACGAGACGGAAAATCGCATCCCGCTCGAAGACCTGTTGTTTTTTCACCAGTTGACGCGCTCGCTCACCTCGAGCTTCGACCTGGACACCATTCTGCGCACCATTCTTGAGCACATGGAGCGCACCATCGAAGCCGAATTGTGGACGCTCCTGATGCTCGACGAATCGACCCAGGAGCTGACCTATGCCATCGCTGCCGGCGGTGAGCAGGAAGCATTGCGCGGCCTGCGCGTGAAAGTTGGCGAAGGCGTTGCCGGTTGGGTAGCCCAGCATGGCCAGACGCTCATCGTTCCTGAATCCGTTGAGGATGCGCGATTGCTCGCGGAACGCCCGGGGAGCAGCACCCGGCCGCGGTCAGTGATTGCAATGCCATTGCTCGGCCGCAAGGGAACCTATGGGGTCATCGAAATTTTCAATCCGCGCGCCGATCGCATGAACGACTACGCAATCGCCTTCCTGCACATCCTGGCCGATCATGCCGCCATCGCCATTGAAAATGCGCGCGACGTGACGCGCATTCAGCAGCTCACCATCACCGACGACTGCACCGGCCTCTTCAACGCGCGCCATCTCTACGATGTTCTCGGCCGCGAACTGGCGCGGTCCGTCCGTCTCGATCTCCCCGTGAGCCTGGCTTTCTTTGACCTCGACTTTTTCAAGCTGGTCAACGACGCGCACGGTCACCTGGTGGGCAGCGACCTGCTCGCCCACATCGGCCGCCGCCTTCAGCAGCTCAGCCCCGCAGGCCATCTATGCTTTCGCTACGGCGGCGATGAATTCGTGGTCCTCATGCCCGAGACGAGCTCTACCGAAGCGGGGCGCCATTGCACACGCTTGCTGGCAGCGCTTATGGAGACGCGTTTCCCCATGCGCAATGGGCTCGAACTCAAGGTGAGCGCCAGCGTTGGCGTGGCCACCGCGCCGCACGACGGCATCACCGTACATGGCATCATCGGCGCTGCCGACGCCCGCATGTATGTCGTGAAAACCACCGGCCGCGGCCGCGTCCTCACACCCTGACGCCACACAACCAGGCAGCGTTTATTTCACTCATTGAGAATGTTGGGGCCCCAAGTCTGGTTTCTCAGACCTGCGAAAAAGCAGCGCAAGCCGCAGGCCGCCTCAGCGCAGGTCGTTATACTTCCACCGGCACGCTCCGCGCTACCTTCTGCGCCGAGCGCGCCGCGAAATAGAGCGATACGACAGTAATATCGTCCGACTGCCCAAACCGCTTCGCCGTTTGCGCAATGTAGCGCGCCGACTCGTTGCTCACTTGCTGTGTGCGTTCAAACCCGAACAACTCACCATGCGCATTGGAAGCTTCGACGACGCCATCGGAGAGGAAGATCATCCGCTCGCCCACATTCAGCTGGAATGTCGCCTGCTCGTACTCAATGTTCGGGACCACTCCCAAGGGGAGATCCGCAGCCAGTTCCAGTTCGCGCCCATCGCGATACGGATGCAGATGCCCCGCATTGGCAATCGTCATTGTGCCATCGGTATAAATGCGCGCGCAGACGCATGTGGCAAAGCTCACCGCCGCCTTCAAATTCGGCAGCGCCTCGGTTTCTTGCGTAGCGCCCAGCAGCACATTGTTCAAGCGATTGAGCACAGTTGCCGGATCGTGCGAGAGCTCGTTGCGCAGCGCGCCCACCAGCGTGCTCGCATTCATCGCCGCCTGCAATCCCTTGCCGCTCACATCGCCCACGACAATGAGCATCGAATCGTCTTTCAGCGGCAACACCTGGAAAAAATCTCCACCCACGCCGTTGGCCGGAAGATACGCGCTCTCCAGCATGAAATTGTGATTCGAAGGCAGTTGCGTCGGAATCAGCATGGCCTGCACGCTGCGCGCGGCCTCGATCTCTGCGCTCGATCGCTGTTCCTCCTGGCTTACATGGATGAAGCGATAAAAAATAACCGCCAACAGGCTGAAGAGGAAAACCGAGTAGGACACAACGCTAATGCCGAACGAGACAGGCCCAAAGTGAAATTGATGAAAGGCGAGTCGGTTTGAAATCCAATGTTGCTCCGCCGCATAGTTGAGCAACGTGTCGGCAGAATCACCCGTTGCGGCCAGAAAAAACGGCAGCAGCATGACACCGGCATCGGGCCTTCCCTTGCGCCATGCGCGAAACAGCAATACTGTCACCAGCACGCTGAAGACGATCTCTGCTGTCACCGACAGGTACTCGTAGGTCCGTTCCAGGTTGAGCAAGCCCAGCACGGGAAGAACCACGACACATGCCTGCACAATGCGCACCGGCTTGCGCCAGTCACTGTCCGTAAAGCGGAGAATGAATTCGAGCGTCGCAGCCATGAATAGCCGGCCCGACCACAAATTGAAAACGCGGAAGACGGTGTATCCCATCCATCCCAGGTGGAACGCCGTTTCCGTGCCTCCCATCATGCAGACCGTCAGGCACAGCAGCGACAGCCACAAGTACTCTGAGTGTTTGCGCTGCGCCAGGTAGAGCGTCGCTCCCAACAGCGCCACGCAGAAAAAAAGGAAGCTGACCAAGACGCTGGCGCTCACATGCTGATTCCAGTCCTGCTCCGTGTCGGCGGTTACCATGTGCGCAATCTCGTCGACCGGCCCAACCTCAACGCGATCGACCAGGCCCCGCCCGATCGTGACGCTGCTCCCGGCCCAGCTGCGGATCGCGATCACGAGGGGTCCGCCCGCGCCTGGCTGCGGAAGATGCACCACCAGCGGAGGCGACGCATACATGGTGGGCTGATCGGTCATGCCTTCGGTACGTCCAAGCTCCACGCCATTCACGTACACAGCGAATTGCCCGACAGAACGCGCACCGGTCACGAACAAATCCAGCCCCTTCGGCGCGTCCCTGAAGCGTGCAAGCTGCGCCGAATCGAGCTTGAGACGGTACCAGCCGTATCCGTTGTAGGAATCGATGCCCTGTTCCGTCAGCGGCTTGCTCATGCTGATGGTGACCCACGCGGATTCGTCAAGCGTCACGTCGGCCGAGCGCGGGTCATCGCCCACCTGGAATCGCCAAGGACCGTCAAGCTCGAGCGTATTGTGATCGCGCACGATGTTCGCAGTGCTTTGTGCGCTGACCGCCACAACCGGCGGATTGTTTGAAGCCTGCGCGGAGGCGCGCAGACCCGTCGCGCACACCAGGGTGCTCGCGACCAACAGCACGCCGACCTTCATCGCTCTTTTGATTCGACTCATCCCTCGTCGTCCGCGCCCGCCTCCGTACTCAGCTCTACGCCTAACCGCTCCAATTGGTTCCGCCAGTCGAGCCCTTCGACAAAACTCTTTGACTCGCGCCAGTTCGGCTCCACAATCACATGCAATTCCAGGTACACGCGCGTTCCCAGCAGCGACTCGATCTTTTTCCGAGCCCCGGTGCCAATCTCCTTGAGTTTTATGCCGCCCTTGCCGATAAGAATTGCCTTTTGTCCGTCGCGCTCGCAGTAGATTGCCGCCGCAATTCGAGTCAGCGGAAGCCGCGCCGGTACCACACCTTTTTTGCGCGGAACAAACGGCTTCGGTTCTTCGAAGCGCTCAATCACCACCGCCGCAGCATAGGGCACTTCTTCGCCCGTCTCAACCAGAATGCTCTCGCGAATCAGCTCGGCAACCATGAAACGCTGCGGTTGATCGGTGTACTGGTCCTTGGGGTAATAGCGCTCGCCCTTCGGCAGCGCGTCCACAATCTTGCGCACCAGCACATCCAGCCCATCCCGCTTGCGCGCGCTGATCGGAATCACCTCGGCAAAATTGTATTGCTTCGTCAGCCCCTCGATCAGCGGCAACAAGCGATCTTTCGCCACCAGGTCAATCTTGGTCAGCACCAGGAACACAGGACAATCCACCTTGCGAATCAGCCCGAACAAAAATTCGTCTTCGCTCGCCCAGTTCGTGCGCTCATTCTTCTTCGTGGCGCTACCCTTGGGCGCCCCATGTCTCGCTTCTGAGCCATGGGAAACTTCTGCACTGTCCCCGTCGATCTCGGCTTCACCTTCCGCCGCGGACTCCAACTGCACCTTCCGCGTCGCATCCATCAGCACCAGCACCAGGTCGCGCGTCTCCAGCGCTTCGTAAACCTCCTGCAGCATGCGCCGGTCAAGCTGCGTTCCTGGCTTGTGTACGCCAGGAGTATCCACAAACACAATCTGCGCCGCCGGATATGTGCCCTTCTTTGCTTCCACCTCGACCACGCCGGCGATGCGGTTCCGCGTCGTCTGCGGCTTGGCCGAGACAATCGCCACCTTCTCGCCCGTCAGGGCGTTCAACAGCGTGCTTTTGCCGGCATTCGGCCGGCCCAGAATTGCAACAAATCCAGATTTCAACTTGATCGGACTCCTGATGCTCCATGATCGCAGAGCCGCGCATGAATTAGCGAACCTCTATCCAACCTGGGCTGTGTGTGCCCCACCCTGGGACCGGGGTACTACAACCTGGGATCCGGGTGCTTCAACCTGGGATGTGGGTGCCCCATACTTCGCGTTCTTTGCGAAGGGTGGGAAACCACGAACCTAATTACCTGCGTAAAAGCCCGGGAAACCACGAACCTATTGCGAACGAACAGTGAGCGTCTGCCCCACCGCAGGTGGCGGAAACACCCGCACGCGCACCACCCGCCGGTCCGTCGACGCAACAATCTCCATGCGCAGCCCGCCCGGCTCCAGCAGAACCACTTCCCCCGCCAGCGGAATTCGTCCCTCGATTTCACTCACCAGGCCGCCCACCGTTGTCGCCTCGTACCCGTCCTCAATCGCCACCGCCGCGCCAAATAGATCCGCCAGCTGATCCACGGGAAAGTTTCCTGGAACAACCCACACGCCTTGCGCCTCGCGTTGCGGCTCCTCGCTCCCCGCTTCATCTTCATGTTCGTCGCGAATGTTGCCCACAATCTCTTCCAGCAGATCTTCGATTGTCACCAGCCCCGCAACCCCGCCATACTCGTCGATCACCATGCGCATATGCTGCTTCTCGCGCTGCATCTCGCGCAGCAGCTC
>PLTV01000252.1:7398-12049 GCA_003164635.1 Acidobacteriaceae bacterium
GCACCAGCTTGTCGCCAAACTCCACAGCGGACCTCACCAGGTCGCGGTCGCTCTCTTCCAGAATCCCTTCTTCTTCGCCCGCTTCGAGCAGCGCCTCCACGTCCACCGCTGTCTCTTCTTCCTCGCTTGCCGATTCCTCTGCAAGCGAAGCCACCGAGAAGAAGAAGCGCACAAACACCGTCACGGGGGTCGTGATCCACAGCAGCAGGCGGATCGGCCACACGAGGCGCCCCACCCACCGCCCGCGCGTGCGATTGAAGAGCAACGACGGCAGAACCTGGTTGCAGAAAACGACCACCAGCACCATCACCAGCACTGCCTGCGCAATCTCAGGATAGGTGGGCCGTCCTACAATATGGCCGCGATCGAAGAGCACCGCACCGAACTCCAGGGCGATAATGCCCAGCGCCAGTTGCTGCAGCACGGCCGCCGAAATCGCGGCATGCTCGCGCGTGAGCCCCAGTTGCGGTTCAATCAGTTCTTCCCAGGCGTCCAGATTCTCTTCGATTTCACGCGCCAGAATCTTGCCGAACTCCGCGTATACCCGGCACATGTATGAAGCCAGCGTCTCAACCAGCGCCAGCAACACCACCATCGAAATGGCCAGAGCGCTCATGGGCGCTTCGCCTTGACGCGTCGTGTCTGGGCGGCTCGCTCAATCAAACCCGACGGCAAACCCAGCCGGGTCCGCAGCCGTTGCTCCCGGCGTGCCATCTGCCCGTCGTCGGTCTCGTGATCGTAGCCGGCCAGGTGCAGTACGCCGTGGAGCATGAGCACCTTGATCTCCATCTCTATTGGATGACCCTGCTCCCGCGCCTGTTTCCCCGCGGTCGCCACACTGATGGCTAGATCCCCGGCAAGTTTCTCCGCGCCCACACCCTCCGCCGGAAAAGAAAGCACGTCCGTGGCCTTGTTCATCCCCCTGAATTGCCGGTTCAGTTTGCGGATTGCCGCATCGGTGGTCAGCAGAACAGTCACCTGGCCTTTCAGCCGCGCCGCCGCCTGGGCAGACGCCAAAAATCGCGCCAGGGTTCGCGCGGAAGGCATCCGATGCGGACCCTCCGCACCGCCGGAAGGAACCGCCGCTTTCGATGCAAGGAGAGATTTCGCCAGATTTCTCTTCAGCGCCGGGTCGGCTTCAAGATGAGGATCGAGAAGGATCATCGTGCTCAGGCCCGGTCTCCCTGTGACTGAGGCGGTCCCGAAGTATCTTCAATTCTACGCGAAGGTCAGCCAATGGCCGGCATTCCGGGCGCGCGCCATCAACGGCCCGCGCGGACGATGCAGCGCCGTCTACCGTTTCCTGCGCAGTCTATTCAGCAGGTTAACCAGCGTTCGCAGCCACTTCGGCAGCTCGATCCGCAGGTCGGTTATGTCCAGGACCGTGCCCTTGATTACCAGCCCTGACCCGCCTGGCCCGGTCGCCAATGTCGCCGTATTCAGAACCCAGGCCGTACCGCCATCCCGGCGGCGCAAGCATTGCTCAAAGTTCTCCAGGTGTTTCTCCGCCACCAGCCATGCGTTAAAGCGCTCCCGATCCGCGTCGGAAAAGTATCCAAAACTCGCCGGCTGGCCCAAAAACTCCGCGCGCGAACCATACCCCAGCATTTGGCAAAATGAGAAATTGCAATCCAGAATCTGCCCGTCCAGCGTGGCCTTATACGCCCCCGCCAGGCTGCCCTCAAAAAGGACGCGGTAACACCTTTCGCTCAGGGCAATCTGCAAGCGTGTTTCCGCCTCTTTCTCCACGATTGAAAACCCGGCGGCGGCGATCAACAGCAGCGCAAAGATCAGCGGAAACGCATGAGACGACCAGTCACCAAAGCTTCCATACGACGGCCACTCCGATACTTCAAAGGCGCACAGGGTGGCACTGAGAAAAGCCGCCGCTCCCAGTCCAGATGAGCAGGCAAACGAGAGCCGAATCGCTGTCGCGGCCACAAACCTGTGCCGCATGCCTCCGTGAGCCAGAATCGTTTGGTTCACCAGCCTTGCTGCCAGCGATAAAAGCAAAATGGCGGTAAACACGAGGACGCAAAGAAGAACGAGAGACTGAATCAAGTCCAGGGAACCGGCGCCGCCCAACTCGCCCCTCGAATTGGCCCGCTCGGCGATCGATTGTGCGAGTCGTGAAACTGAGCCTTCTCCGCGGCAAACGCTCGCGCCTGCGAACCAGAACACCAAGGGTGTAAGCAGCCTTCGCTTTGCGGAATGGAACAAAAAGATCATCCTCGACCTGACAGCGAGCCTGCGGATGGTGGCCCGATCTAAAGCGCACGCAGTCGGAGACGGATGGATGGATCAATTCCGATGCTGGTGAGCGCTTCTTCCAGTAGAGTTCAGATCGCGGGTAAACGCCATTCCCCCTAGGTTGCATCGACAATCACCCAAGTCGCCATGCAAACACCGCATGCCGCCGAGAAACCCCTTGCCCGCCTCCTCGCGCCGACAGATAGCGTCCCACCCCAGTTTGCCGATTCGGCCCATGGAAAAAGGGCCGTGCCTGACTGGCACGGCCCCGAAGTGTTCCCAGCGCGTTTGAAGCTCTACTGCGGCTTGTTGGCGTAGACGGCTTGCCCCGGCGGCTCCTGGTCGCCGGTTTGCGCGGCTCTACCGATCGGCTCGTTCATGGCCAGCGGCAGCTCCTGCTGTCCGGGCTTCACGCTCTCGTACGCCCGCACAATGCGCTGCACCAGTGCATGCCGCACCACGTCGCTGTCTTCGAAATGGCAGAAGTGAATCCCCTCCACCCCGTCCAACACGTTGATCGCATCCACAAGTCCCGATTTTCTCGGATTGGGCAGNNTCCATAATGATGAACGCGTCGTTCAGCGTGCGCCCGCGCATAAAGGCCAGCGGAGCCACCTCGATCACGTTCTTTTCCAGCATCTTGTCCACCTTGTCCGCATCCAGCAGATCGTAAAGCGCATCGTACAGCGGACGCAGGTACGGGTCGACTTTTTCCTGCAGACTGCCGGGCAGAAAGCCCAGTTTCTCGCCTGCTTCCACCGCCGGCCGCACCAGCACAATGCGGCTCACTTTCTTCGCGTTAAATGCGGCCACCGCCATGGCTACCGCAAGGTAAGTCTTGCCGGTGCCTGCGGGACCCACGCCGAACGTCATGTCGTTCTGTTCAATGGCTTCAACATACTTCCGCTGGTTGATCGATCGCGGCTGCACGGTCCGCTTCACGCCGGCCGAGCGCTGCTTGCCGCTATCCACCAGCGACCGGAGCGTAGTCGCTGCGTCCGCAACAACAAGCCGCAGCAAGCCGTTGAGCTCCCCGTTGTGGGGATGGATGCCTTGTTTGCGCAGAGCCTCAAAATCCTGAAAAATGCGCTGAACGCGCGTCACGCCGTCTTCCAGTCCTTCCACCCGCACCGCGTCCGATCGCAAATCGATCCGTACGCCGAGCGAGTCTTCCATCAGCCTGAGGTTTTCATCGCGAGTCCCGAACAGCGGCTCAAGGTTGGGCGTGATCTCCAAAGCAATCTTCAAAGGATTCGACAGCCTCCGGTGGGCAATGTGTGCGTTGAAAGGAACCGGGCGCAGTTCACTCGAGCTGCGCCCGGCGCGAGGGTGACAGGGTTCATGAGAAATGCATCGGCCGATTGCGCTGCGCGCACCACTCGGCTCTGCGAGAAGGGAGAACTACCGGCAAATTTCGTGGGTGANNGAAGCCCTGCTCTGCTTGGTAGAACCGCGGGATGGCAATGGCAACCAAATCGGGTATCTGCGCTAGAGACTAGCGCCAAGACCTCACGGCGTCAATCCGTCGCCTATCAAAATTAGATGAGAAGTGTGCCCCTGCGGTTACCTATGGTTCCTCACGGCCACCCCTGCGGCGCTCCTCGCCCGGTGTCTAAACGAGCCGCCCCGGCAGATACTGCCCCAGAAAACGCCGCGCCAGAATGAATCCGTCCTTGCGCTGCTGCGGGAAGTCGGGAAGGTTCTCGCTATTGGGCGCGTCCCAGAATTCGTCCTCATGTTCGACGGCGATGCCTCCGTTGAACTGGATCTGCAATAAGACCGTCAGGAACTCCGGCCAGTTCACGATGCCCTGGCCAGGAATCCGGTAACGCCACCACCCATCCCCATGAATGCCCACCTGCTGCAATACCGGCTGAATGATCTCGGTATCTTTGGCATGGACGGCGCGGATGCGGTCTTTGAAGTGCCACGCCACCGCGATCGGATCAATGTACTGCCGCACAAAGTGCGACGGGTCGAACTCCAGGCCCAGCCGCTTGCTCGGCACCAGGTCAAAAACTGCCTGCATCGCCGCCGGATAGCTGGCAAGATTTCCTTCGTTGGGGTGGTTCTCCCATCCCATCGACACGTCGAGCTTTTCGCACGTCGGCAAATATTTCTCGTTAAAGACCTCGGCGAATACCTTGGCGTGGTCTGCCATGTGCGCGCCCGGCATCCCGCCGCTGAAGGTCCCCACAAACTTGCACCCGAGTCGATGGCAAAACTCCAGCGCGCGTGCGAATTCGGCGTTCGCCGCCGCGCGCTTGGCCCGATCCGGATCGGTGTGGTTGGGACCGAAGTACTCAATGCTGACGATGCGGATGCCTGCATTGCGCGCCGTCGCCAGAATCTGGTCAATGGCGCTGTCGCTCAGGTTCGGGTTGAACTCCGGGCCCGGCGT
>PLTV01000233.1:0-12373 GCA_003164635.1 Acidobacteriaceae bacterium
CGCCGGAGTGTCGAGTTGCGTCTTCGCGGCCGGCGGTACTGAAGAATCGATAACCGTTGACTGGGCGCTGATACCAATTTGGCTGAGAAGGCCGCTGAACAGCACGAGCGTTATTTGCAGAAATCTCATCATGCACCTGCAACATTGGGTGTCGGTGTAACTCCGCGCGAAGCGTGGCTCCGCGCGGAGAGTTGAGTCTCGGTTGGCAGTAATCGTCCAACCGCCTGCTGACGTTTGTTAGTTGAGCGGGCAGGGTGAAGTTCCACCCACACCGCAACCGATTGAGTCGCCGGGATCCACGTGATGGCTATTGCGCCCGCTGTACGCCCAGGCGACATAGGGGAAGGTTTCCTGCGGCGCAACATCGGGCGCGTTTACGCCATCCCCAATCGGATAGTTGTATTGCGGACCGGCCAGAATTCCCGCCACGGCGCGTGCCGCAATGTCCACAACGTCATCCGTCAGTCTGCGGCCATTGGGGAAGCCGGCGCCATCGCCGGCCAAAAGACCTAGCCGCTTTCTGCTCCCCATCGGCGTTGGAGGCACACCGGTGTTGAGCCTAAGCATGTCCGCGATCGGTCCCTCGGGCGTGCCCGGCGGAGCGATCGGAGCAGCGTAGACCACAAGCGGCAGCAGGTCCGTACGTGGCGGTGGTGGAATGGCGATTCCGTACACCGCGTTCAGTACACGAGCCAGCAAGGGATCGAGGTCGTAGGCCGCAAATTGGCTGTCATTCAACGGCTGTGACATGCTCCAGCGATCCTTGCTTCCGGTCCCGATGATCAGTTCGTTGATCAGCGGATTGCCAAGCCGTTGCACTTGCGCGTTTTGACCTTGAGTCTCAACAGGATTGGGCGATTTGCGAATCGTAATCTCCGGTCGCGAAGTCGTCGCCCATGCGCCAATCGTTCCTTTCGGATCGGTGGCCGAATGAATCGCTCCATCGCTCGTAAGCATCGTGATCGGAACCTCAATCGCGATCGTATTCACGTTGAATCCGGCCACGGAGTTCGGCGCCGTGTTCACCTGATCGTTCGCGTCCTGCGCCGGGGTCAGCACTCCGCCTCCCGCACCGGTGCGGAAATTCAGGCTGTCGAAGGCCGCTCCCAGATCGATGAAGAACGGATCTGCAACCGTGCCCGCGAATACTCGGATGTCTGAGGCGTCGCGGCCTTGCAGGTTGTAGACGCCCTGCGCTGCCAACGCCGGATAATTCGGCATCGTGCGCGGACCCACATTGCTTGGAACTGCAACCAGCGGACCACCGTCCTCGTTGGTCAGAGGAATGGTCTCACTCCCCCGCGTCATTTCAACAGTGAACGTCTGTTGCAAACTGAGCCCGGCAGAACCGGGGCCGGTTAGAGACGTGATCGCAGGCGGCACAATGGGTGTGCCCGGTGCCACAGGCGGTGGAGAGTTTCCGGGTGCGTTAATCCCGGCGCCTGCGCCCACAAATCCGGTGAAGACTTTCGGTGCCCGGATAGTGGTCTGAAACCGGATCGTGAAGTACACGTTCCGTTTTGCGTTGTGGTTGTTGTCAATATTGATCTGGTACACCACCGAAGGATCGAACGGAAAGTAGTTTGGTCCGTTGCCTGGTTCCAGAAAAGGATCGACATTCATGATGAAGGTGACGCGGTCCGGATGGTCGTAGCTGACAAACGCGTAGAAGTCGGTTATGTCGGCGGCGTGGTCCAGTGCGGTGATGGGCGCTTCCCGGTGGCTCGAAGCCGAAGCGCCAGGTGGAAATGCGATCAGCAGACTCATCATGAGTCCGACTGCAGATTTCAGTTTGGACATGGGAACCCTCCAATTACACGTGATTTGGTGAGGGAACGGGAGATCCTGATCCGCGAGGGAGGGGGGACGTTGGTGCGTTCAGGAACTCAGCATTCGTTTCAATAGATACGCGGCAGCATGTCGAGCGGATTTCATGCAGTGGAATTAAATATTCACCCCGATTCCAATCCGGTTTCCGCGCCCGCGCGTACTCACTGCAAACAGAGCGAAAGACCGGCCCGGTAGCACGATTCGGAATATCGTAATATCATGGTTCCACAAGCCCGTAAGGCGGCTTCCCCGGTCTGTAACTTGTCGTTGAGCCGCCTCGGCTCCCGGCGTTGAAAGTGCTGGAATGTTCACAAGATCCAGAATCCGGCTCCCGCATGGGATTTCATTCAAACCGAATCGATGTCTATGCACGCTCATCCTCTGCGTGCTGACCGGCTCTCTTGTGGCTCTTGCGCAAAGCAATGCGGTCCTGTTTACAGGAACGGTGCTTGACCCGGCCTCGCGGCCCGTTGCGTCAGCGCACGTGGTTCTTGACGATGCATCGGGAAATCAGGCGACGACTTCGACAAGCAGCGATGGCACATTTTCTATCCCGATTCCAGCAGCAAACTCATTCAGCATGCACGTTGATGCGCCAGGCTTCGAACGGGTGACGCGCAACTTCAACTCCCACGACCGATTGATCAACGTCGAACTGCGTCTTGTTCGGTTAGCGGTTGCTACCGAAGAAGTTGTCGTCGCAGCCGATCTCAGTGACGTATCGCTCACATCACCCGATCCTTCTGAAAAAGTCCTGGTGCGCGAAGAATTGCTCGACGCCAATCCCGGGCGGCCGGGCGCGCCAATCTCAATTCCCGGTTTGCCCATTGAGACAGCGTCCGGCGGAATCAAAGCTCCGCAATACTTCGTCCCTGGCGTGGCAGGAGACCACGGCGAGCCCATCGCTCAATATCTCGCTGTCGGCGGATATCTGCTGACGAACAATCTATCCGCGAATGCGCACGGCAATGGTTACGCCGATCCCAATATCTATGTCTCCGGAGCGCTCGGAAGCGTCGCCACCGATGGAGGAGCCTTCAACGTTCTTGAGGGCAATCACGCTCTGAATCTTGCCGCCACCTACAGCCTCCGTCCAAAGCTGAGCCGGTTCGTTACGCTCACCGGCGACAATCGCGACGTCGACTTGACCGCTGGGTTTGCGCCCCACAACCCCGGCAAGAAAGAGTGGCTCGCAGTCGAGGCGAATTACGGCAACGGTCTAATGAAAAGCCTGGAACATCGAAAGCAAATCAAGTGGAATGGACTGCGAGTCTTCGACCCCGGTAAACACGAGATTACCCTCTTTAGTCTTGGTTACTGGGGCAATTCGCACGAAGGGAATCTCGTTCCGGTCGGATATTCTTTGCAACTCGACGACACGATTGATCCGCGCCAAATGGATCAAACCCATTCTTCGATTCTGGCGTTCGACGACGAGTGGAAGTTGCGACAAAATGATGAAGTCGCGTTCTCTGGATTCTTTCGTACGTACAATCTGAGCCTTTATTCCAACTTTGGCGAGGGGCTTATCCGGCAGAGCGAGTTCCGCACTGTGGAAGGCGCAGAGGCGCGTGAAACGCACACGTTCTCGACGTGGCTTCAGGGGATGGCTGGATTCGATTATCACGAAGATGACATCCATCGCGACAATCTCGACCACTACCTCTCTGATGACTCATCGTCCTACGGGCCATTTCTCAAAATCCTCTCGAGTAACATCACCATTCGAGACGCGACGCCCTATCTGGCGCTTCACGGCGATCTTGGCCGGCACCTGCGCTTCTACGCCGGATTGCGGCCCGACACCATCGAGTTGGAAAACAGCGACGTTCTCAACCCGGGCGACTCGTTCAATCTCTGGAGCACATTCCTCGCTCCCAAGGCCACGCTGGCATGGACGCCCGGAGACGGGCTGGCGCGCTGGCTGCCTTCGGCCTCCTTCAGCGTGGGGCAGGCATTCTTCACTGAGGATCCACGCATCGCCGTTGCCTCATCAACCGCGGGTAACCCTGACGCGGCGGCCTCATTCATTTCCCCGTTCGAACGATCCCACTCCGAACAACTTGTGCTCGAAAAGCAAATCGCGGCAACCGATGTACGGGTGACCGTCGGCCGCACGACATCGACACAGACGCTCGGAAAAATCGATCCCGATAACGGAACCGAGCAGCCCCTTGGCCCTGGAACCCTGAAGTTTCTTACGGCCAGCGTGCGTCATCAGTTTCCATTTGGCACTGTGCAAGCTGTCGTGTCTAAGGCCGATGCGCGCCTGCAGGGAGCCACCGTTGGTGGAGTCATGATTCCGGGCCAAATTACACCCGAAGCCCCACGCACAATCTTCGATAGCCTGTTAACGCTCGACAAACTTCCCCTCGGCCTGCACGGACGCGGCGAGTATGAGTACGTTGGCCATAAGCAGCTCGATCTCGGGAACGCCCAGCACCCCGATCTCTACGAGGCAATCCCGGTCGGCGAAACGCGAATGGCACTCTTGCGCCCTTTCCTCAATGGGCGCCTCGAACTGGCTGCCAACGCCATGTTGGCTCGTGGCTATACGGGCCAGACCACAGAAACTTTCGATCCCAACTGGCAGTTTGGCGCAGTTCCGTATTGTGCGCCCGGATCAGGACCGAGTGGATCACTCAACGATTTTGACTGCGGAACCAATGAGCAGAGAGTCGGGATTCGTGCGGTCTCCTGGATAGGAGGCTCCATCTCCTGGCACTTCGGTTTGGAAAAGTAAGGTCGATTGTGGACCCGTCATTGGGTCGCATTCATCTTCCAGGAATCACTCAATCGCCCTGTGCTCTAAAGAAGAGAAGTCATTCCGAAGTTAGTGCAATTTTGAATGCTCCCTCTTCAATTCCTTAAGAAAAGGAATAGCCGGGTCTGCGTCTTTCCATAGATCGAAGAAAGCCTCGTAATTTTGGCGGGCCTTCTGGCTGTCGCCTGCGCGCGCATATGCTCGCCCAAGGCCGGCGAGAGCCAGCGATTCAAGGGGATAGTTTGCCAATAACGTCCTGTGATCGCGCAACTTCTGAAACTCGATTGCCGCCCGGGGGCCGTCGCCCGCCGCCAGGTACGCTTGACCTCGAACATAAACCGGGTAAAGTGTTGCCATCCCCAGGGCAGCGGGAGCAGAAAGCTCCAGCGGCGGATTCAGCAAGCTCAGGTCGTCCACCGCTTTTGAAAATCTTCCCGCCCTCATATCCATTTCCGCCCGAATCAGCGGAAGCCAGTATTTCTGGATATAGGTGCCCTGCGGAAACTGATCGTTGAGCTGCTTGCTTAGAGTTTCGGCCTGTTGAACTTGGCCCACCCGCGCCGAGAAGAACGCCGCCAGAATAGTCACATTCTGATTGCGGGAAAGCTTCAGCGCATTGGAAATAAACTCCTGCGCGACGCCTTTGTCTCCAAATTCTGCTTCCCGAATCGCTGCCTGCGCCCAATACCGGGCTGCCGAATCCTTGTCCCCCTGTTGCTCCATCAGGATGGCGGCCTTGCGCGTCGATTCGTTGGCCTGTTTTACCCGGCCATAGAACGCATCGGTGTTCGATTGCTCTGACAACAGCAGGGCCGCTGTCTCCGGTTGGCTCGAAGCCTGCTGCACCAATTGCGCCATGGCACGGTCATCCCCGCGCAGGAATGCAACATGGTAATTAGTCTGCAGAAGCCCCTCGGTTTGCAGCGATCGTTTTTGCGCGTCCGCCAGGACGGTAGATGCCTCTTCGAGACGATTCAGAGCGAGCAGCACATTTGCCATTTCGGAATGTGTGCCACCCCTGGTTGGGTCAAGCGCCTGCGCCCGGCGGTAGTCGTCGACGGCCTGGTCGTAGTGGCCAAGTGCCTGGTCCGCATTGCCCAAATGATTAAATGCGCCGGCTGACTCAGGATGATTTTGGACGACAAGACTGCGCACATCGGCGTCCTTCTCCAGTTCGCCCGTTACATATTCGTAATAGCGCGCCTCAATGGAGCTTTTTTCAGCCTGCGTCACATGCGCGCGGAGTTCAAATGCCTTGGTGGCATGCTCGCGAGCCAGATCTCCCTGCCCCAGGTTGTAGTAGATGGTGGCCAGGGCGCCGTGGGCCTGCGCGAAATTCGGATCCAGCTCAACCGCTTTTTTGAATATCGGAAGCGAATCGTGGTCGCCCTTCTTGTCCCATGTCAACAAAGCCAGGCTGTACGCATTCAGGGCGTCGAGCGATGCGGTTGTCGCCTGTTCAAGTGGAGCGTTGTATTTCTGAATGGAAGGCAGCGACTCACCCAGCCGGGTGCGCAGTTGCACCGTAACGCGCCCCAATGCGTCCACCACGTCTTCTTTGTGACGAGCCTGGGCTTGTTCGTTGGCGATCGGTTCCCCGTTGTCGCACCGAATCGCAGCCAACCCGATCAGGTAGACCGAGCCCAGGCTCGTGATCGATCCCTGTATCGTCACTTTGCCGCCCGCTCTTTGACAGACCTCGATTGCAGTCTTGCCGGTCATCCGGTCCTCGGCAGCATGGCCCATTTGTGTCAGGATCACGGAAGCTTTGCGTTCCGGCATAATCTGAATCGACGGAGATTGCCCCAGCCCAATTTCGAGGGCCTGGCGCAAAGCATCATCGAAAACCGGTTCCCCCGTGGTGTTCACAAAATCAGCCAGGATGACAAGGTCGCCCGAAGACGGCTTGAAGCCGCCGGCATGGTACCGCTGGTAAAGGGCAACGCCTGCGGCAAGCACCACCATAATGGTTGCTGTGCCGACAATCCAGTTGCGCCGGCCGTGCCGGGGGACGCTTGCAGAAACCGCGGAAGCTGGTTCAGCAATTGACTCATCCGAACCAGACGCCGGTTGAACCTCAGGCGGAACGGCGACCATCGGCTCAAGCTTTGCCCCCGCCGGCCGCGAATGGATTACCGGAGCAATGAAGCGATAGCCGCGCCGCGGCACCGTTTCGATGAACCTGGGATTTTCCGCCGCATCTCCGAGCGCCGCCCGCAGCTTCCCCATGGCCGTGTTCAGGGCGTCGTCGAATTCCACGAAGGTCTGGTCAGACCAAAGCTTCTGGCGAATCTCGTCGCGCGTGACAACCTGACCCGCCTGATCCAGTAAGAGCGTAAGGATTTGCAGGGGCTGCCCCTGCAGGCGGACCCGAAGCCCTGACTTGGAAAGCGTCCCCTGAACTCGATCCAATTCAAAGGTTCCAAATCGAATAATTTGGGATGTTGGTCCTTGCGCCTGCATGCGGATCCTCTCGAATGCGGGAGGGGTAGGTGGGCAGTATACAGGTTAGAAGTCTCCGCAGTGTACTCATTTTTAGAACGTTAGCTGGTTAGACCCGATTCGGGTATAGATTTGTTGCTATTCGCCCAGACTCCAAGCAAACTGCAAACGGTTCAAATGAGTTGCCCACATGCGCTTTCGGATTTCTAAAATTCCTTCGCCCTTTCCCCTGCTGGGAGCTCCACCGACCCTGGCTCAACAGAGTTCTTTACCAACCCATAAAGGAGGAACAAATCCCATGTTTCGAATCAAAGCCTCTCTCTCTCTGCTACTCGCGCTCACGCTCGCCGCTCCTGCCTCCAGCTTCGCGACAGAGCACTACTGCATCGCGACCGCCGGCGGCTTCGGCAATGGTGGCACCACCTTCATTGCAACTGGCTTTGCCGTGCCGTCTGAAGGTAGCTGCTCTCCGTGGGCCGGCTTCACAAAGACCGCTGACACCGTTGTCTTATCCACCTCCGGCGCCGGATGCCTCTCCAGCGATGGAAAAGTGCTCACCGTCAGCGTCTCCAGCATCGACCCGGACTTCTTGGGTATCAACACTCCGGGGTGGGACTACATTCGCCTGTCCCGCAGCAGCTCAAAAGGATCCTTCACCAGCGGAACCGACAACGGCCAGTTCGGCGGTAGCGCCGATGCGATCAGCTGCACCTCGAGCCTTGAGAACCTTCCCTCATCCCACGACTAACCAGTCATGGCGATCTTGCAGCGCTTTTGCCGGCACGGATGCCCCTGCGGGTTTCGTGCCGGCGTTTTTCTGTAGCTGCCGGAAAAGTTACGAGACGCAACGGCACCGCTTGCGAAAATCTTTATATTTCGACGACCCAGGCCCGATCGGCTGTGATCGACAGCGGCAACGGCTCACTAAAAATACATTCCTCCTTTCATACTGGATAGTCCGCGCGCGAATGCGCTTACGCTAAGCTGTCTGGACGAGATGGGCGCAGGCTTTCAACGGGGCCCTGTCGAGTCGGGCGGCTCTCGAAAAGCCCGAATTGACTTTTGATTGCATTGTGAGCGCAAACTCAATAAATTGGTCCTGATCCTGAAACGCAATTTGCCCGCCATACACCTGGGCGACCCAGACGCGGCGAACAAAATCCCTTCTCCACCAGGCACCTCAATTGAAAGCGAGACTCTCGTGAATATGCTCCGCTTCAGGCTGACTGCAGCTGTCCTTGCTGTTGCTCCATTCTTCGTCCAAACCGTGGCCGCCCACGCGCAAGATGGCGACAAGGTCGATTTGGCCGCCCTCACCCAAATCAAGAATGAGGCCCTCCAGCACTCGCAGGTCATGGAGAATCTTTTTTACATCTCTGAGGTGTACGGGCCGCGCGTCAACAATAGCCGCAATCACCGCGCTGCGGCCGAGTGGGCCATGCAGCAGATGAAGACGTGGGGATTGCAGAATGTGCATCTAGAAAAATGGGGCCCCTTCGGCGACGGATGGCAGATCAAGAAATACTATGGTGCTCTCGAATCCCCGGCATACGCCGCGCTGATCGGCTTTCCTTTGGCATGGACGCCGGGCACAAATGGGCCTGTCACCGCGGAAGCCGTTCTGGCGCCGCTCCACTCCGAGGCAGACTTTGCACAATACAAAGGCAAGCTGAAAGGAAAAATCGTCCTCATCTTCGATCCGCGCGAGTTATCGCTGCATACTGAGGCCGATGCCCACCGCCTGACCGATGAGGAAGTCGAAGCGCGCACCAAAACACCGGATCCCTCGCACCTTGGCTTTGGCGGTGGCGGCCGGCCCGGTGCTGCGGCCCCACGCCCCGGCGAATACACGCCCATGACACTGTCGACCGCCGCGCCCACCGGCCGCGTCCTGCGCAACCAGGTCAATGCCTTCCTGAAAGACGAAGGCGTCGCCGTGGCGTTGACGCCCGGCTACAACGGCGACGGTGGCACCATCTTTGCATCCTACGGTGGGTCGCAGGATCCGAAAGATCCAGTCGGCCCTCCCATGGCCGCTATCACCCCCGAGCAATACAACCGCATCTGCCGCTTGCTTCAGCACGGCATCACACCCAGGCTGACCTTCGACATTGACACGGAATATCAGAAAGATGACTTGATGGGCTTCAACGTGGTTGGTGAAATTCCCGGCACAACCAAGGCCGATGAGGTCGTCATGCTGGGCGGCCACTTCGACAGTTGGCAGGGAGGCACGGGAGCAACGGATAACGGCACCGGTTCAGCCGTCGCGATGGAAGCCGTGCGCGTTCTGGCTTCGTTGCATAAGCCCATGGCGCGCACGGTTCGCGTGGCGCTTTGGGGCGGCGAAGAAGAAGGGCTCTACGGCTCTCTGGCCTACGTGCAACAGCACTTTGCTCCGCGCGACACCATGAAGAAGACGCCGGAATACGACAAACTCGACGTGTACTTCAACGACGACTCCGGCTCAGGCAAGTTCCGCGCCGTTTCAGCACTGGGGAATTCCGAACTCGCCGCCATCTTCCAGTCGTGGATCGCTCCCATCAAAGACCTGGGCCTCGAAACGGTTGTCGGGCTTACGGCCGGCCCCACTGCTCAACCGGGTGGCACTGACTCGACCAGCTTCTCGTGGATCGGCCTCGACGGCATCGGCTTCATGCAGGATCCCCTGGAATATGGCTCGCGTACCCATCACTCCAACATGGATTTGTTCGACCGCGTGCAGAAGGGCGATGTGATGCAGGGAGCATTCGTCGAGGCATGGTTTGCCTACAATGCAGCCACCCGCGCAGATCAGTTGCCGCGCATCGAAACACCGGCTCCCACAGCGAAGTAACTCGACGAAGCGGCGATCGGCAGATGGCGGTGCGCTCAACCGACCGTCAGCAGTTCTTCAAAGAATCCGCCGATCTGCCGCTCGCGATCGACAAAGTGGATCTCCAGAATCCAGTGGCGCTTCTGGCCCTTTTCGTTGAGCGACTGCATTGCCAAATGACTGTCCGGATGAACATAAAGAGTCACCTTGTCGCCGGCAATTCGTTCGTGTGGAAACTGCCCGATCAGGTGACCCGCGATGGGGCCGCCGAACTCCCAGCCATATTCGTGCGCAAGCGACACAGCATGCGCAAAGAATTCGCTGGAGGTAATGTCCGGGTTCTCATGAAAGAATCGTTTTCCCTTGGCAAATGCTTTTGCCACGTCGTCCCGTAATTTAATCTTGTGCGGGTCGGCCCCCGTCACGAATGTGCGGCCAAAATCGGCTTCCCAGTCTTCGAACACCGGCCCCAGATCGAGGAAGAGAATATCGTCGTCGCCGATCATAAGATTGGGCGGATTCTCGTCATAAGGCGCCAGCGTGTTTCTGCCCGCTCGCACAATGCGCTTATGCCAGTAGGTCGTAATGCCGAACATCTCTTTGGCTAATTCGTAAATCTCCTCATTCAGTTGGCTCTCCGTCATGCCGGGGCGAATCAAGCGCCGCTGGTCCACTTCGCGGAACAACTGCTCCGCCTTGCTCTGGGCGTTTCGCAGTTCTGTAACTCGTTGCGCTTCAAAAGCATCTACTGGAACAGAAATGTCCGACAATCGGTTGCACCTCACCCCATTTATATTGCTTGCCGGGAGGTTAAGGCGAATATGAAGATCGACACTGGAAACTCGATCCGAAGTTTGACCACGCTCGCTCTTGCCGTCGCCTGTTGGTTGGTAATTGCCGGCAACGCGGCGCAGGCGCAGGAACAAGCCAGTATCGTCGGCACTTCGCCTCTTTACGGTCTTGCAGGCGCAACGCAGTGGCTCAATTCCAAACCGCTGTCCGCCAAGGAACTCAAAGGCAAGGTCGTTCTCGTGGACTTCTGGACCTATTCGTGTATCAACTGCCTGCGGTCCTTGCCATACATCCGCGCCTGGGCCGACAAATATACAGAGAGCGGCCTGGTCGTCATCGGTGTGCACACGCCGGAATTCGATTTTGAAAAAGAGCCGGCCAACGTGCAGAAAGCTGTGAAAAAATTTGGGATTACTTATCCCGTAGCGATGGACAGCAACCACGAAATTTGGAACGCTTTTCACAACCAATATTGGCCGGCGCACTACTTCATCGATGCGAAGGGGAAGGTACGCTTCGAGCATTTCGGCGAAGGAAATTACGCCGAATCCGAACGATGGATTCAGCAACTCCTGCAGGAGAGAGACAAGCAACCGATGCCGGCAAGCTCGGTTGACGTTCGTGCGGAGGGCCTTGAAGCAGCTCCCGATATGAAAGACGTTCGTTCGCCCGAGACGTACATTGGGTTTTCTCGAGCTCAGCACTTCGTCTCCCAGGGTGGAATTCGTATGGGAGCAGAGAAAACCTATGTTGCCCCCGCCCATGCGTCGCTGAACGATTGGGGCTTCGAGGGCAAGTGGGTCGATAACATGCAGCGCGCCGTGCTCAGCTCCGCCGGCGGGAAGATCTATTTTTACTTTCACGCACGCGACCTGCATCTTGTGCTGGGTCCCACAGCCGACGGCAAGCCGGTTCGTTTCCGCGTCACCCTCGACGGCCAGGCCCCCGGCGAAAACTCCGGTGTGGATGTTGACGCGCAAGGCAATGGCGTCGTCACCGACCTGCGGTTGTATCAATTAGTCCGGCAGAAGGGGTCTGTCGCCGACCACCTCTTTGCCATTGAATTCGAAGACCCCGGCATTCAGGCGTTCTCCTTCACATTTGGATGAGCCGATCTGCATTCCCCGCTACGTGCGTCGAGGAAAATAGAAACATGAGCAACCCGATCTTCGAAGATATCCTCTCTGATATTCAAAGGTTTTCTGCGAATGCCAAAGACCTTCCCGCACTTCAGCAGTTTTGCGTCGGTCAAATCGCTGACCGCCTGCCCTCCTACAACTGGACAGGCTTTTACATGCTCGATCCAGGCGACGAATCGTTTTTGGTTCTTGGACCGTTTCGCGGCGCCCCCACAGAACACGTGCGCATACCCGTCACTGAGGGGATTTGCGGAGCAGCCGTCGCGCAGGGTGAAACTGTGATCGTTGCCGATGTCTCCGCGGACCCGCGCTATCTTTCCTGCTCGATCGAGACAAAATCGGAGATCGTTGCGCCCATTCGGGCTGCCGGAAAGATCGTCGGCGAGATCGATATCGATAGCCACTCAATCAATGCTTTCGGGCCAGAAGATCGCAGGTTTTTAGAGCAATGTGCTCAGGTGGTTGGAGAGTTCATTGCAGAGGGCGGCCACGCTCGTTGAAGCCGGCCTCGCCGCGGTCCACGCTTTCAAAATAGAAATGGGCATGCTTACGGCAGCCTGGGTTGAATGCGGCGCTGCATCCCGGACAACC
>PLTV01000233.1:12380-16198 GCA_003164635.1 Acidobacteriaceae bacterium
CCGCAGCACTTCATGCGGATGGCGATCACATCGAGAACCGTTCGGTAGTGATCGCACCGCGTTTCCTCATCGAGATTGATCCCGCGAACTTCCGGTCGTGGCATACAGGATTAGATGAATGCGTTTTGTACTTGATGCGCACACCCAGATTGCTCGAACCACGCCGCACTTTTTTCGCAATTCATTTGCAGTTAATTTCGGCTCGTTCCTGCACAATCAATTCAGATCGGTTCCAGACAGCATTGAATTGCGGAAAACTGCAGAATTTTGGGGAAATTCTGGCCTGTAACTCCTTATCTGTCTAGAATCTGCAAATAACTTCTTTGGAATCAAGAATTTGCAACGATGGATGCCTTCTATCTTGCTGAAACTGAAGAACTTCTTTACAGAAATACCCTTTTTTCTTTTTTTTTTCTAAAGAAAAACAGATGGTTCGCGAACCAGATGCGTTCAAAGTCGACCTCGCGATCGAACCCAATAAATAGCGGACTGATATTGAAACAGAGGCCATACCGCGTGCTTGAGAACCAATCCTGAATTGCGCCTAATTCGCCAGCTCAGTCGCATCCGCAAGGCGCAAAGTGGCGGGCTTTCGCAGGCTGCGAGTCAACACAAACATCACCCCCGCACCGGCCAGCGCCGGCAACACCAGGCCTCGCAATCCGGCCTGGTAGGTGCCGGTCGCGTCTTTCATCAGGCCCATCCAATAGGGACCGAGAAAACCGCTGAACATGGTGATCGTGTTCATGGCAGCCAGGCCGGCGGCCGCGGCGCGTCCGGCAAGAAACTGCATCGGCACGGCGTTTGCCGGCCCCAGCAAGGCCACAAACGACAGATAGGTCGCGCCCAGTGCAATCACCACAATCCACCCAGAGTCGATAAGGCCTGCGATCAGGAAACCGGCAGCCATAATAAGACACGGCACAATGCAGTGCAGAGATCGTTCTCCGGTACGATCGGAGTGAGCGCTGTTGAGCAACATTGCCAAAGCGCCAAGCAATCCAAAACCCGCGATGAGGTAGCCAACGTTTGCAACGCTCCATCCGGTAGCTGCCTGAAGGATTGCCGGGGCCGAGAAACTGTAAGCATAGTTCGCCGTCAACGCGCACAAAAAGAATGCACCAATCAGCCAGACCTTCGGCGAAAGAAGGGCTTGAAGAATACCGGCATCGTGACTCAGATGCGCAGTCTGGCTATCTGCCTGCAGCTTNNAGAAACAGCCACTGCCATCCGGCCAGGCCGAGCTTACCGTTGAGCCCCAGCAGCCAGCCGGCCAGCGCCCCCATCACCACCGAGCTCAGCGGTAGCGCAATGTAAAAGCGGCTCACCGCCCGCGCCCGCATGTTCGCCGGAAACCAGAGGGTCAGGTAGTAGACAATGCCCGGATAAAAGCCTGCTTCGGCCATGCCCAGCAGGAAACGCAGCACGTTGAACTCGAGCGGCGTGCGCACAAACATCATCAGCGCCGCGAGCAGGCCCCAGGTGAACATGATGCGCGCCAACCAGCGTTTCGCGCCGAAATGGAGCAGCAACAGATTTGAAGGCACCTCGCACAGCGCATAACCGATAAAGAAAAGCCCCGCGCCGAAACCGTAGATCGAACTGCTGAAGTGCAAATCCCGATTCATTTGCAGGGAAGCAAAGCTGATATTGATGCGGTCCATGTAAGCGAGGCAATAGCCGACGCCAATGATGGGGATCAGGTGAAACGCCGCCTTGCGCTGTGCCGAGCGCGCAATCGCATCCTCGTCAGATGGCTGCACCATAAACATCGAACTCGGTTCGGCCATTGGCTTACCTCGAACGGATGGAAGGGTCTTCCGGAATAGCGCGGACGGGGAACGCGACGGAGTATGCCAAATCTATCACAAGATTGACGATTTGCCTCGATTGCCGGGTGCCCCATCCATCGCGTTCTTTGCGATGGGTGGGAAAGCAGGAACCCATGAAACCCGTTTGTGAGTCGAGTCACAGGACGTTCACACTCTGCGTGTGATAGCATCCGCTTCTTAGCGATAGACGCCGGGCAAATGACCTCCGATTTTTGGGCCCGGCGCCGGTCCAGGCCTTTCGACTCTATGGACGAGGCAGACGGCAGACCGGGACACGTGGCCCACCAATTCGGCCACCTGGACGCCACTCACGACGCCCACCCGCTTTCCCTGTGTTGCTCCTCTTCAGTCAAGAATCTGGGTGCAAGCGGTCCCTCGCACTTGGGGACCGGGGTTGCACAATCCCTCACCAAAGGAAACGCGCCATCGTCAAACCCTCCCCAGGAGAGATGGAATGAAATCCCTCGCAGCCTTCGCCCTCGCAAGCCTACTCGCGCCAGCCGTGTCCGCCCAGCATCAGACCTTCGTAGTCAATCCCGACGCAAGTGAAGTGAAGATCACGCTGAATACGACACGCGAGATTGTTAACGGCGCATTTCACGTCCAATCCGGATCGATTGAGTTTGACCCCGGCACGGCTAAGATATCGGGTTCGGTGGTGGTACTGGCCGGGAGCGGCAAGACCGGCAATGACAGCCGCGANNTTTGAGCCGAAGACCTATACCGGCGCCATTGCTTCAACAGGCGACTCGAACCTCCAGGCAACCGGAGTGTTCACCTTGCTGGGTACACCTCACGAAATCACTCTCCCCTTGCAGGTGCATCTCGATGGCTCGAGCGCAACCGCCAAAGCTCATTTTGTGGTGCCTTACATTCAATGGGGAGTGAAGGATCCAAGCTTTCTTATCTGGAAAGCGGATCACGATGTCACGATCGATCTGAATCTTGCGGGCTCAATTTCAAAATAGCCTGCATTCACCGGCTACACTAATCATCGAGCAAACTTCCCAACTTCTCGCGCTCCAGGAGGATGGATATATGACACGCACTTTGAAAGTTGCCCTGGCTTCGGCCGTTTTGTTGCTTGCACCGGCTTGTACAGCCATTGCCCAGATGCCCGCGGCTGCGCCGGCGGCAAAAGCCCCGGACCCTACGCCGATCAGCGAAGTGATGGCCGCTTACAAACAGACCAGGACCATCATCATTGCGTCCGCGCAACTGATGCCGGCTGAGAACTTCTCGTTCAAGGCGACACCGGATATCCGAACGTATGCGCAGATGTTTACCCATGTGGCACAGGCGCAGGAGTCGATCTGCTCGCTCATTGCCGGGACCGCGACGGCCACGCGGCCGGTTGAGTCAACGGCTGCGACGAAGGATGATGTGCTGGCGGTGATTAAGAAATCGTTCGACACATGCGACGCGGCGTACGCCAGCGTGACCGAAGCCAATATGAATGAAGTTTCTGGCAGCGGGTATTTTCGCGGGACCAAGATTGGGAACATGTGGAAGAACGTGGCCCACAACAATGAGATGTACGGCCAGATGGTGATTTATATGCGGCTGAAGGGGCTGGTGCCGCCGTCGACGGCGATGCGGGGGCGGATGTAGGCCGGGCGGGCACGGCGAGTTTTCAGTTGTCAGTTGTCAGTTGGTTCCGGCGGGACAGCTTTAGCTGTCCCGCGTTTCTCTTTCCTAGTCCCTATTCCCTCTTTCCCTTGTTCCCTGCTTTACGGATGCTGCACCACGGCAATGTTGACTGTCGACGTCTGGCCTGAGGCGGCGAGGGCGAGGAGATTGGTGGCGATGCCTGGGAGCGAGGCTGGGGTGAAGGTGACTGAGCCATCGACGGCTGAGGTTGCCGTGCCGGCCTGGGTGGAGAGGAGCGCGCCTTGAGCGCATTCCGCGTGATCTGAGCAGGGCGGAGACCACGCGTAGAGTGCCTGATAGAGCGCGACTGAGCCGCCAGCCATGGGATTGCCGTCC
>PLTV01000359.1:0-10157 GCA_003164635.1 Acidobacteriaceae bacterium
AGCAGCAGGATGGCCACCGGAATCATGGCCAACGCCGCGTAATAGAGGACCTTACGGGCACTTTGCGACTTGCGCTTTTGCCAGTTTTTAAGCTCCGGGCGATCTTCGACGCCGACCTCGTCGAGATGCTCCAGATCCCGCCGGAATTCGCGCGCTCCCGCGTACCGGTTTCGCGGATCGCGTTCCAGTGCGCGGTACAGAACCTCTTGCATTTGCGGCGAGATCGAAGGGTCGGCAACCGACGGTGGAACAGGGTGATTCAGCAACCGCTCATTCATCGCCGCCAGAGGATTAGGGCCTGAGAAGGGAAGCTTACCGGTGAGCATTTCATAGAGAATGACGCCCATGGNNTGGGATCCCTTTCCAATGCGCGATACAGAATCTCCTGCATCTCAGGAGAAATGGACGGGTCGGCGACGCGGGGAGGGGTGGGGTGGTTCAGCAGGCGGTCATTCATGGCGGCCAGGGGCGAGGGGCCGGAAAAGGGCAGTTTGCCGGAGAGCATTTCATAGAGGATGACGCCCATGGCATAGAGGTCGGTGCGGGCATCGCCGCGCTTGCCCTTTACCTGCTCGGGCGAAATGTAGTTGGGCGTGCCAATGGCGGGTGTGAAATTGGCGAAGGTCAGCCTGCGCGCGCCTGTGTCTCCGGCAATGCCGAAGTCGATGAGTTTCACATTATCAGCGGAGTCCACCATCACGTTCTCGGGTTTCAGGTCGCGGTGAACCACGCCGTTGGCATGAATGTATTCGAGCGCCTCCAGTATCCCGGCCGCGATGGCGAGTGCGCGCTCGTGTGACAGCCGGCCTTCTTCGAGAATTTCGCGCAGCAGGCGGCCGTCGCACCACTCCATCACCATGTAAAGGCGCGACCGGTCTTCGCCGCCGAAGACGCGCATCACTTTGGGGTGGCTCAATCGTTCGCCTATGGCGGCCTCGCGCTGAAAGCGGTCGAAGAGCAGTGGGTCAGCCTCAAGTTCCGGATGTGGAAGTTTCAACGCCACGACGCTTCCATTGCGCGTATCCACTGCGCGATAGATCGTGGCCATCCCACTGCGCGCGACGGGCGCTTCGATGCGGAACGAGTCGAGTTGGGAACCGGCTTCCAGGCCGTCGAGAAAGCCCATCGTGCCGCACACTCCGGATTGCTGTTCTTACTCTATCGGGAAGGCCGAACCAAAACGAAATTCATATTGAAGAGGGAAGCCGATAAGGGCGCCCGCGGTACATGCCAACGGGCTCAATGCCGCGGACGCGGATGACCTGCGCGCTGGCATTGTCGCCACCGTCGAGTTCGACCGCGCGCCGCACGAGTTCCTGAGCGATTGCTTCAATCTCCTGATTCTGTGAAACGATTGCGGCCATCGTCTGCTCGTCCATTTCGTCGTGAACACCGTCGGTCGTCAGCACCAGGATGTCGTTGAGTTGGAGCGTGATTGGCACGGTGTCGGCGGAGACAAACATTTCGGGCCCCAGTGATCGCGTCAGCACGTGGCGGGATTCTGACGCTGCTGCCTCTGCCGCGGTCAGCACTCCGAGTTTACGCTGCTCGTTCACCCATGTATGATCCTGCGTAATCTGCTTAGCCTTGCCATTGCGCACAAGGTAACCGCGCGAGTCTCCCACGTGCGAAACCACTGCCTGATCGTGCCGCAGCGCACAGGCAACCAGCGTGGTGGCCATGCGCTTGCCACGATACTCGCGCGCCAGCGTGCAATCGTGCACCGCGGCGTTGGCGTGCTGAATCAGACGGGGCAGAAGACTTACCAGCAGGGTTCCCTCCTGCGCCTTGCTGAAGCCTTCGGTCAGCACGGAGATGGCAGTAGACGACGCAACTTCGCCCAAGTCCATGCCGCCCACACCGTCTGCAACGGCAAATAAATACCCGTGCGAGCGCGCCTGCTGACGCGACGAGGGAATGAACCATCCCATGGCGTCTTCGTTATTGGTACGAACTTTTCCGAAGTCTGTTGCCTGGGCGAATTGAACATCCAGCATGAACGCCGCCACTTCAAATGGGCCTGCTCCCTGCGCGCGGGGGCATGGAGGACATTGTCTCACCGAAGCAGGCGCTTTATGGTTCGCTCCGGCGCATGCCGAAGTAAAAAGGAAGCTTGACGCCTTCCTTGCCGCGTATCAGCTGCGGTAACTCAGTAAGACCGCCTTGCCCTTGCTCTTTGAAGAGCGCAGGAAATAGATGCCGCCATAGATGCCCCACAGTGCCGAGATGCCCAAAGCCAGGTAGGGTTCCTTCCACGTTCCATATCCGAGGAACGGAACAACCAGGTAAGCGGCCATGCACGCCAGGTTCGCGAGCAGGCCAAAGCCGGGAATGAGCAGGTGCTTGACCATGCTGTAGTCCGACCGCTTGTGGTAGGCCACGATGCAGAGCAGGCAACTGAGCGCATACAGAATGAACGTTCCGAAGTTGGATGTGAGTGTGATGGCCAGCAGCGAGTTGGGCAGTGCCGCCATGGCGTCGTGCGAGCTGTAGCCGAAGCTGGAGAAAATGCCGTGCGGCAATGCGGCGATGGTGGCATCGGTGGGCGCGGAACCGTCGGCGAATACAAGCGTGGTAGCAACTACGCCTATGAACGCCGAGATAGCTGCCAGCGTCCAGATGGCGCGGCGCGGGGAAAGCGACTTGGCATGCAGGATGCCGAAGTGCTCGGGTGCTTCATCGTCTTTGCCCATGGCGTAGGTGACGCGCGCGCCCGTGTTCATGCAGCTCAAGGTCGTGCCAATCAATGCGAGGAAGACCGTCAGTGCCTCGGCCAGCATGAAGTACTTACCATTGCCGTGACCGAGCAGTCCATCGCCGACGATAATCATCATGTCGCCAATGGGAGCCGCGGAGCCCGCCGCACTCTGCATCGTGTAGCCGGAATTCAGGAAGTAGTTGGCCGCAAAGTACTCGATGAGATAACACGCCACGCCCTGGATGAGCAGCGACGCGATCACGGCAATCGGAATATGCTTGGTCGGATTCTTGGCCTCGGCTCCCATCGACGTGACCGATTCAAAGCCGACCAGGATGAGGATGGCCACCGTTGCCTGGATGAAGACGAAACTGAACTTGTGCAGCGACAGCACGGAAGAAGCGGACCCATGCGAGAGGAAATTCCCGCTCGCATCTTTTTCGGGATAATCGATGGTGAAGGGGACCGCCTTGCCGGCAGCATCTTGCAGTGCCAGTGGCACGCCACTGCTGTCGCGCAGAGTCGTCCCATCTTTCGCGGTCTGGAACTGATAAGTGTAAGTAGCCAGAGTCTGCGCGTCGTACTGGAAGGCGGGGGCGCCCGCGGGATGATTGGTGCGGTAGCCGATAGCCAGCACACTGAACAGGATGAGCGCCGAAATCTGCACCACGTTGATGGCCAGGTTCACGGCTGTGGATGTGCCCGCACCTTTCGACGCGATCCAGGCAACGAAGAAAGAAAAGACGATTGCCACCAGGGCCATGAAGACCGGCCCCGGGTTCGATCCGCTCATCAAGGTTGGGTAAAGAAAGCCGACAACGTAGCCGACAAAAATGCCCGTGGTGGCCACCATGACGCCGGGATAGACCCAGTAGTAGAGATGCGAGCCCCAGCCAACAATAAACTTCGCCACGCGCGCATACTTGAAGGCTTTGTCTTTCGACAGCAGCGCCTGCTCTGCATAGTAGTAGCTTGAACCTGTCCCCGGATAGAGCCTCGAAATCTCGGCATAGGCGACTGCAGTTGCCAGGCATAGCAGCAGGGCCAGAACAATGCCACACCACATGGATGGAGAAGTCGTTCCCTCGGTGGCTTGAATATAGAAAGTGAGCCAGAGAAACGCGCCGGGCGCGATGAGGGCCATGGCGTTGCTGGTCAGCCCGGTGAGGCCCAAAGTCGCATGCATCTGAGGTGCTTTCTGGTCTGCCAAGAGCATTCTCCTGAGAATTGAATTGCGCGGATGGCGATGGCGGTGCAGTGCTGAGTCTTCCTGGTACTGGCCCGTTCGGTTTGAGGATTCATCCGGGCGGATGCGGGCATTTGACTAATTCGAATCTTAGAATCAACGCAATAAGGATGCCATGAGGAATTCCGAAAATGGGGGTGCGGTGGTTTCGCACTTCGGCAGACGAGCCTGCGAACGGGCGGAGTCTCATTCAACGCCTGTTAAACTTTACCTACGCAACGCTCGAATCGGACCAGCGAAACAAGGGCGACGGATACAATGTTACGTCGTGCCGCGATTCGCCGGGATCGAACCTAGAGGATACGGCGGATCGATCTCTTCTTAAGTGCATCGGCTTCGATGCGTGAGGTAGTCTCCTTGGCCGGAACAGATATTCAAGCGCATGCTGGGTTCCGCGTGCGGCACGTGCGTTTCTCCGGTACGCGTGTGCTTCTGTTCGTGCTTGAGTGCCTTCTCGGCATGATTGCCGTCGCCATGGTGGCCGCTCTCACGCAGTGGTCCCGCTGGCTGCTTCCCGTTTCTGTCCTGCTCTATCTACTTATCGTGGTCCCGACGGCGCTTCTCTGCGGATTTTGGCAGGCCCTCATCGTCTCGCTTTCGGCCGTTGGGGCGCAGGCGTATGCCACGACGCACCAGTCCCAGGCCCGGATCGCATCCGATCCGGTGAATTCCGTCACTCTCATCGTCTTCGTTCTCGTTGCCCTCATCGTCAGCCGGCTTTCTGCCCGCATCACGGATCATGCGCGCGAGGCCGAGTCGCGCGGCCACCAGATGCAGGACCTTTATGAGTTCACGCGCCGCACGCTGCAATTGAACCTGCATGTTGAGCCGGGACCGCAACTGGCCGAACTCGTCCACGAGATCTTTTCGTTTGAAGCGGTCGCGCTTTTCGATGCCGACCTGCACGCTGTTTACCAGGCCGGAATCTGGCCTGCCGACCCGCAGGAAATCGCACAGAACGTCTACTACTTCGAGACATCCGATGACGATGCCGAGACAGGCCTCGGCCGACGCGTGGTCCGTCTTGGAAGCGTTCCCGTGGGAAGCCTCATTGTGCGTGGCGAAACCACCCCGCTCACCAACAACGCCATCGCCTCGCTCATCGCCATCACTTTCGACCGCTATCGGGCGTTCGCCAACGAGAGCCGCATCGAATCGGAGCGCCGCGCCGAGCAGTTGCGCGCCACCGTGCTCGATAGCCTTGCTCACGCATATAAAACGCCACTCACCGCCATTCGCGCCGCTTCTACGGGCCTGGGTGAGATGGGCCATCTCTCTGCCGGTCAGGCGGAGCTGGTGAGCCTGATCGACGAGCAAACCGGTCTGCTCAACGACCTGACGACAAAGCTGCTCACCACGTCGCGTCTCGATGCCGGCGAAGTGGCGCTTAAGGCGACTTCGGTCGGTGTGGCCACTTTAATTGAAGAAGTGGTAACCAGCTTGTCTGACCGGCTGGCGAGCATGAAAGTCGTCATCGACCTGAAGGATGAAAATCTCGTTGTCGCCTGTGATCGCCAGTTGATGGTCATGCTGCTTACGCAGTACGTGGACAATGCCTGCAAGTACGCCATTTACGGCACCGCGATTACGATTCGCGTGGCGCATGTCATGGGCGAGGCGATTTTTTCAGTGCACAGCATCGGTCCCGTCATTCCCATGGCCGACCGCGAGCGCATCTTCGACCGGTACTACCGTTCTGCCGCCCAGTCCAATCGCACGCCCGGCACAGGCATTGGCCTCTCCGTGGCCAAGCGCGTGGCCGTGATTCATGGCGGCTATGTCTGGGTTACAAGCGACGAGATCGAGGGAACCACGTTCTTCGCCGCGATTCCCGCACCTCAGCGAAAGAAGGCTCAATGATTACGCAAACGCCTACGCGCATCCTTGTTGTCGACGACGAGCCGGCCATTCGGCGCGCCCTGCGCCCACCGCTGGCCGAGCTCGGCTTTCAAGTGGCCGAAGCCTCGCGCGGCGAAGAAGCGCTGCAAATGCTGCGCGCCTCCACATACGATGCGGTTCTGCTCGACGTGAATATGCCCGGCATCGGCGGTGTGGAAACCTTGCGCCGCATCCGCGCGTTCGCGCCACGCCTGCCCATCCTGATGCTCACCGTGCGCGATAAGGAAGAAGAAAAGGTTGAAGCTCTCGAACTGGGCGCCGACGACTACGTGACGAAGCCGTTCAGCATGCGCGAACTCATCGCCCGCGTGCGCAGCGCCATTCGCCGCGTCAAATCGCCGGTCCGCGCTGAGGACGCGCCCATCGAGATTGGCGAAATCCGGCTTGACCCCGTCAAGCGCGCTGTCTCGCGCCGCGGCCAGCAGATTCACCTGACGCGCAAGGAATTCGATATTCTCCATTGTCTGATGATTCGCGCCGGCCGCGTGGTGACCTATGCCCGCCTGCTCAGCGCTGTGTGGGGAGCCGATTGCCGCGAAGAGGTTGAGTACCTGCGCACCTTCGTGCGTCAGCTGCGCAAGAAGATCGAGGACGATCCGTCGAAGCCGGTGTACCTGCTCACCGATGTCTATGTCGGATACCGTTTCGCCGACGCGCAGCTGTTTCAGGACGAGCCGTTGGCCGGGACGCCGATCACAGAAGCAGGTACGCCCACACCAAGTGTCTCCTGAGGATGCGCGGAAACCTTGCCACAGGGGTTAAAGAGGCTGCGGAGAGAAAAGAGGCTCCTGGCGATTTTCAGAAAGCCATCCCTCGGGGGCTGAAGCCCAATACTCCGTATGGGATCTGTCGTACGGGCTGAAGCCCGTACCCTTCAAAACATTGATATTGCCGGCGATCTGCAAGTATCAAGCCAGGAACTTTCACCGAATTACTCGTCGTAGTGCAACAGGCTGAAGACGTCGTACTCCTTGAAGCGGTCGCGGCCCTTCAAAAAGTCCAGTTCAATGGCGAAGGCCAATCCGGCAATCTCGCCGCCCAGTTGATTCACCAGCTTCACCGTTGCTTCCATGGTGCCGCCAGTGGCGAGCAAATCATCCACCAACACAACGCGCTGGCCGCGCTGAATCGCGTCGAGATGAATCTCGAGCGTGTCGGAGCCGTATTCAAGGTCGTAGGTCACGCGCGCCACCGGCGCCGGCAGCTTGCGCGGCTTGCGCACGGGAACGAAACCAGCGTTGAGCCGGTACGCCAAGGCCGGACCAAAGATGAAGCCGCGCGCCTCAATACCTAGCACCAGGTCGATGTTGCGCTCGATGTAGTGCGCCGCCAGGGCGTCAATCAACTTGGCAAAGCCGGTTTTGTCTTTGAGAACTGTGGTGATGTCGTAAAAGAGAATCCCGGGCTTGGGGAAGTCGGGAACCGTGCGCACGAGCGCTTTTAGCGACTCCACTTCCATCTTTGTCGGATCCGCAGCCATGTCTCTCAAGTCTCCTCTATCTGTTTTGAAATGTGCGGGAAGAGAACAGACGTGACAACGGTTCGGCTTCCTTATCGATTATAGAAGANNAGGGACTCGGGCGCGAAGGGCTTGAACATCAGCGCGAACCTTGGTTCCACATCCCCAAAACCCTCAGATCCTGGGTCCCTGGTCCCTGAGTCCCTTCGTCCCTGCCTTTACCACGCCCCTTCGATCCGGAAAGCGTCCAGGCCAGCCGCTTCGGTCTCGTCAAGGTAGTGCTCGGTGAGACGGTCAACCCGGCTGCCCCGCGGTCCGCGCCTCAGGCTGGAGCGCAGTTCAGCCAGGTCGGTCTCGGTTCCGTGGGCCACAACTTCCACGTCGCCATCTTCGGTGTTCCGCACCCATCCGCGCAGGTCTAGTTCGCTGGCTTCCCGATGCACGAACCAGCGAAACCCCACGCCTTGCACACGCCCTTGAATGAGGAAGTGAAGTACCATGTTTGCGGCCAAGGCCAGTTTGGCAGATGGGCGCCGGGCCGCGCAACCGAATCCGGGCGGCGCGCACGCCCTTCGTTCCTCGCGCTACACTGTTCATCTACACTGATCCCATGGTCCTCGTCCTCGACAACTACGACTCCTTTACCTACAACCTCGTCCAATATCTGGGCGAGTTGGGGGCCAAGGTCGAGGTCTATCGCAACGACCAGATCACCATAGAAGAAGTCGAAGCGCTCAAGCCCGAGCGCATCCTGCTGTCCCCCGGCCCTTGCACGCCTGGCGAAGCCGGAATTCTAGTCCCGCTGATTCAAGCCATGGCCGGAAAGGCTCCCATCCTGGGGGTTTGCCTCGGGCACCAGGCCATTGGAGAAGCCTTCGGCGGCAATGTGATTCGCGCCGACCACCTGATGCATGGCAAGACCAGCCCCGTTCAGCACGATGGCAAGGGCGTTTTTGCCGGCCTCCCCACACCCCTTACCTGCACACGCTATCATTCTTTAATCGTCCAGGAAGATTCGCTCCCCCGCGACCTGGCTGTAACAGCCCGCACTGAGGAGCATGGAGGCTCGGTTATTATGGGCCTCCGTCATCGCACCCTGCCTGTCGAGGGTGTGCAATTCCATCCCGAGAGCGTACTGACGCAGGGTGGCCACCAGATGATTCGCAACTTCCTGGAAATGTAAAAAGACATGCCGGCACGTATCCCTGGAAAAACCCGCAACGCCGCACCACGAACTCCCATCCAGGGCGGATTGGCGGCTGTTATGTTCCCGCTGTGCGTGCTCCTTGCCGGTGCAGCCTGTTCGGCACAAGAGGTCCCCCTGGGCCTTCCGGCACCGCAGGCGCCCAATGCCAGTCCGGCTCCCGAAACCACTGCGCCGGGCCCCGGAGATCCGCGCCCGCTCGCCATTGTCTCCCTGGATACAAAGATCGTCGGGTCCGCTGCCGAGGTTACCGGGGCCATGCGTGTTTACAACGGCCGTGCGTTCATCGCATCGCACGGCACCATCACGGCGAGCGACCACACGGCGCAGGTCACACTGCCGTATCGCGGCACTCTCAACGTCTGCGCTTCCACTTCAGTGAATCTATCGTCCGACGCGAGCGTCCCGGCCGGCGAGATTCCGGGCCTTCTGATGGCGATCGACCATGGCGCTATCGAGGCAAGCTTCGCCACCGGGCGCAACTCCGATATCCTCATGACCCCCGACTTCCGCATCCTTATCGGGGGGCCGGGCCCCGCTGACGTCAAGGTCCGCCTTGGGCCGAACGGCGATACCTGCGTCGACAACTCCGGCGATGCGCCGTACGTGCTGGTCACCAGCGTCTTCGACGGCGGCGCTTACCGGGTGCAATCGCGCCAGCGCGTCATGTTCCAGCACGGCAGCCTGCAGGAGGTTGTGGATCAGGAAAAAGAGCCCTGTGGATGCCCACCGGCATTGAAGGGCAGCAATGACTTCCCGCTGGCGCAAAGCGAGGGTCTGGCGCCGATCCTGCATCCCGACACCAGCGTTCAGCGGGTCGGTCACGAGGCCCAGTCGTCTGAAACCCTCAGCTACAACAGCGCCGAGCACGCGCCCAAGGCGCCTGCAACGCAACCGGCTGTCGTTGCGCCGCCTATCGCAGTTCCGCCCGCGCCTGTTGTGATTGAACCGCCGCCGCCGCAGCTTCCACCGCCTGCTCCGCCTGCCAAGAAGAAGGCCGGCTTCTTCAAGCACATCGGCAATTTCTTCAAGAAGGTTTTCGGCTCGGAGTAGGGAAGTGGCGCGAAAACGGGGGGATAGGGACTAAGGGACTCGGGACTGAGCGGAAGCATCGATCGGTGATCCGCACCTTCGCTCGTCAGAGTCCCTTAGTCCCTTAGTCCCTGCCTTTTCACATCTCCCGCGCCCGCTCCACCGCTCGAATCACCGCGCGCGCCTTGTTGATCGACTCCTGGTATTCCATCTCCGGCACCGAGTCGGCCACGATGCCCGCGCCCGCTTGCACATACCCTTTGCCGCCGGTTGCGAGCATTGACCGGATGGCGATGCATGAGTCCAGATTCCCTGAAAAGTCGGCGTAGAGCACTGCGCCGCCATAGGTGCCACGCCGCGACGGCTCCAGCTCTTCAAGAATCTCCATTGCCCTCACCTTGGGCGCTCCGGAAAGCGTGCCGGCCGGGAAGCAGGCCCGCAGCGCATCCACCGCGGTAAGCTCAGGCCGAAGCTGGCCCTCGATGGTGCTCACAATGTGCATCACGTGCGAGTAGCGCTCCACGAACATGAGCCGGTCGACCTTCACGCTGCCGAATTGGCTCACCCGGCCCACATCGTTTCGCCCCAGGTCGACCAGCATCACGTGCTCGGCGCGCTC
>PLTV01000359.1:10193-20824 GCA_003164635.1 Acidobacteriaceae bacterium
TACATATACGGGCTGGGATTCACCGTTCGCAGCGCGCGGTACACCTGGAAGCTGTCGGCCTCCGGCTCGAGGTCGAAGCGCTGCGACAACACGGCCTGAAAAATATCGCCCGCCGCAATGTACTCCTTGGTGCGCGCCACGGCCGCAAGGTAGCCCTTCTTCGTGGTGCGATGCCGCACGGTCAGCTTTCCTGGTTTGCCGGGGCCGCGACGGGGCGCAAGCTTGGGCAGCGGGCGGGCCAGCCGTTTTTCAAGTTTGGCCAACCGCGCCAATGCTTTTCCGTACGCGTCTGCGGGTTTGCCTTTTGAAACATCGGCCGTGACCACGAGCCAGATCTCCTTCCGCACATGGTCGAAGGCCAGCACTTCATCGAAGAACAACAGGCAGGCGTCCGGCACGCCGAGTTCGTCTTTGGCGAGGGAGGGAAGATGCTCAATCTGCCTTACCGCATCGTAGGAGAAAAACCCGACAGCGCCTGCCGTAAACGGCGGAAGCCCTTTCAAGCGCGCGGCTTTGTGGCCTGCCAGCGCCTTGTGCAGCACATTGAAGATATCGCCGTCGAGCTTCGACACGCGCTTGCCTTCATGGATGGTGATCGCGCGGCCACGCGCCACGATGCGCTTGAATGGCTCAATGCCAATAAACGTGTAGCGCCCCACCTGCTCGCCGCCCTCGACCGACTCCAGCATGAAGCACTCGCGCTCAGGCCACGCCGCGCGCAGAAACGCTGAAACGGGCGTTTCCAGGTCGGCCGTCAGCGTGCGGCAAACGGGAACCAGCGTGTGGTCTTTGGCGAGCGCAAGAAATTCCTTGCGCGTGGGCTGAACAGTTTTTGGGTCGACGGGCACACTTCAGTGTAACGGCTGACCAGGCGAAAGGACTTCATGAGCCTGTGCGCACCGCGCGGGCTGAATGGGAGGTGTTCGACAGCGCGGGCGTCAGCGCGAATTTCCGATTTCGTAGGTTGCCAGCCAATGCACCAGGTCTTTGGGCGGCAGCGCGCGGCTGAAGAAGTATCCCTGCGCGGCATCGCAGCCCTTCTGGCGCAGCGAGCCCAGGTGCTCTGCGGTTTCAACGCCCTCCGCAAGCACTTTCATGCCAAGTTCATGGCCGATCTCGATGCTCTTCTCCACCATGACTCGGTCGCTTGTGCTCAGGTCCATGTTCATAACGAACTCGCGGTCGATTTTCAGTTCGGTCGCCGGAATATTCAACAACTGCTGCATCATCGCGTACCCGGTTCCGAAGTCGTCGATGGAGAGCTTGATGCCCTTCATGCACAGCCGCGTCAGCACATCCAACATGTTCGAAAGCTCATAGATCAAGCCGCTCTCCGTGATTTCGAGAATCACGCTTCCCATCGGAGTACCGTGCCTGTGAAGCGTATCGATAAACCGATCTGGAAAGTTGAGGTCGTGCAGGGATTGCACGGAGAGATTCAACGCCAGCCTTGGGACCACGCCGTCGCTGCTCGCGAATTGCTTTACCTCTTCCAGCGCTCGCTCTGCTACCAGCCAGCCAAGGTCGTCGATCAATCCCATTTGCTCTGCCCGGCGCAAAAAGCTGTCGGGATAAAGCAAGCCGCGTTCCGGACACTGCCAGCGCACGAGGGCCTCCACGCCAATCACAGCTCCGGTGGCGATATCGATTTGCGGCTGGTAGTGAACAAGGAATTCATTGCGGTCGACAGCGGCCTGCAACCGCTCATCCTCCATTTGAAACGGTGGACTCGTCTTGGTGACGACCTTGGGCCCGATGGGGTGTTGCTTCAGCAGGATCGCTTCAAGGTCGGAGATCTTGAATGGTTTCGAAAGATGACCCACCACGACCAGGTCGAGACTCCGCGCCAGCTTCTCTGCTGTTTCAAGCACGCGCGTGCTGATGCCGCTCATCAGCACAATGCCTGCCTTGCATTTCAACTCGCTCAGCCGGCGCATGGCCTCGATCCCGTCCATCTCCGGCATCATCAGGTCGAGCACAATCAGCCCCACGTCGGGCGTGAGCAATTGTTCCATGGCGATCGCATCGGTTGTGAAGATGCATTCCAAACCGAGATTTTCAGCAGCCGCGGCAATAAATTCTCCAATTTCGATCTCATCGTCAACGACGAGGATCTTCCTTCCAGTGGTCATCCCCGCTCCTTACGTGGCCCATTTTCTGGCGCGACGGTATCATCGAAACTATTCACAGCCAAGTGCCTAGGTCTACGTTGTCTCCATCATGCGTTGAACCATCGACGAGAATTCCGCCCGGTGATAGGGCTTGCGCAGCAAAGGTCCGTCGATCACCGTCCCATTTTTTTCCATCAGCGCGTCCGCCGGAAATCCCGAAGAGTAAATCACCTTGAGGTTAGGGTTCAATTCACGCGCCATCACCGCCATCTCCACGCCGTTCATTCCGCCGGGCATGATAATGTCGGTCACCATCAAGTCGATTTCCTTGTATTGGGCGATTGTGGTCAGCGCGGTCGCGGCATTACTCGCAGTGAGCGCGGAATACCCCATCTCCGTCAGATAGGCGCGCGCGATTTCGAGCAGGTCGGTCTCGTCATCCACAACCAACACCGTGCCACCGGCAAGAGTCGTCAATGCTAATTGCGGAATCTCAATCGATTCCGGCTTTATATCGCCCGCCAGGGGCAGGTAGATGGAGACGGTGGTGCCAAAGTCCACTTCGCTGTAGAGGCGAATCGTTCCGCCCGACTGGCGCGCGAAACCGTAGACCATGGCCAATCCGAGGCCTGTCCCCTTGTTGCGCTCCTTGGTCGTGAAAAAGGGCTCCAGCGCCCGCTCCATGGTCTCCTTCGACATTCCATGCCCGGTGTCGGAGACCGCGATCCGCACGTAATGGCACGGCTGCAGCTCGCCGCTCTGCACGCCCGGAAAATCCTTTTCCACCTTGGCAAGCTCGCCCTCGAATGTCAGGGTGCCACCATGAGGCATAGCGTCCCGCGCATTCACCGCAAGGTTCAGCAAGGCATTCTCGAGGCCCGAGGCGTCAGCAAATACCGGCGGTATCTCCTTGTCGAAACGGGTGAAGATCTTGATCTCCGGCCCCAGCGCGCGGCCGACCAATTCGACTGTCTCCCTGATTGCATCCTCGACGTGCAGGACAATTGGATTCAGTTCTTCCTTGCTCGCCAGCGCCAGCAACCGCTTGGTCAGGTCCGCGCCACGCGCAGCGGCTTTCTGTGCCGGCCGAAGCCGCTTCATGGCATCCTCGTTGTCGGCGATCAATCGCTCCATCAGAGTTAAATTTCCGATGACGATGGCCAGCAGGTTATTGAAGTCGTGGGCGATGCCGCCTGTGAGTTGGCCGATCGCTTCCATCTTCTGGCTCTGCCGCAACTGGCGTTCCAGATGACGCGTCTCCGTAATGTCGCGAGCGATTTTCGAGGCCCCGACAATCTTGTTGTTGCGATCTCGAATCGGGCAAATCATCAGGGAAACCTGGATCTGCTTGCCGTCCTTGCGAACCCGCATGGTCTCCAACTGGCTTACTGTCTGGCCGCTTCGAATCCGCTCCAGGATCCCATCTTCTTCCTGCTGCCGGTCCCCGGGCAGCAGGCAATGAATGGACTTCCCGACGATCTCGCCGGCTTCGTAGCCGAAGATCTTTTCCGCACCGAGATTCCAACTGGTCACAATGCCGTTCAGATCTTTGCCGATGATCGCATCCTGCGACGATTCCACAATGGCCGCCATCCGCGAACGCATTTCATCGCTGTGTTTCCGTTCCGTCACCGGCCTGAACGTAAGAATGGTCTCCATCGTTTCGCCGCTCTCACTGACCGCGGGCACGGCGCTGATTTCAACCATCTCGACATTCCCGGTGTAGCTCGAGCGAACCTCGATTTCGAGGTCCCGCACGTAGTCGCCGTGACGCGCGCGCTCGCCGGGCCACTCGTCCGGCGGCAGAAGAGAACCGTCAGGCTGATGCATCGTGAACATGTTGCGCACAGCATCCAAAGAGGGGATCTCGGCGGGCAGTCCCAAGATGCGCTGCGCCGCCGGGTTCATCTGAATTAGCTTGTTCTCCTTGTCCATAACCAGGATGCCGTCCATCAGGTTGTTGAAGATCGCGTGCAGCTCTCCCCCGCTCTGGATCAATTGCTGCGCTTGTTCCGCAATGTGCCTGTTGACCGCTGAGACCATGTACACGTGCCCGAGGAAAAGAATCGTCGCGACGATAATGACTGTCACACCGAACGGCGAGATAGGGATTGCATGCTCGAGACTGCCATTGAAGTATGGCGTGTTCTTGAAGTGCATCGCCGCCATACCTACGTAATGCGTGATCGGAATTGCCAGGCCGAGGAGGATTCCGCTCCCGACTTTGCGCAATCCCCATTTCCCCGGCCTGTGCCCGCTGGCGAAGGCCACCTGCACCGCCGCAAAAGAAATGACGACCGCCAAGACAATTGAAAGCGCGACCAGGCCGGGCGAGTACACGCGTGCGGCTCGCAGCCGCATGGCCGCCATACCGATGTAATGCATTGCGGCAATCCCGCCGCCCAAAAGCACGCTGCCAACAAGGGCGCGGCCCAGACCCATCGTCTCGCGGCTAACAATGAAGAGGGCCGCGCCTGATGCGACTATGGCTGTAAAGAGGGAGAGAAGAACTGTCGGCCAATCGTAAAGAACAGTTGTGGGCAGATTGAAGGCCAGCATGCCCACGTAGTGCATCGACCAGATGCCGATGCCCATTGCCACGGCGCCGCCGTAAAGCCAGAGAACTCGTAGAGTTTTGCGGGCGGTGGATACGCGTTCGGCCAGATCGAGCGTCGCGCAGGCAGCCAGCATCGAAATCAAAATCGATATCGCAACGAGCCGGTCGTCGTAGAGCCCTGTGAAACCCGAACCCATGGCCTCACCAATATGGTTCTTTCGCCGGGAGTGACCGTTCACACTCCGACCCGCTGTCGCGCCTGTCCTCTGGATAAATTCCGCTGTTCAGGGGCAAGTCGCTTGAAAAACCCGTGGAACATTTCCCACACAATCGAGAGCAGGGAAGGCAGTTTCTGGCGGGACACGGGAACTTTCACCATGTTGCGCTGACTGAAATATCGTGTCAAGGAATTTTGATGCTGTCGAATATCGCGGGGTACTGTTGATCGGGAGAACAAAAAGCGATGGTATCGATTCGCTTTGAGAACAACGGCAATCACGGCGCGCCTGATCGACAGGCAACCCAGCATGCCTGATCGAGACGGCCGCTTCAGTGCCTGCCTGACGTTGCCAACCTGGTTACGGGAGTCTTGGATACCCCTTTCGTTCCCTTGACGAGCCTGAATTGGCAAGCCTAGACTCACTGGGGTTTGGGCTTGCTGGGACTGTGAATCGGGCCTGATCCTCCGGAGCCGCCACCACTGGTTGAAGGCCTGCCCCGGATACCTTCGCGCAAACGAAGGAAGTCTTGTGGAATCTTTTGGTTGCGACCTATTCCCCGGATGCGCATCTGAACCCGCAGGGCACTTGAAATGGAGAGAAGTATGTTAATCGCAACATCGGCAATCACGCTTGACCGGGAGATCAACCCCTGGGAAGCACAAAGCGCACGGTTTGAATTTGCAGCACGCAAGCTCAATTTGGACGAAAACCTCTGGAAAGTGCTCAGCACGCCCTCGCGCGAGATCATCGTGCATTTTCCCGTCACGCTCGACAATGGCAAGATCGAAATGTTCACCGGCTTCCGGGTACAGCACTCCATCGCTCGAGGTCCCGGCAAAGGCGGCATCCGCTACGCGCCCGACGTCACTCTCGACGAAGTCCGCGCACTGGCGAGCTGGATGACCTGGAAGTGCGCAGTGGTCAACATTCCCTTTGGCGGCGCCAAGGGCGGGGTCATCTGCGATCCCAAGAAAATGAGCCGGGGCGAGCTGGAGCGCATGACCCGCCGCTACACCTCGGAGATCATCGACTTCATCGGGCCGGAAAAGGACGTACCCGCACCCGACATGAACACCAACGAGCAGACCATGGCCTGGATCATGGACACCTACTCCATGCACCAGGGGCACACTGTCACCAGCGTGGTGACCGGCAAGCCGTTGAACATCGGCGGCTCGCGCGGCCGGACCGAGGCCACGGGGCGCGGCGTGCAGGCGATCTGCGACGAATCCATGCGCTACCTGAAGATGAATATCGACGGCTGCCGGGTGGTCATCCAGGGCTTCGGCAACGTGGGCTCCAATGCCGCCCGCCTGATGATGGAGCGCGGCTATAAGATCGTGGGCATCGCCGAGTTTGAGGGCGGACTGTCCAACCCCAAGGGCATCGACATTCATCAGTTGCTGGACTACAAGCGCCGCAACAACACTATTCTGGGATTCGGCGGCGCCGAGGCCATGCCCAGCGATGAGTTGCTGGTTTCTGAATGCGAGATTCTCATTCCCGCGGCCAGGGAGAACGTGATCACCAGCCGCAACGCCGGCCAGATCAAGGCCAAGGTCGTCGTCGAGGGCGCCAACGGACCCACCACCGCGGTGGCCGATGACATTCTGGCGGAGAAGCGCATCTTCATCATGCCCGACATATTGGCCAACGCCGGCGGCGTGACAGCCAGTTACTTCGAGTGGGTGCAGGACCGCCAAGGCTACTTCTGGAAGGAAGCCGACGTCAACGAGCGAATGGAAAGCATCCTGCGCGACAGCTTCGACGATGTGGTGCGCTATTCCGAGGCCCACAACGTCAACAACCGCATTGCAGCTTACATGCTGGCCATCGACCGGGTGGCGCAGACGATTCGCCAGCGCGGCATCTACGCATAGCTTTTGCGTTGGCCTCAATTAGAGGAGCGGGATGGGCCATTGGCTCATCCCGTTTGGTTTATTCACGCTGCGCAAATCAGGACGCGAGATGCCACTCCGACCCGCAGTGCGATAATGGAGCCACGCCTCCAGAGACTCGACAGTGTGGCGCCACCGCATGAACCTGCCCAACTCCATCACGATGAGCCGGATCGTCATGATCCCGCTGCTACTGTGGATTCTGACCTCGCACTTTCCCTGGCTTCATGTGCATGGCGCGCAGGAGATTACCGCTTCGGTTCTGTTCGTGCTGGCCTCCATCACTGACGGCCTGGACGGCTATCTGGCTCGCAAGCGCAGTCAGGTCACCACCGTGGGCATGTTGCTGGACCCCATCGCCGACAAGATCATGGTGGCCGGCGCGCTGATTGCCCTGGTAGCCTATAACCCCGATGTCGTAAAAGTCTGGATTGTGGTGGTCATCATCGGACGCGAGTTTCTCGTCAGCGGCCTGCGCTCGATTGCTTCATCAGAAGGCTTCACCATCCAGGCCAGCGNNGTGGTCATCATCGGCCGCGAGTTTCTTGTCTCCGGATTGCGCTCTATCGCTTCCACAGAGGGCTTCACCATCGAGGCCAGCGAGCTGGGCAAGCTCAAGACGGTCATTCAGATCGTCTGCGTGGTCTCCGCCATTCTGGCCCATGGCTGGTACCAGTGGAAGTTCGGCGTGCTCGTCATTCCGGTCAAGTGGATCGCCATCGCCGCCATCTACTTCACCGTGCTGGTCTCCGCTATCTCCGCCATCGATTACTTTGGGGGTTTCTGGAAGCAGATTGATCACGCCAGCAACGACCGCCGCAAGTCCTTTATTCTGACCCGGCGCAAGAACGCAAGTACACCATAACCGGCTCAGGCTAAAACCTAGCCCTTTCTTAGCAAGTGAACTTCTGCCTGGAAGGAGTTATGTCGCAGCCTGAAAAGTCCGTACCGTTTCATTGCCGCTGCAATGCGGATGCCACTGTCCCAGGCGGAGTGCTGCATTGGCGCCGCTCCTCCGCGCCGTTGTGCGACAATGCTCCCAAGACTACTTTTCCTATGAGATTTTCCGGACACCTATTACTGGGAGCCGTTGGATTGGTGCTGGCCGCGCATCTGGCCTGGCCGCAAGCCCCGTTTGCGCCCAGGAATTCGTCCTCGGTTCCGCTGGTGCTGACCGGCGGCACGGTGGTGGACGTGACGAAATGGGGCGGATCTGCGAAAGACCTGCCGGACGCCGTCGTCATTGTCCGCGACGGACGCATCACGGAGGTCGGCTCGCGCATGGCCGTCTCCATCCCCAAAGGCGCGCGGGTCATTGACTGCGCCGGCAAGTTTCTTATTCCGGGGCTTATCGACGGCTTTGCCGGCATGAACTCGCAGGGCCAGGCCAACGCCTTCCTCTATATGGGCGTCACCACGGTGGTAGCTGTCAGCGACATCCGCCGCGGCGTCGTCGATTTTTCCGCCTCGCCTAGCCCTCACCTTTACCTGATGGACTCAATAGGCTCAACCGACAACTGGAGCCTGTTGGCAAAACGTCCGGAATGGGCTCTCAAGCTTCGCGAAAACGGCCATCCGGCCGAACTGAGCCCCGAAGACACCCTGCGCGAACTAGCCGACACCTCCAGGCTGGGAACGCGCGCCCTTTGGCTGGGCCACAACATCACCGCCGCCAACGCCCAGTGGATTATGGCTCGCGCTCGACAGATGGGCATGGCCACCTACGGCGAGTTCGTTGCTACCCCCTACAACGTGGGCGTCGAGGCCGGCGTGGATGTGCTCGTCCACATGGGCCGTTACGAGTTGGGCGTGATTCCAGATGAGTTGCAGCGGCCACTGGTGGAAAATCCCGAAGGCCTGGCCGCAACCACGGCCTACGACTACACCGAGCGCGTCACCCCAACCGACCCGCACCTGCGAGATTACGCACATTTCCTGTCTACCCATCACGCCGCGCTCATGCCCACATTCAGCGTCTATTCTGCGCAGTTGCCGGAGCACAGCAACCTTTGGAAGGAGCCGGCCGCAACCCTGCTCGACCCGGCCCGCGTATACGAGCCCGTCAATCGCGAAACAGGAGAGATGGACTATTCGCTCGCGCCCTGGACCCGGCATTTGCCGGCGATGGGGCAACGCTACCTGGAAGAAGGACTGCGCAAAAAGGCCGACCAGTCGATCCTGCGGCTGTGGCATATCAACGAGACTCTTTTCTCAGCCTATCCGCACTACCTGGCGGCCTCCGGAGCGCCGGTCCAGGGTTCCTTGCCCGGCATCTCCATGCATACCGAACTGGAGCTGCTGGTTCGCCTGGGACTTTCGCCGCGCGAGGCGCTGGCCGCCGCCACCAACAACTACAGCCTCCAGTTCAATTGGAATGAGTTGGGCCAGATCGCTCCGGGCCGCCGCGCCGATATTCTGGTCGTCGACGGCGACCCCACGCAGAACATCTGGAACGTCCGCCGCATCTCCGGCATCATCATGGACGGCAACGTGATCAACCGCGATGCTCTGCTGAATCTGAAAAAGTGAGAATTTTCGATTAATTTATTCTGGTCTAAAATGCTCAATTCGGTTAATCAATCCTTATTCGTTCCAGTAATCCAGGAGGCTCGCTTCCGCCGCCCATTCAATCTCAATCAAATCGCCTGAATCATCGCGTGACGGAACGAATTCAGAGAGTTCGCACTGATTGTCAGAGGGGAATGTGCCGATGCAATCAGTGTTCGTGCGGAGGCAATGCATGCAGAACCGCTGCGCATCGGTTAACGTAGAGACAGGCAGGAGCGTTGCGCAGATTTTTCCCACGGCCATGTCCGACTCTCCATTCCGGCTCTCACCGCCGCTCAAGCGGCACAATCCGGGTCTACTCATCATCTCTGCTCTCAAGCTGGGCCAGGCACTGCTCTTTTTTGCCGTGGGCGTAGGCGCCTTCCGGCTGCTGCATAAAGACGTTGGCGATGTGCTGGAAAAGCTCGCCTACCATCTGCGCTTCAATCCTGAATCGAAATTCATCAACTTCCTTTTAATCAAGTCCTCCATCCTCGATCAACCGCTTCTTAAGCGGATCGTTGCGGTCTTCTTCATCTACGCCGGCCTCGACCTGGTGGAGGGAATCGGCCTGTATCTGGAAAAAACCTGGGCCGAGTACCTCACCCTGGGCATCACCGCGTCTTTCCTGCCCTGGGAGGTCTTTGAGATCTTCCGCAAGCTCACGGTGATCCGCGTCAGCCTGCTGACGGTGAACGTATTAGTGTTCTTGTATCTTTTCAGCTTGGTGACGGCGCGGGCCAAGCGCATACACAAAGCAAGAAGCAACCGGCAGGACGGGTAGTAGCGCATATTTACGGATAAAAGCTGGAGAAGTCTCCGACTTTCGCTTTTTGTTCCCTATCACAGGCCGCAGCCCCTGTCAATTACTTCAACGTGCTTGAATATAAGCAATAAACACTACATATGGTGGTATTTGGAATATATGCATCTATTAGTTGAGTTGATCCCTAACCATACTACCTGCTTCTGAATTCCCACCTTCATTTTTTTGAATTTATTTCGATTTTTTACTTGGCGTGAGACGAAATCCAGCTTACACTCGTTTGAGTGGTCAAAAGTGGTGCTAAGTGAACCTTTGTGGACTAAATCGGCAGCTTGTAAGAGAACATGAGCCGATTTCGTTCCCTTGGTAACAGTTTACAGCGTTTTCAGCTCCGGACCGGCTCGGGAATCAGGCTAGGCAACCGGAGAGCGGCAAGGGCAGGGCAGAGATGGCAGTATTTCGCGGCAATCATCCGGCGAAGGTGGACCCCAAGGGTCGGCTGAAGTTGCCGGCTGCCTTCAAGCTGCTGGT
>PLTV01000269.1 GCA_003164635.1 Acidobacteriaceae bacterium
CATTGTTCGAGTAAAGTTACGCTTTAATTGCGCCGGGCTTATCGCCACCAGTTGGAACGAACTTCTGTTTCGCCGATCACTTCGGTGGGTATTCCTGGCGTGGGCGACCAAAGTTTGAGTCCCTCCACCGCAACAATGGACTCGATCGGCTGCTGCCACGGGTGCAGGGCGAGATCAAAAAGCCCCCAGTGGATGGGCATGAGCAGGCCGTGGCCACCAAGCGCGCGAAAGGTGCGGACAGCGCCGTCGGGGCCCATGTGGATATTGGCCCACAGTGGGTCGAAGGCGCCAATCTCGAGCATCGTCAAATCAAACGGACCAAATGCCTCGCCAATGTCGCGGAACCCTGCCCACTCGCCGGAGTCAGCACCGTAGAACACGCGATGATCGGGGCCAGCGAGTACAAATGAAGCCCACAGGGTTTGAAAGCGATTGATGAGGCTGCGCCCGGAGAAATGCCGCGCGGGCAATGCCGTGACCGCAACCGCGCCCACGTTCACCGTCTCAGTCCAGTTGAGTTCTGTTATGCGCGAGGGCGGCACGCCGAGGGGTGAAAGAATTGTGCCGACGCCAAGAGGTGCAATCCACTGTGCGTTCCGCAGGTGAGGTAGTCGCGCAAGGGCACGCACAGTGTCTGCGCCGAGATGATCGTAGTGGTCGTGCGAAAGAAGGATCGCGTGGACGGGCGGAAGACTCTCAAGGGCGAGGGTTGGCGGAAAGAATCGTTTCGGGCCAACCCAACGCGTGGGTGCGGCACGCTCGTCCCAGACGGGATCGATGAGAATGCGCGTGCCGTCGATTTCAACCAGCGAGGAAGAATGTCCAAACCAGGTAAGGCGCAGGCCTGAGGCCGGATCGACGGCGTAGACGCGGGGATCGGTGTGAAACGGCCCCAGCGGTTGCTGCGGCGAGCGCGCAGCAGAGCCAAGAAAGAACCGAGGCCCAATCTTGAACATCAGAGAGAGCCCTCCGATTTGTGTTGGAACAGGGTTCTGGAATTCCTTGCCCACGCGCACGGCAGGTTCTAACGGCATGACTATCGGATGCTGCCAGCTCCCTCTCCGATTCCGGTAATCAGCTGAAACCTCTACTCTTCGCGCAACGTCTTCGCTGGTTCGATACGGCCGACCCGCATGGTGGGAAGGACTGTGGCCCCGAGCGTGACAAGTACCAGTACCGCGAGGATTGCGATGAGGCTTGGCGCGTCGTAAATGTCGACGCCGTACAAGACGCTGCGCATCACCCGCAAGACGCCGGCGGCAAGAGCCAGACCCAGCAACATGCCCAAGAGGGACGCCATCAAGCCCGGCGAACCCACATGGAACATGGCGCGGCGAATGCTCGATCCAAGGGCAATGCGGATGCCGATTTCGCGCGTCTTCTGGCTCACAATGCTGGATACGAGCGCGAAGATGCCCACAGCGCTTAAAAGCAGAGCCAGCAAGGCCATGGTGCTTAGCAATGCCGTCTCCACGCGCTGCTTTGAAAGTGTCGTGGCCTGCACGTCGCGCATGCTGTAGAAGCCGGAGAACGGCAGACCCGGGGCGACGCTGGTAAGGGCCTTCTGCATTTGCTCCGTCAATCCTTCGACGGGGCTTGCGCTGCGGACAATCCAGCTGGGCTGGAACCAGGTGTGCACCAGAGCCAGCAGGCGCGGATCCACCTGGGCCGCGGGAATGTACATGGTTTCTTCGCTCATCAGCGGCGCAATGGGATTCAACCCGGAGGAGATGGGCACATCGGCCGCCACGCCTACGATCTGCACTCCTTTATCCAGCCTGAGTCCGACGGGATTGACTCCGGGAAAGAACTTGCGCGCGAAGGTGCTATTGATGACCGCAACAGGCGCGTCGTTGGGACCGTCGGAAGGCAGGAAGCTGCGCCCCGCCGCCAGTGGAATTTCAAGGGTTTCAAAATACCACGGCGTCACATAGACGACATCCGTCCCAACTTGGTGCCCGTCGTCGGGGCCGCCATGAATCGTCACTCCGTCGTTGAGCACGCGCTCGTAAGGCAAGCTCAACCCGACAGCAGCATTGCGCACGCCGGGGATTTTTCTCATGGCTGCTGTGCTCTCATCGAGCAATTGCAGAAACGTCTTCTGGTCGTGGTAGCGCGCATCATCGAGCGAAGCCTTGGCTGTGATCACACCATTGGGATTGAAGCCGGGCGGCAATGTCTCCAGGTGGACGAGTGTGCGCACGATCAGGCCAGCAGCGGCCAGGAGCACGACGGTCAACGCGACTTCTCCGGCGATAAGTACCTGACGCAGGCGGCGATGCCCAGTGCCAACCACAGACCGACTCGTAATGGAGGAGCGCAAGTCCACCTTGCGTGCGCCAAGCGCCGGCAACATGCCGAACAGAATGCTCGTGAAGAGCGAGACCGCGAGCGCAAATGTCAGGACGCGCCCATCGAGGGGCACATGGGCGACAGGAAGAAAATGCTTGGGGAGGAGAATGAGAAGCCCGCGCAGTGCCAGNNTGCCAGCGTGAAGCGCCGAGAGCCATGCGCGTTGCCACTTCTGCGCTGCGCCGCATCATGCGCACCAGTGTAAGGCCGGCGAGGTTGGCGCATGCGATGAGCAGGATGAACCCGGCCGCCAGCATCAGCGCGAGAGCCTGAGGCCGCAGCTCTGCAGCCTGGCCCCCCTGGAGTGGAACAGAGTGATAGCTTACCGTTGCATTCGGATCGTCGCTCTTCTCGTAACGGTGTTCGCGCGTGGTCCACGCACGGTTGATCTCCGCATCTGCCTCCTGCCATGTTGCACTATCGCGCAGCCGTGTAAACGCGTCGAAGTTGGTGCCGCTGCCCTCTCCGTTCCGGCTGGGTTGAAGCGCCGTATACAAGTCCGCATTTGCCGGTGTGATGGCGTCCGGAGGCAAAACGCCGATCACCGTGAATGGCTCGCCTTTCAGGCGAATTGGTTTGCCGACGATTGCGGCGTCGCTGCTGAACAGGGTCCTCCACAGACCATTGCCCAGGATGACCGCGGGCGGCCCGTGTGGCCGGTCCTCATCTTCGGTGAAGGTGCGGCCCAGCATGGGCTGAATGCCAAGCACGTCAAAATAGTGCGCGGACACGCGGCCGTCGGCAACGTAGCGGACGGCCGAACCCGCTTCAAGGTTCACGCCCGGCGTGCCTCCGGAAACCGCTGAGATGAGGGCGGGCACATTGTCGCGCAGCAACTCCCACTGCTCCCCATTGATGTTGTGTCTCTCGTCGGAGGCTCCTCGTCCGGTGAAGCGCGTATAAATCGTGCCCATGCGCTCGGGGTTGGGATAGGGCAGGCTCTTGAGCATAAGCACGTTCACGATGGAGAAAATGGCAGTGTTTGCGCCAATTGAAAGCGCCAGGGTAACAAGCGCGGTGAGGGTAAAACCCGGGCTGCGCAGCAATTGACGCATGCCAAAGCGCACGTCTTGCCACAGGCTCTCGATGCTGCTTCCAGCGCGATGATCTCTCACAGACTGTTTCACCTGGTCGATTCCTCCCATTTCGATCTGAGCTGCGCGTCGCGCTTCCGCCGCGGTTGCACATTGGGCCATTTTCTCGTCTGCCAGCATCTGCACGTATGAGCGCACTTCTTCGTCGAGTTGTTGCTCAACCTGCCGTTTCCGCAACAAGTTTCGGAAGAGGCTGCCGATCTGACTGGCGAGGGCCATAGGGTTGTCCTGGGTTGCCGTTGGGGCTTTTATGTTGCTTTCAGGGCATTGGCCATGGCCAGCGCCACGCGCGCCCACTCCTCTTTTTCTGTCTCGAGCTGCTTCTTCCCTGCCTTGGTAAGACGGTAGTACTTGGCACGGCGGTTGTTTTCCGACTCGCCCCAGAACGAAGAGAGCCAGCCAGCTTCTTCCATTCGATGCAGCGCTG
>PLTV01000311.1:0-10365 GCA_003164635.1 Acidobacteriaceae bacterium
ATTTTGCAGGCCGGAACGGTTTCTCTTCCGATGACCACCACCGACGTGATTGCGACGCTGGCTTCGCCTCTGAATGCCTTCAAGATTATCAATACCGGCGAGTTGATCGGGAGCTTTACAGAGGATCGCGACTCCGCAATCCGCGGGGTGTTCGGGTTGAAGCCGCACATGATTCCGGTACACATTACGGTGCACTCGCCTACGCAGGAGCGCAAGCTCAATATTGAAATTCTCGATCTTCCCTCGCTCACTCCGCAGGCGATGCTGGTGGGGCTGTATCAGGTTTTGCTGGAGACAAACGAAAGCACCGCGGAGACGAGCTATCACCTGACGGGCACTATTGACCTGGCGGGCGACGCCCCGGCGCCGCTGAATGAGTGGGCCTCGGCGAGCGATACGGGGTCTGCGCCGCTGGAACTTGCCCTGCTGGCCGGATCGCGGTTTGCCAAGATCTATTCGAATGGGACGCGGCGTGGTTCAGTGCGCGGCATTGAACTGCATGTCGAGGCCATTCCGCGGCGGGTCGCCGTGGAGTTGGAGGGAGCGCGGCTGGTGTCGGGAGACATGGTGCATGCGGGAGACACGGTGATGGTGGAAGCGACGGTTCGACCGTGGCAGCAGGAACGCCGCAACGTGCGCATTCCGGTCAAGCTTCCGGCGCGATTACAGGAAGGCACACTGCGCATCCTGATTTCAGATGGCGGAACGCTGGACCGGACACTGGATCAGCCGCGGCTCACCGGGCATGCAGCGAATCTTGAAACAGTGCTGGCGCAGGGGCGGCTGCGCCATGCCGGTGACCGCATTTACGTGAGCCTGCTGGTTCCGGAGGCCCAGGCCGGGGTGAACGGACACGCGCTCACCAGCCTGCCGTTATCGGTTGCCAACGCGCTCGAACCATTGCGAACCGCGCAGGACGTAAACTTGAACGGTGAATCGGCTCAAGTGGCGGCAGAAGCACCTGCGGGCGGGGCTTTGAACGGCTTCCAAATTTTGAACATCCACATAGAGCCGGGCGGCAGTTTAAACTAGGAATCAAAGTTGCATTGCGAAGTGCCAAATGCCGGCGTTTCTACCTGAGGAATGTCCCGGTCTGTCTCCCACCGCTTACGAGGATTCTGAACGGCCATGGCTCAAATTCAAGGACTGGCAGCACACGCAGCGGGAGCAGAACTGCTTCCCTTTCGCTATGATCCCGGCAAACTGGGACCGCAGGAGGTGGAGATTGCCATTACGCACTGCGGAATCTGCCACAGCGATCTGCATTTGATTTCGAACGACTGGGGTATCAGCCATTATCCATTTATTCCCGGCCACGAAATTGTGGGAACGGTGGCGGCGGTGGGCGCGGATGTGCGATCGCTGCAAGTGGGCCAGCGCGTGGGGCTGGGTTGGCAATCGAATTCGTGCGGCGAATGCGAGTGGTGCACGCAGGGGATGGAGAATCTTTGCCCGTCGTCGGAAGGAACTTGCGTCCATCGTAATGGCGGGTACGCGGAGCGTGTGCGGGCAAATGCGCGATTTGTCATTCCGATTCCTGAAGAGCTGAAGAGCGAGTATGCCGCGCCATTGCTGTGCGGCGGCATCACGGTTTATAACCCGCTGCGCACGCACGGAGTGAATCCGTCGTCGCGCGTAGGGGTGATTGGGATTGGCGGGCTTGGGCACCTGGCGATTCAGTTTGCGCGGACGTTCGGCGCGCATGTAACCGCTTTCTCGACGTCGGCGGCCAAGGAGCAGGAAGCGCGAGCCCTGGGGGCGCACCACTTTGTGAACAGCCGCGAATCGAAGGCCCTGAAAGAAGTGGCGGGCACGCATGACTTCATCATCAGCACGATTAACGCCGATCAGGATTGGGGCGTGTACATTCAGGCGCTGCGGCCCACCGGCACGCTTTGCTTTGTGGGTGTGCCACCCTCAATGGTCTCGGTGCATGCGTTCCCGCTGATAGCGGGCATGCGGTCGATCAGCGGAAACCCGACGGGGAGCCCGTACCGGATCAAAGAGATGCTGGACGTGGCAGCGCGGCACGGCGTCAAGGCGCAGATTGAGTCGTTCCCCATGTCGAAGGCGAACGATGCGATCGAGAAGGTGAAGAAGAACAAGGTGCGGTATCGCGCCGTGCTGGCCAACTGAGCTGAGCAGCGATCGGTTCAGGGAGTTGCGGGGCTGGCCTGGGTCAGGGTTTCTACGGTCAGGATCAGCTCAGAACCCGGGGCCACCTTCAGATCGTGCGCTGAAGTGCTGATGCGGGCACTGCAACTGGGCGCGCCTTCGGGATCGAGCTTGACTTTGGGCAGGCGGACAACGAGTCCCGGACGGACTGTCTGCGGGTATTTCGATGGGTCCAAGTTATCGTCGATACCGGCGCGGCTGGTCGAGGGCAGCTGATGAAGTCCGCCACGCACTTCGGACGGCAATACTTCGTGCTCCATCTCCTGCGATTCCGGTGGCGCGACCAGGCCAACTAAGCGCAGGTGCAGGTCTTGTTTCTGACTCCCTGTGCAGTCGGCATGATCGAAGACCAATCCCAGTTCGGAAGACTTGGGGTTCTTCGACGCAAGCGCAGCCGTCACGTGTCCATAAACGATGGCTTCGGGCGCCAGTTCGCAACCCGCGTACGTAATTTCATAAAGCACTTTTGCGAAGACGGTGTCGCCTGGCTTCAGATGCGAAGAATCCATCAGCTCCGTAACGCGCGCCTGAATGGTTGTGTTCACGGGGCGCTCGCGATTGTCGAAGCGCGGACATGCCGGCGCCGGTGTGTCAACCCCTGCGGAGAGCAGCGACTGGTGCTGGGGAGGCGTAGGCTCGACCGCCGGAGCGCCTTGTTGGGCGAGGATCGGGGCGGAGAGGCACGCCAGGGCGGCCAGCCGAACCAGCATTGTGAGGTGCATGATGTCTTCTCCTGTTCTATCCGATTGTCCCGGATTCCCGCGGATGTTCGCAGAATCGTTGGCCACATGTCATTGGACCGGCTCTTCGCGCGGTGGTTAGGAGAATATCGCGATGGGCGAGACCTGTGTATGAGAATGAATCCATGACGTCTGTACGCATCGACAAGTGGCTTTGGGCGGCGCGGTTCTTCAAGACGCGTGCGCAGGCGCAGAAGGCCTGCGAACTGGGGCGGATCCACTCCAACGGCGTGCAGGCCAAGCCGGCGCGCGAGGTACACGCAGGCGACATGCTGCGGATCAAAAACGAAGGCGGGGATTTCGAGGTGGAAGTGCTCGCATTGAGCGAGATGCGCGGGCCGGCCGCGGTGGCGCAAACGCTCTATCGCGAGACGGAAGCAAGCAAGGAAGCTCGGCTGAAGGCGGAGGCGGAGCGCAAGGCGATGCGCGAGTTTGCGCCGCTTCCCGAGCACAGGCCGTCGAAGCGCGACCGGCGGCGCATTATTCAATTCCGCGGCGGACGTTGAGGCGGGCGGCCGTGATGGGATTTTCCCCTGGATCTATTCGATTGGGACTATCGCCTCTTTGCGAGTGACCGAGTCGTAATGACGATTAGCCCGTTACACAACCGCGATCAGAAGTTCAACTACTCTGAGCAAACGCTTCTGCGAGGCGGATGGAAGCAAAGAGCGTGACTGTTCAAAAATGGACAAATAATTCGCCTGCGGACACGGTGAGGCGTGGGAGCCAGCTTTGGTTGACCTGCAATGTCTCTGATGGTCAAGCATTTAGGTGCGACCGTGCTTTGGAGCACTGCTTGCACGTATAGGAAGTAATACGCTCATTCCCCAAGGGCGAAGTTCCATAGGAGGCGGTCATGGCTGGACTGCTCCAGGATGTACGCTTTGCTTTGCGGCAACTGCGCAAGAATCCCGGATTCACAATTACGGCGACAGCGATGCTGACGGTCGCTATCTGCGCCAACAGCACGGTCTTTAGTTGGATCAACGGCACCATGCTCCATCCCATTCCGGGGGCGCGGGATACCGGCAGCCTGGTTAGCGTGATGCGCGGGGAGTGGAATCCCTCGCCTTCGCCGCCGCTTTCGTATCTCGATTATCGCGATCTGCGCGACCAGAGCAGCACCCTGGTGGGGATGCTCGCCTACACCCACGACTGGATCGCGCTAACACATGGCGGCGCTGCGCCCGACCGAATTTACATGGCGAACGTCTCGGCGAACTTCTTCGACCTGTTGGGTGTGAAGCCGCTGCTGGGGCGCTTCTTTCTTCCCGAAGAAGAGACGCGGCCGGATGCCGTTCCTTACGTTGTGCTGAGTCACAGCCTGTGGAAGACGCGGTTTGCGGGCGACCCGGCAATTGTCGGCAAATCACTGGAGATCGCCCGGCACCCGGTGACGGTAATCGGCGTCGCGCCGGAGGGGTTCATCGGGGCGATGCCGGGGATACGCGAGGAAGCGTGGCTGACGCTGAATCCGGATGGAACGGCGTCGTACCAGATGACCCATCGAACTGCCGCCCACTACAACGTGCTGGCAAGGCTGCGGCCGGGTGTGAGCCGGGAATTGGCCACACGCGACCTTGAGACGATCATGCAGCGGATCGTGGCGGCTTACCCGAACGACCATCTGGCGAATAACACCATCACGCTGGACCCGTTGTGGCGCTCGCCCTTCGGTGCAAACGGCTACATGGCGTCGTCGCTGCCCCCTCTGTTGGCGATTGCCGGCGTGGTACTGATGCTGACCTGCGTGAATGTGGCGACACTGACGCTGGTGCGCTTTGTGTCGCGGCGTCGCGAGATCGCGATTCGCCAATCGCTTGGCGCGGGGCGATTGCAGCTGGTCAGGCAGATGGTTATGGAAGGAGCCGCAATCTCACTCAGCGCAGGCGGCCTGGCGTTGCTGCTCACATCGTGGACAGCGCATGCCTTTGATGCATTCGTTCCGCCGAGTTCGAACCCGATCGCACTGAATGGTGCTCTGGATTCCACGGTCGAGACCGGGGTCATGCTTCTAGCGCTGGTGGCAAGCCTTCTGTGCGGCGCATTCCCAGCATGGCGTTCGTCTCATGTGCCCGCCGCCGAAGCTTTGAAGGACGAGTCGGCCAGTGTAGCGAGCGGCGCGCATAACCAGCGCCTGCTCAGCGGACTGGTGGTGGCGCAGATTGCGTTGTCGCTCGCGCTGCTGGTCACCTCCGCGCTGTTTCTGCGCACGCTGCGAAATATTGCGACGGCCGATCCGGGATTTGAGCAAGACCGGATTCTGACTGCTTCAGTCGGCTTGAATATCGCCGGCTACCCGGCAACGCAAGCAGAAATGGTGCGCCGTAAGATTCTCGAACGTGTGTCGGCACTACCGGCCGTGACGATTGCAACTTTCACGGACTGGGTACCCATGGACTTCACGCGGAAGACAGCGCATGTTTATCCGGAGGGATACGTTCCTCAACCGCATGAATCGCTCGAAGTGCGCAGGGCCGAAGTGACGTCGCGGTACTTCGAGCAATTGGGTATTCCCATCCTCGAAGGGCGCGAGTTTACAGCGGACGACAATGGGAAAGCTCCCGAGGTAGTGATCGTGGACCAGACCGCGGCAGCGCGCTATTGGCCGGGGCAGGATCCTCTAGGAAGAAAGCTGATGGTATTCGGACGACCGTTCACCGTGGTCGGCGTGGCGCGAAAAACCAAGCACCAATTCATGAGTGAGCCGCCCGAACCCATGATCTACCTGAGCTATTTCCAGGATGCGGACTATGAGTCGATCGTGCAGGTGAAGACGCGCGGCAACCCCGCGGAGATGGCTCGGGCCCTGGAGGACACGATACACGCGATCGATGGGCAAATCCCAGTTTTCGATGTGCGCACCATGCGCGAGACGACGCAGATGGCCGGCATCTTTGTGGTGATGGAAAGTACATTTGCCGGAATGTTCGCTGCAATCGCGCTATTCCTGGCGACCACGGGCATCTATGGCGTTGTAGCGTACCGGACTGCGCTGCGCACGCATGAGATTGGGATTCGCGTGGCACTGGGCGCTTCGCTTGGCAACGTTTTGCGGCTGGTGCTCTTGCAGGGATTGTGGCTAACGATTCTCGGCATCGGGGCGGGGCTGGCGCTCACGTACGGGCTCACGCGGTTTATTGCCGCACAGCTTTATGGAGTCAGCGCGAATGATCCGGTCACAGTAATTGTCGTTGCGGCACTACTTGCGGCCATGTCGTTGTTGGCGTGTTTTCTGCCCGCAAGGCGGGCGATTCGGACCGATCCCATAGCGGCGATTCGGGAACACTGATCGCACATGTCACGGAAAGTTCACTGTGCGGTCTGAAAATTTGAATATAGGATTCCCGTAGAGAGCGCCATCGAGCGAGAAGAGGGGCAGGGCTTTGCTTCTATCGGTTTTGAGTGATTCGTTTCTGGTTGGGCCGTTGCGCGGGGCCATTGCACTTTTGGGCACAATCCTGTTGATTGTGGCGGCAGCATCGGCGCAAACAGCAGAACCGGATTCGCCGCGGATCAACCAGATCCAGGTGATCGGCACCCACAATAGCTATCATGCCGGCTTGCTTCCGGGCATCGCCAAGCTGTTGCAGAAGACCAACCCCAAGGCTTTCGACGGGCTCGACTACCAGCACGCGGGGCTGACGGAGCAACTCGATCACGGCATCCGCCAGATCGAGCTGGATATCTTTGCCGACACGGCGGGCGGACGCTATGCTCACCCATCGAGCGTTGTCGCCGTGGCCGAGGCGGGGTTGCCGGCCGATCCCGATCCATATCCTGAAGGCGTAATGAGCAAGCCGGGATTCAAGGTGATGCACGTGCAGGATCTGGACTACGCGAGCAACTGCCAGCCATTCATCGCGTGCCTCACTCTGGTGCGGACCTGGTCGAAGGCGCATCCGGGCCACGTGCCCATCTTCATCCTTGTGGAAACGAAGCAGGACATGCCGGAAGAGAAGTTCAACTGGACCACGCCGGAACCGTTTACGTCGAAGAACTTTGACGCGCTGGATGCGGAGATCCGCTCTGTGTTTTCGAGCGACGAGACGATCGTGCCGGATGAGGTGCGCGGGCGCTATGGAACGCTACCGGAAGGGGTGCGCCATGGCGGCTGGCCCACGCTTGCTGCGGCGCGGGGCAAGGTGATCTTCCTGATGGATCAGAAGCCGGTGGGGCGTGTGTACCTTGAGGGACACGCTGCCCTGCGTGGGCGCGTGCTGTTTACCAATGCCACGCCGGGCGCAGCCGACGCGGCGTTTGTGGAGGAAAACGACGGCAGCGCCGAGACGATTGCCGCGCTGGTACGGAAAGGCTACCTGGTGCGCACGCGCGCCGATGCAGACACGGTGCAGGGCCGCACCAACGACACGCGGCGCCGCGACCTGGCTTTGCGCAGCGGCGCGCAGATTGTGAGCACCGACTATCCGCTGTTTGAGCCGGCGCGCTGGACGGGCTACGCCGTGGGCCTGCCGAACGGCGCACCCGCACGATGCAATCCGGTGAATGCGCCGAAAGGCTGTAGCGACGCGGGGCTGGGACCTGGGGCGATGGGGCAGGCCGGAGATGGTCAGCAGCTTTCCTCTTCCTGGTAGCAGAGCGAGCGTCAGCCTGTGTCTCGTGATCGTGAATGCGATTCCATCCTGGGGCCGTCGCGCCTTCAGAGCATTTCGAATTCTATCGACGCCCTCGGTAGCCGGGTGTAGCATGGCATGCACAGCCCGGCAGGCAATGACCCCACATTGCGATTCGCCGCAACGCGGCGAGGAGGGATTATGCACAACTCTCGTTGGATCAGGCAGGCGTCCTATCTTTTCCTTTCGTGCGCGATCGCACCGGTCGCCTTGCATGCACAGACGTTTACCACCCTTTTCAACTTCGATGGCTCGGATGGCCGCCAAGCCTACGGCGGACTCGTTCAGGCCAGCAACGGCAACTTTTACGGAACAACTTATTCAGGTGGCGCTTCCAACCAGGGCACGGTCTTCGAAATGACCCCAGGTGGGACGCTGACCACCCTGCACAACTTCGACGGCGCGGAGGGCGCGAGCCCCTGGGGAGGCCTGGTCCAGGGTGCGAACGGCTATCTTTACGGAACAACCATTGCCGGTGGGTCCAACACGAACGGCACGATCTTCGAAATAACCCTGGGTGGTGAGTTCACGAAACTGCGCGCCGTCGCCAGGTACAAGGAGGGCGCCGAGCCCTTCGGCTCCCTAGTCAAGGGAAAGGACGGCAACTTCTATGGCACAACTTCTCAAGGCGGTCCCCACGGCGGGGGCGCGGTCTTCAAGATCACGCCCGATGGCTCGGTGACCACGCTGTACGGCTTTTGCGCTCAAATAGCCAACAACTTCTGCGTTGACGGCAACGATCCCAACGGGGGGCTCGTCCAGGGCGTGAACGGGAACTTTTATGGGACAACGTATGCCGGTGGGGTAAACGACGCGGGAGCAATCTTCGAAATCACCCCGAGTGGCAAGCTGACGACGCTGCACAGCTTTATCGGCATGGGCGACGACCCGGACGGCAACCAACCTTTCGCAGGTCTGGTGAAGGCCAGCAATGGCAACTTCTACGGAACTACCATTGGAGGCGGAGCTTACAACCAGGGCACGGTCTTCGAAATGACTCCCGGTGGCACCCTGACCACCCTGCACAGCTTCGATGGTGCAGATGGCGCGAGCCCCTGGGCAGGCCTGATCGAGGCCACCAACGGGAATCTCTACGGTGTGACTTTCTCTGGCGGGACTCATGGCGAAGGCACGATCTTCGAAATGACCCTGAATGGCGTGCTAACCAAACGGCACAGCTTCGACGCCAACAATGGAGACGGCGCCGGTCCTCTTGCAGGTTTGGTTCAGGGTAAGGACGGTTCCCTTTACGGAACAACAACGGCACGCGGCGGTTTCGGCGAGGGTACGGTCTTCAAGTTTTCCCTGGAGTAGCAAGATCTTCCTTCGCACGATTCAGGTTGAGCAATGCTTGACGTTCGATCGGCGCGCGAGACGGCACAAGCAGCAGACCTGCCGAGCGGCGGGCAATAGCGCATTCAGCGGCCGCTCAAGGCATCGAGCTTCTTGAGGATGATGCCAGCCTCAGGATTCTTCATGAAGTTCTTCCAGACCAATCCCGTGCGATAGTTCTCGATCATCACCACAATCGGCGCCTGGTTCAAGCCCATGTAGATAGGCGAAACCCAATCAACGGTCGCATCATAGGCATCGCGCGGACCATAGATGCCCCACAACTCACCGCCGAGGTCGCGATAGTAATGCTTGAACGCCTGCATTGAAGCCTCGGGCGTGTAGGGGAACGACGATAATGCGCCGGTCAGTGTCATGGTGCCATGATCGTCGTTCTTGTCGGGCGCTGAAGCCTGATAGCCGTCGGGTGTGTCGCTGGCCGTGAGCCCCCATGCATCGGGCCCGTAGCCCTTGTAGTGCGAGGGGTTCGCCATGCAATACGCGCGATTGATGAGCGCGATGTTGCGGTTGTTGTCGAAGTAAGAAGCCGTGAAGCGGTCGCGGAGCTGATGCGGCTCGAAGCCGAGGAACGAGTATTGCGTGAAGAACAACGGCCCGCCGGGCCCAACGCCCACGTCGAGCTTGATTCCGTAATATGTGTTTCCGTTGGAGTAATGATTTCCGTCTGCGGTGCCAGACCAGCCCTGGCGATAGTTCTGGGCGTTCTCACTCTGGCTGGCCCAGCCGGAGTAGTACATGTCGGCCGGCACGCCGTGCGTGGGTGACGCGATGGCAAGCAGATAGGTCACCATCACTTCGTTGAATCCGATCAGGGGATGATGGATTTCGAAGCCCCATTGCGGCGACCAGTGCCAGTAGAGAAACTTGCTCGCGGCATTCTCCCGGTACCAATCCCACTCAACCGATTCCCAGAGTTTGGTGATGCGGTTAAAGAGGCCCTTTTCGCGATCGGTCGGGCCGTTGAAATATTGCCGCGCCGCCAGCAGCCCTTGCATCAGGAACGAAGTTTCGACAAGGTCTCCGCCGTCGTCAAGCATGCCGAAGACCGGCATGGTTTTGCCATTGGCGCCATTCATGTAATGCGACCATGCGCCGTGATAGCGGTCTGCCTTCTCGAGGAAGCTCACGATCTTTTCCAGGCGCTCGACGCCCTGCGCCCGCGGGATGAAGCCACGGTCCACGCCGACGATCAGTGCGCTGATGCCCATGCCCGACGCGCCGGTGGCGACGATGCGATCGTCTCCTGGCTGGTTCTCGTACGCCATGCCGGAGTGCGGCTCGGCACCATCCCAGTAATAGAAAAATGCGGCCTGTTGAAGCATGGTCAGCAACTCATCGTCGCTCAGTTCTTTTGTTTCCGCGCTCGCCGGCTGCGAAAGCTGCGACGTTCGATAATCCCAATCTTCGGCTGCAATTTTGTAGCTCGCCTTCACGTTCGGCTTCCCGAGAAAGTCGGAGTACAT
>PLTV01000311.1:10404-10932 GCA_003164635.1 Acidobacteriaceae bacterium
CCTGGCGGAAGATCACGTTGCGCAACTGCTCGGGGCGAAACGGATAGATGGAGGCAGTTTGCAATTGCTCCATCGGGATGGTCACGCGCGTCCATTTGTGAGCAGGAATGTCGCCAGTGAATTTGCTTAACGGCTCGGCTACCGTGAAACTTGCCGGGAACTGGGCGACCTGCAAGCCTCCTTCGTCGTTCGAAAGCATCACTGCGGGAAGATCCTGCGCGGCAATGCCGTCCGGCGAATAACACCAGAAGATGAGGTACTTCCCTTCCATCTCCGGGAGACGATTGCGGAAATTCACCGAGTGAACCTCGGCGTCCCAGCTGCCGCTCTGGCGGGATGTCCACGCGATACGCAGCGCATTGGGCGGGGTCAGGAAATGTTGTTCATCGACAGGAAGACGACCGTCTTTGGCTTCGAGAAGGCTTGGTGCTACACCCTGGGCCTTGCTGTACCAGTAGGCTCCGGAGCGCATGCTGTTGTCGAAGAGCACGTGCCGGTAGTACGCGGAATCGGCGTGCACGACGGCTG
>PLTV01000311.1:11042-14831 GCA_003164635.1 Acidobacteriaceae bacterium
GAGATGCGAGACGCAGATGCAGATCCTTCGCTTCGCCTAGGATGACAAAGGTAGAGGATAGAAGGGACTGCTTTATCGTTGCGAAGAAGCGGCGGGTGCAGGCCCGGCATCGGCCCAATAGCCGGCGCGCGCGGTGAGGCGCAAATTGGGGTGATCGTTTAGTTTGAGTTGCACTACGTGATAGCCGGGGTGCGGCGTGGACGGCTGGAAGCTGAGGATATAGCGATTGGGGACGTGGTTGGAAATGGTGAGCAGATCGTCGACGAGGGTGCGGTTGTTTTCAAACTTGAAGTACTCGCCGCCGGTGAGTTGCGCAACCGTGGCGGGCACGTTTTGCTGCAGGCCGTCGGCAACGCGGATTGCGGCCATTTTGGCCAGCGCCAGCGGAGGCGCGAGTTGCGTGAGGCAATCGTAAAACTGCACGCCCTTGTTGGTGGTGGCGTCGGGGTCGGGGTCTTTGCCCATGCAGCCGTGCGGAGGGTTGGGGTACGCATTGCCGAGGCCGACGCCACCGTCCTCGGTCTTGTGTACGGGCAGCTCATGATAGCCATAGTTGGCCGCATGCGATTTACCGGAAGAAAACCCCACGGCGTAGATGGCGGTGTTGGTGTCGCTGAGTGCGCGCAGGGTGTCGTTGAGCTTTGCCTGACTGCCATGGTCGAGNNGCCGATCCGGCGGCGGCGGAAAAATCCTGCGCGAGGCGCGGCGTACTGTCGAAGGAAACAATGGCGACCTGGTGCGGCACGCCGCCAACGATGGCGTCAATCACCGATCCGAGATCGTGGTAGTCCTGCAGCTTGCCGCGGCCGAGGCCGCCGGTTTCGACGGCGACGACCAGGGCCATGGGCTGGCCTCCGTTATCGGGGTCCAGGGTGAGCTTTTGCTCAACGCCGTCGTCGGTGACGCGGAAATCAGAGGCGATGAGATTGAAGACCAGCGCGCCGTGCCCGGTGCTGACGAGCGCCGGGACGAGAACGACGGTGGATTCGGTGCGGAGAGCAGGAGCTGGGGTCTGCGCCCAAGTGCGAGCAACCGCGAGGAGAAAAAGAAGAAGAATGGGCTTCAACGGGCGCTCCTGCTGTGAGTGTAGACGGGCGGGAGTTNNGGTGGCGGCCGCGCGGGCTGTGCGTGTTTGCAGCGCTGTTGGCCGGTCTGACGATGGCGCAGGCAGCGGCCGCGCAGGAGACGCACCTGTGGACGCAGTCACGGCTCGAGGAATTTGAAAAAGGGATGCCGCACGGCGTGGCACTCACCAGCGACGGACATCTGAAAGAGGGCCTGGGGCTCACCGAACTGGTTACGACGCCTTCGACGTATGTTTGGTCGGCGGCGGTTGGCAAAAATGGCGAGACCTATGTGGGCACGGCGTCCCCGGCCACCGTTCTGCGTGTTGACAAAGACGGCAAAATCTTCACACTTTTTGAGACGCACGATGTGAGCGTGCAGGTAGTCCGTCTGGGCCCTGATGGGGCGCTCTACGCGGCGACGATGCCCAGCGGCAAAGCGTACCGGCTCAAGGCCGATGCCACCATAAAGCAGGATGAAGCGACAGCGACGGTGATGTTCGACCTGGGCAAGATCGCGGATGGAAAGCCCTCGTCCGGCAAGGGGAGCGACGGCAAGCCAGAGGATGGCAAGGCAGAGAGCGACAAAAACGACGGCGCCTCGCACTACATCTGGGACATGACCTTCGACGCAGCCGGCCGNNAAGGGCAGGCTGATCGCAGGTACGGACGGCACGGGCCTGCTTTACCGGATCGAAGCGCAGAGCAGCGGCGAAGGCAAGGGGTACGTGCTGTTCGAGGCGCCGCGGCGTGAGATTACTTCAGTGGCCGTGGGCGCGGACGGGACAATTTACGCCGCAAGCGTGGGTGACAAGACGCATAACCCGCTGCCGTCGCTGCCGGTGCAGGGTCAGGCCACGGTGACGATCACGATTATGCAGCCGGGCTCAATGCAAGCCGCGAATACCAGCACTTCCCTTCCCGAAGGCAGCGAGATTTACGCGATCTGGCCGGGAGCAGGATCGGGAGCAGGCCCGCAGGCGCCGCGCAAAATCTGGGCGGGCAAAGATGACGTGGTCTATGCATTGACGGCACGGTCCGAGGGACTACTGGCGCTGACGGGAAATCGTGGCCGCATTTTCAGGATCGACAATAGCGGCAGCTTTGCCGATGTGGCGCATCTTGAGGCGCAGCAGGGCTTGGCGTTTGCGACGGGCGGCGACGAAAGCGGGAGCCTGTTGATCGCCACCGGCAATACCGGAAAGCTGGTGCGCCTGGGACCGATAGCCGCGCATGAATACGCGAGCGACGTGCTGGATGCGGGCGCGCTGGCGCGCTTCGGCAGGCTGGAGGTGGAACCCGGTTCGAACCACTACGAACTGCTCACGCGCAGCGGGAATGTAGAGCAGCCGGTACGCGGCTGGTCCGGCTGGGAGCCCTTGAAAGACGGACAGACGACGTCGCCCGCGGGGCGCTTTTTTGAATGGAAGGCCGTACTGCATTCGGGTGGAACGCTGGGCAGCGTGGGCGTGAATTATCTGCCGGTGAACTCCGCGCCGGTGATCGACGAAATGGTAGTCGTGCCCGGTGCGCGCATCAATGCGCAAGCGCAGGCGCAAGCTTCTGCGGTGCCCACGGCCATCAACGTCGCGTTTCCGTCGGCGAGCCAGGGCGGCATTTCGTTCGACGCAGGCGCGTCGGCTCCGTTGCAGGCGGTGAAAGACCGAATGGCGATCACGGTGCGCTGGGCCGCGCACGACGATAATGGCGACGACCTGACCTACGCCCTCTATCTGCGCGGCGACGGCGAAACGGTATGGAGACTGCTGAAAGACCAGATCACCGAAAAGGCCTACAGCTTCGACGCTACCCTGATTCCCGATGGCGGATACGCGATCAAGGTTGTGGCTTCGGATGCGCCTTCGCACACGCCGGCCGATGCGTTGACGGGCGAGAAGGTGAGTGATCGGTTTGAAGTGGACACGACGGCGCCGGTGGTGAGCGGGTTGAAGATCGCCGAAGGAGAAATCGTATGCGTCCGCGCGCCGTGCCCGCAGCCTGTCCATGTGACTTTCGATGCGGAAGATGCGAACTCCCCGATTGCCCATGCGGAGTATTCGCTGGACGCGGGACCGTGGCAATTTGTCCAGCCCGTCGGCGAACTGTCCGATTCGAAGCGGGAGCATTACGACTTCCGGCTTCCGGAAAAGGCATTGGAAGGCAAAACGGGTGAGCATTTGCTCACCGTACGCGCGTACGACCGGCATGACAATGTGGGCGTGGGCAAGACCGTGTTCACGATTCCGGCGAAGTAACGCGATTTCCAGGACGATTGTTTGCTTACGAATCGGCGTTCCCTCGGGGGCTAAAGCCCAGGATTGTTGACGGGACGGATGTACGGGCTGAAGCCCGTACCCTTCAAGAAAGCGAAAGGAAGAATGCTCTTTGAACTTTTTGTCGCGGCGCGCTACCTGAAGGCCAAACGGCGGCAGGCTGTCGTGGGCGTTGTGACGTCCATCTCGGTAGCAGGCGTAGCGGCCGGTGTGGCGGCGCTGATTATCGCGCTTGCGATCACCACCGGCATGCGCCACGAGTTGCAGGACCGGCTCCTGGGCAACTCGCCGCATGTACAACTGATGCGCGTGCAGGCCGATGGCATTCGCGATTGGCAGCCGCTTTTTGAGCGGCTCAGCAAACTTGCCCATGTGACTGGCGCTTCTCCGACGATTTACGAACAGGTGATGGTTGCGCGGGGCGCGCGCGATGGCGGCGCGATGGTGGAAGG
>PLTV01000311.1:14921-22100 GCA_003164635.1 Acidobacteriaceae bacterium
CTCCGGGTTTTATCAATTCGACTCAGGCCTGGGGTATCTGCGCCTGGCCGATGCGCAGCGGCTCTACAGCGAACCCGACCTGCTTTCGGAGATCAACTTTCGCGTGGACAACATGAACCATGCGCCGGAGATCGGCAAGCAGATCGAAGAGGCCGCGGGCAAGGGATTCATGACCACGAACTGGATCGAGCAGAACCGCGAGCTCTACACCGCGCTTAATACCGAGCAGGCGGTCACGTTCATTGTGATTGCGCTCATCGTGATTGTGGCGGCGTTAAACATCCTGATCGCACTCACCATGATGGTGATGGAAAAAACGCGCGACATCGCCGTAATGATGAGCTTCGGCGTGGACCGCGGGCAGGTGCGGCGCATCTTCATGCTGCAGGGATTTCTGATCAGCGTGATCGGTACTGCACTGGGGCTTGTACTGGGGTATGGCGCGGCTTGGGCCGGCGGGCACTATCACTTCATTCATTTGTCGCAGCAGGTGTATTCGATTGACTCACTGCCATTTGCGCCGCGGGCCATTCACGGTGTGATTGTTTCGGCGGTTTCGATTGGGATTTCGCTTCTGGCTACGGTGTATCCATCCTCGGCGGCGGCGCGGATTCTGCCGGCGGAGGCGCTGCGGTACGAGTAGTCGTCCCCCGAAAGCTGAATAGGCGGAGAAAGAGACTCGATTTCGCGCTTTGTAATCAGGGCACGAGTTTACTCGTGCCGAAAAGTCTCCTGAAATGAGACGGCTTTAGCCCCTGCAAATGTTTCGACCCAATTTTCTGTTGGAGCCCTGGGTAAGAACGCCGACAAATGACCTATGCTTTCTCTTTCAATCGGTCAGCTTCGAAAAGCTGGGTGCCGAATACAGTTGTTAGAGTGGCTCGACGCCGGAGAAAATATCCAGCTCCTCCATCGACGACGCGTGATCGCTCATANNATCCCGAGGTTAGCCCATTGGCTTTTCGTTGAGCAGCATCCACAGCACGCCGAACTTGTCGCGGAGCATGGCGAAGCGGTGAGCGAAGAACGTCTCCGCCATGGGCATGGCGACTTTTCCGCCCTCGCTTAGGACGGCGTAGACGCGCTCTGCCTCCTCAATGCTGTCGAGGGAGAGAGACAGATAGGCGCTGCGGACGGGCTCGAAGGGCGGCGAGGGAATGTCGGCGCCGTAGAGAGCCGTACCCCCAAGTTCAATGCGCGCGTGGAGAACTTTGCCGGCCCAGGCTGGATCGCCTTGCGCAGGCCCGGGAGCCTGGCCGTGGTTCATGATCATGGTGATTTTGCCGCCGAGGTTCTGCTCGTAGAAGCGAAAAGCCTCAGCGCAGTTGCCGCCAAAATTCAAATAGGTATTCAGTGTCATAGGCTGCATTTTCCTTTGGACCGGAAGTCAGACGCGTTTCCGATGCTACGCGGCAGTTCCCTTGCCCGGCAACGCTATTGCGGCGTGATAATGCCGCCCAGGGCGTGGCGGCGGGGAAGGACAATGCCGCGGTGGTCGACCACGATGGCATCGACCGGACCCCTGGCGGAGAGATCAGGCGGCGCCGGACGCTCAATGAGGCTTCCGCCGCAGGCCGGGCACCAGTCGGCGACAGTTTCCGTGGCTAGCGCGGCGTGGCACTGGGCGCAGATGCGTTCGCGTTCCATGGCATCAAGGGTAGCAGCCGAAAGGTAGACTTGAGGAATGCACCCTCCCGTTCGCCTGATCTCCATCGACATGGATGGAACCCTGCTGTCCACATTCGCTCAGAAGGTCAACGAACGGACGGCCCGGGCCCTCTGTGCGGCACAGCAGGCAGGTGTCACGGTGGCAATCGCCACGGGCCGGCGCACGGCCTACACGGTTCCACTGCTTGAAGGGCTGGGTTTGCGAGCGGATACGCCGCTGATTACGTCCAATGGAGCAGTGACTCGCACGCTGGGCGGCGAGGCGATCGACCGTTGCCATCTTGAGGCGCGGGTGGCTCGTGGCCTCTGCGGCCTGCTGCGGGGTTTTGGGGCGGTCGTCTTTACGTTTGACCGGCCGGGGCGCGGGGAGCTGGTTCTGGAGGAACTGGAGCAAACGGAAGGCCGGATTTCCCTTTGGATTGAGGCGAACCGGCATGCGATCGAGGTCGTCAAGCCGTTGGAGAATGCGCTGAAGGATGGCGAGGACCCAATCCAGGGGATGGTTACGGGAACGGTGGAGCGGATGCGGCTGGCGGAACAGGCATTGAAGGCGAGCGAGTGGAAAGGCAAGTGCGAGTCGATGCGCACCGAGTACCCGGCGCGCGATTTGTCGATTCTGGACCTTTTGCCGCCCGGCGTCTCAAAGGGTTGGGCACTGGAGCGGCTGGCCCGGCGCCTGGGTGTGGACCGCAAAGAGACCCTGGCGATTGGGGATAACTGGAACGATGTGGACATGCTGGAGTGGGCTGGGCAAGGGTTCATGATGGGCAATGCGGCGCAGGAGCTGCGAACGATGGCTAAAATGCGCGGATGGAAGCAGGCGCCGCCCAACGACCAGGACGGCGTGGCGCATGTGATTGAAGGGATAGTAGCCAAAGTCACCCTTGCGGGGGTAACGCCCGTACCGGGTGGCCGCTGAGAATTGCCGGTTTGTGTACCAGGAAACGACGAATTGCTGAGTAGAATCGAGATTTGCTACCAGAGATGATCGGAAGAACCTACATCGCGGTGTTTGCACTTGGCGCGCTCGCCATCCCGGCGTATGCCGGCGAGGTCGTAACCCTGCGCAACGGGTTTGCGATGCCGTGCAACCACCATGCCCAGGTCGCAGACAAGGTGCGCCTCTATACGGGTGCGGGAGACGAGAGCTTTATCGAGTTCCCTGCCGTCGACATTGCCGATGTGGAGCAGGTTCCCGACCCTCCGCCTCCGCCGCAGGAAGCTGTGGAAGAACCAGCGCCGCCGAAACCAGCGGCCGATATCAAGCTGTCGCCGGCCGACCTGCATGAATTGCTTGCCAAAGCGGGAAGCAGCCACAACGTGGACGTAGACCTGCTGGCCAGCCTGGTGAAGGCGGAGAGCGGCGGCAATGCGCGCGCTGTGAGCCGCACCGGGGCACGCGGGCTGATGCAGCTAATGCCGAAGACCGCAACCGAACTCGGCGTCGGCGACAGCTTCAGGCCCGACCAGAACGTGAGCGGCGGCACTGCCTATCTGGATGAGCTGCTCACCACCTATCACGACAACCTGGCTCTGGCTCTGGCTGCCTATAACGCAGGGCCGGCCGCGGTGGACAAATACCACGGCATTCCGCCCTATGCGGAGACGCGCGCGTACGTTGCGCGGGTGATTCACGAGTTCAACCGGCGTGTACGGGCCCGCGAAGCGCAGGCGCGGCAGGCGTTGGCTGCGGCCACGGCCGTTCCGGCTGTGCACAGCAGCCTTTAGTCCCGCTACAAAATTTCTCCGGCTCAGAGGACATTTCTGCAATACGGGTATCCGTCTGGATGCTCATGCTCAGGCAGTAGCCAATTTCTCTGTTTTTCGAGCGTCGCCTTATAGAATCGAGAGAACCGCGAACAATCGACGGCCGAACGGAGAACGCTTGAAGAAGAACCATTTGATCCTGGGCCTGATTGTTCTTATCGCGATGGTGGCGCTGGGCGTCTATGCACAACACAGGTACCCCTTCCACTGGGGAACGCTTTGGGCACAACTGAAGGCCGCGGACTGGGTGCGCATTGCCATCGGCGCGGGGTGCATTTACCTGGCCTACTGCTTCCGCTCGGTGCGCTGGGCCATTCTGCTGCGGCATAACAAAAAGGTGTCTCTGTTTGGGCTGCTGGGAACACAGGTGATCGGCTTCACAGCCGTGGCCCTGATTGGGCGCGTGGCCGATCCGGTGCGGCCCTACCTGGTAAGCAAGCGCACGGGACTGCCGCTGAGTTCGCAGTTGGCTGTGTATGTGGTGGAGCGGCTCTTCGATCTGGGATCGACGGCGCTGATTTTCTCATCGGTAATTCTGTTTACGGTCTGGTATGGCCAGCCGGGTGCGCTTCCTCATCCAGAGATTGTGAAGAAGGCCGGCTATTGGGGCATGGGCCTCACGCTGGCGGGCGCGCTATTCCTCGTGGCGGTTCGGATTTCCGGCGGATTGGTTGCGTCGTTCCTTGAGCGCAGCCTGGGAATCCTCTCAAAGAAACTTGGCCAGGCGGTCGGCGACAAAGTGCGCGGCTTCCGCGCCGGCCTGGACACGATTCGGACCCTGGGCGATTTCGCGGCGGTGACAGGGCTTTCCCTGGGCATGTGGATGGTGATTGCCTTCGCCTACCTTGAGACGACGCGTGCCTTTGTCGCCAGCCCGCCCTTGGCGGCGATGACGTGGCCGAAGTGCATGTTGCTGCTCGCCTTCAGCGGCGGGGCAAGCGTGTTCCAGCTTCCGGTGATTGGATGGTTCTGGCAGGTGGGCGCTGTAGCGGCGGCGTTGACTGCCTTTTACGGAGCCACACCCGAGGCGGCAACGGCGTGTGCCGCAACCATCTTGCTGGTGACGTTCCTTAGCATTGTGCCTGTGGGCCTGATCTGGGCGCAGTTCGAACATGTGAGCCTGCGCAAAATAACCGCTGAGAGCGAACATGCAAGCGAAGAGCTTGGCGAACAGGCCCCCGCCGAAAAGGCAGCGGTTTAGCTGGAGCTGTTGCGGAAGCGAGTTTTTCAGTAGGCTTCAAAATCGCCAGAAAGCGCCTCCTTCGGCTCGATGTCCGCTCCGAGCCCGGAAACACCCGGCCCGGCGGCCACCAATTCTGTCGTAGCTGTCGGCGGAACGACGGGGCGGGTAAAGAGCACTTCTTCGGGCCCGACCGCGCCGCCTGTCATGAGCATGCTCATCGCCTGCTCCATGGTCAGACTGGTTTCGGTCACGCGATCGATGGGCATAATCTGCAACAGGCCCGACATGGGGTTAATGGCATTGGGCAGCAGCACCGCTGCCAGCAACTGGCCCGTGGATGAATCGATGAGCGTGCGGGTCAGAAATCCCAGGGCTCGCTGGCCAGGCATGGGGAATTCGACCAGCACCACACGCTGCACCGATTCCTCCTTGTTCATCATGGTGTCAATGAGCTTGCGGACGGAGTTGTAGATTTTGGCCACGAAAGGGAGCCGGTTAAGCGAGGCTTCAAAAAGTCGAATGGCCTGCCGGCCGACCACCTCGGAGGTCACGCGTCCAACGAAGTACAGCACTACCAGCGTGAGCACAATAGCCATCAGGGACTGGAGCCACGGCTGGGTCAGTCCGCTGCCGGGAAAGATGACTTCGAGAAGCCAGACAATGGGCAATCCGACCTTGGCGAGAATGCCGAGGAGAAAGCTGAAAATCAAGTAGGTGACGAAGAGCGGAGCGATCGTGATCAGTCCGGCGAGAATATTCCGCTGCATGTCGCGCCAGAAATGAGCCAAGTTTGGATTCACGCACTTCTCCTGAAGATGAAGATAAACGAGAGGGCTTTTGAACGCTGACCTCTGCTCGGCCGCGGAGACCGGTTTCGACGGTTGGATGCGAACGCTGAGCCAACGCCGAATTGACTCCGGCACAGGCAGGGGTCCAGACTGCGGAAGTCGCTGATACTGTATGAATTCGTTTTATATTGGAGGAAGAAGGTTGTTCATGACCGAGATCCAGGATCCAGGGTTGCAGAGACCCACAAACGAAGAGCGCACACCGCCGGCGCCGGAAGAGACGCCGGCGCGGGCGATCGGGTCTCCGCTGCCGATCGGCTCCGGACACATGCCGCAGGGTGGGTTGGGCGATCCGCTGCGCCCGTTCACGCCTCCGCCACCGGGGCGGGCGCTGGTCAATACCAACACCAGCATGACAACCGGTCCTATTGATATGCCCACCGGCGTGCAACGGACCTTGAACGCCATCCGCGCGGCGCTGCCCTGGGTGCAGAAAATTCTGCCCCTCCTCGACGGGAATATCGGCTCGGCCGTCTCCAATATCCTCGCGCCGCACCATCACCCGCAGGCTCCCGCGCCGCCGCCGGCGAACCTGGCGCGCCTTGAAGAAGGCCTGGCGGAGATTCTGAAAGAGAACACTGACCTGCAGACGCAGCACAAGGAGCTGCGCGGCGCCATTCAGGAGCAGAACGCCTCGCTCAAACGGGTGGAAGACCAGCTTGAGATGGTGCGTGAAGCCACGGACCGCAACACGCTGGAACAGCAGGAGTTGATGGAAGACCTGAAGGTTGTGGGCAACAAGGTGAACATGTTTGCCGCGGTAGCGCTCGGCTTGCTCGGCCTTTCGGTGCTGCTGAACATCTTCCTTTATCTGCACATCATGCGCGTTTTGCCTTAGGGCACGCGGTTTTTTGGTTTCAGGGGCTCGGAAGAATGGCTGCCAGGATGGTGATTTTTGCCTCCGGCAGCTTTTTTTCTGTCAGAAGAACACCCATAAGCGGCCACGACGATCGAGCTCCAATTGCGTCCCCGGGAGAGTCCGGCGGACCAAAAGGACGATGCAAGCAGGCGGCCCTTTTTATCCTCAATCAATCCCGTCGTGCAAAAAGGGGTCATTCTTTCACATTGGAAACAAGTATATTCATCATATAAATACAATCTTCTCAATTCCCGCTTTCTTTTCCTCTGCTGTGATCTCCGTTCTTGCCAGTCGTGTTTTCGCCGGGCTAGTATTCGCCATAGTTCACCCGCGCCTAACATTACCGGCCCGGCCTTATGCCTGCTATGCAGTTGTTCCCCCAGTTAACTGAGCTTCACCAACGAGCGGCGCGACTGTTGGCGCACGCAATCGGAGTGTCTCGCCATGGCATGGTATGCCTACTGCATCGGTGAAAAACAAGCTTTTCCAGAGTTAGCCCGTCATCGCAAGCCGGTTCCCATGGAATCAGTTCTCGGCGTAAGCGGAAACCAGGTATTCCTCTACCCTGCAAGCGACCTCGCCATCATCGTCAGCGAGCACGCACCCACCGACAATCTGAATCAGAAAGCAGGCATGGATCATGCCCGCGTGATCGCCGACTGCTTTCAGCATTCCACCGTGCTGCCCTTCCGGTTCGGCACGGTTTTCAACGACGATGAGAGCCTGCGCAAGTCGATCCGGTCGAACCAGCGCCAATTCGTGGGGAACCTCGAGAAGCTGCGCGGCAAGACCGAAATGCACCTCAAGATCGTGGTCGAGGATTGCTGTACCCACGCTCTGGAACACCAGCAGCC
>PLTV01000231.1:0-4768 GCA_003164635.1 Acidobacteriaceae bacterium
TCCTTGATGCCGCTCATCACGGCGGAGAACTCGATGAAGTTGGCGTTGGTGGTCTCGGCAATAATCTTCGCGAGCGTGGTCTTACCCACGCCGGGTGGACCCCACAGAATCATGGAGCCGAAGCTGTCGCGCTCGATCTGGACGCGTAGTGGCTTTCCGGATCCAAGCAGATGCTCCTGGCCGGAATACTCATCCAGCGTCCGAGGCCGCATTCGCTCTGCCAGGGGCGCCGTTGCGATNNGGAATTGTGATCGCTCCATCGGCCCGCGCCGCGATGTCCAGCCGCACGCCATTGCCTTCATTGCCGATGACGAGCGCGACGGGTGCGGCAAGATTGACAAGGTCGGCTGGTTCGGCGCCCGATGTCGTAGTGGCCAGGATCCGTATGCCTGTCTCGCGCATCTCGAGGAAACATTCATCCACATCGACGGCCAACAGCGGAAGCCGGAAAACGCTTCCCGCCGAGGCGCGAACTGCTTTCGGGTTCCAGGCACTCACGGTTCCCGGCAGGCTCACAACGCCGCTGGCGCCGAACGCTTCTGCCGACCGCAGAATGGCACCAAGGTTGCCGGGATCCTGCAAGCCGGCCAAGACGACAACCAGGGCGGTGCGGTGATTTCCCAGGTGCTTCCAGGTCCAGTCGGGGGGCTCAACAAGCGCGGCGACGGGCTGCGGGGCTTCCGTTGTGAGCGCAGAATCGAGCAGATCTTTGGGCACCAACAGAATCTCCGTCTCCGGGGCGATTGCCAGCTCCTCCACGATGCGCTCATAGCCTTGGGCGACGAAGACACAGGCAAAATGCAGCGACGCGCGCACGGCTTCGGCCACAAGATTGGGGCCTTCGATTCCTACCAGTATCGGCTCTTCGGCAGAGTTTCGGCGCGACTGGCGCGGCGGCTGCACGAGTGCCCGGCGGAGCTGCTTGAGGCGGGAATTCTGTTTACTCTGTACAATTCGAATTGGCATCGATCGCAGGCTCCGTGCGCTAAGCCGATTCTAAGCTGGTCAGTACGATCAGCGGCAGGTGTTTGCAACCGCACGACTTGCACCGCAGCCGGTGCTGTGATACTTTCCGACTTTACGACATCTGCAACTCAGACGTGATCACCCGGTACGAGCGGCCCGGAAACCGCGCGTGAATACCGTAAAGAGAACCGAGGTAAGCTTCTTGTCCGCGGAGATTTTGCGCGTCAATCCCGATGAACCCCAGCCCGACAGGATCGACTACATCGTTTCCTGCCTGCGCAAAGGCGACGTTGTCGCCTTGCCGACCGACACTTTTTACGGGCTTGCCGTCGATCCGGTAAACCTGCAGGCCGTGGAGCGGATCTACCAAATCAAGACGCGGCAGAAGCACAAGCCGCTGTCTCTGCTGATCTCTGGCCTCGCTCAGGCCTATGAACTGGCGCGCGACACCGACCCCATCCTCGACAAGCTTGCCGATCGTTTCTGGCCCGGACCGCTGACGGTGATTGTGCGCGCCGGAACCAAGTTACCCCTTCGGTCCACTGCAAACACCGGCAATGTGGCCCTGCGCGTCCCGGATGCGGCGATTCCGCGCGCGGTGGTCGAGCGGTTTGGCCTGCCCATTACGGCTACCTCGGCCAACTTGCAAGGCGCGTCGGAGTGCACCCATGCCGCCGCTGTGCGCGACCAGATCGGCGACCGGATCCCGTTGATCATTGACGGCGGCCCCACTGCCCGGGCCCTGCCAACGACAATCGTCGACCTTTCGCTGGGGCCGGGGCGCTGGGAGATTCTGCGCGAGGGCGCTATCCCCACGCACGAGATTGTTATGGTTCTGCACCGCTAATGGTCTTCAGCTAACGCACTTGAGCTGGGTGCCCCCGGTTTCGATTTTGAGACCGGGAAAACCGTTATGCGGAATTGCCGATTTGCGTTGTCAGAGTCCTGGCGGTGGACCGGCGCGCGGTAGGATTCAGTCGAGGATGCGCATGATGCGTCCGGTGAGCACAAATCCGCGAGGTTCCAAGGCGCGCACGCGCGTCCGCTTCGTAGCACTCCTGCTCTTGCTGGCTTTGACCGCGGGCGGGTTCGCCTGGTGGCGCTGGGTCGACACGCAGATTGAGCGTTATGCCGGCCAGGACCAGGCAGCGCCTTCCGCCGCCATCGCCGTCTTCGGTGCTGCGGAGTACGACGGCAAGCCTTCCCCGATTTTTCGAGCGCGTCTCGACCACGCGCTAGCCCTCTACCATCGCGGCCTTGCGCCCTTGATCATCACCGCAGGTGGTCCCGGAGGTGACGGTTACACCGAAGGCGCCGTGGGCCAGGAATACCTGATGAGCATGGGCGTTCCGGAGGGAGACATCATCTCCGAAACGGAAAGTCTGACGAGTGAAGACTCGGCGCGGCGCATCGCCGTGATTGCGCGTACGAACAACCTGCATCGGCTGATCGTGGTCAGCGACGCCACGCATCTGTTTCGAATCCACGAAATTTGCGCCGCCGATGGGTTGAATGTGCTCACCTCGCCGCGCCCACGCGTCGCGATTGAGGGAGGCGCCGACGACACCGAGTCGATTTCCCGCGAAATCCTGAGCTACACGCTTTGGCGGCTGCATCTGCACTGAAAACAATCGAGCCTGGAAACAGCTTCGACGACTATTTCGCGTCATTTTGCTTTTGAACACGTTACCTCACCCGCACATGGGCCAGCTCGGCCATCAGTGCCAGCGCGCATGCCGCCGCACTCACTGTCGAGACAAAATTCACCGCATCGTTGTTGAGCCAGCCTCGCGACTCCACGGTTGCCCCGAGAACGCTGTCAAAGAGTAGTCCGAAGACCGCTCCGGCAGTCGCGACCCAGAACAGTGAAGCATCGCCGCGCAGCGAAACGGCGCCAAGTGCCGCCACTACGCACGCTGCCGCAATCCCGGCCGCAGTTCCGGCAACGCTGATGGCGCCGTCGGTGCCTGGCTCCGCCGCCCGTCCCGTCGTGATCATGCGCGGCCGGCCTCCGAGAACCTGCCCAATCTCGGAAGAAACTGTGTCCGCCGCAGCTTCAGCCAGCGCGGCCAGTGCGGGCGCGAACACCATTCCCGGGCGCCCCATCGCCGGCGTCAGCCAGTGCAATCCAGCCATCCACGATTGCGCAAACTCTCCCGCAAGCAGCGCGGCCAATCCCACGTTGGCGGCAACCTGCGCCGCCGCTCGCCCATGCCGTGCCTCGGCCGTGCCCAATTCCTCTTTCCTGTCTCTGCCGATCCGCGAGGCGATCGACGCCAGGAGAGAGACCGCCAGTACGGGGGGCAGCGCTGTGTGCCACGGCAAATACGGAAAGCCCACCGTCGAAAACATCAGGCTCGCCGTCAGCACAGCTCCCGTACAGGCGCCGGCAGCGGTGGCCGCGTGCACTCTCAGCACAATCAGCCCCAGCAGCAGGCTCAGGCCAAGGGTCCAGGTGGCCACAGAGGGCAATTGCGTTGCCCACCAATGCGTCTGCAGCACCAGGCCTGTTCCCACAATGGGGAGCACAAGCAACAGCACCAGTTTCGATTGCCACAAAAGCTTTGGTTGAGCCACGTCCCATGGTACCGTTTGCCTCGACACGCATGAGAGCGTTGTCGCAGCGCACGGCGCGCCTTCGTGCCTGCGGTTTACACTCAAGGCGCATCCCCTGCGGGCTATTTGAGTTTCGCAACCATCAAGTCCATGGAGTTTTCGATGAAACGGCTCTCGCTCCTCTTCCTTGTTCCGGCTCTCCTGTTACCCGTCGCACCGGCCGTGGCCCAATCGTCCGGCCCCGCGTTTGAAATCGACCGCAAGGGTGAAACCATCGTGCTGGAACCCTATGGCGAGAACATTGTGCGTGTCACGTTGAGCCTGAACCGCGAACCTGCTTTGCGCGCACCAGGCTACGGCATTATCGGCACGCCCGATGCGGCGAGTTGGAGCAAGTCGGAAACTCCGCAGGCAGAAACCCTGAGCTCGCCTCGCTTGGTGGTCACGCTTGGCAAAGACCAACCCTCAGGCCATCCGCCGTTGCAATCGCAAATCGACATCGGCAAGTTCTTCAATGGCTCCGCCCCCGGTGCGCACATCACCTTCAAGACGCCCGAAGGCAAAATGCTTCTCGATATGACGGGCTGGTCGCAGGCCATTCCCAACCACAAGGATGGGACCGCCGATCTGGCCCGCGACCGGCGCTCGACCGATCGCGACTTTTTCACCGTTGGCGCCTACTTCGTCTCGCCCGATGATGAGCACTACTACGGCCTCGGGCAGAACCAGGAAGGTTTTCTCGACCATCGCGGCCATCCTGTGCGCTGCTGGAACGACTACAACAGTCCGGCCGCTCCTACGACCTGCGTTCCGTTCCTGGTGACGAATAAAGGCTACGGCATGTTGTGGGACAACCCCTCGAAGACGACCTTCGTTGGCGGGTTTAACGAACAAACGCGGTGGAGTTCCGAAGTTGGCGACCGCGTTTCATTTTTTGTGATTGCCGGCAATACCGTCGACGAAATCTATGCCGGGTACAAGCGCCTCACCGGGCCAACGCACATGCTGCCCAAGGCGGCCTATGGCTACATCCAATGCAAGCAGCGCTATTCGAGCGAGAAGGAACTTCTGTCCGTTGCGCAGGGTTATCGCGACCGCCATCTTCCCGCTGACGTACTTGTCGTGGACTGGTTCTACTACACGAAGATGGGCCAGATGGACATGGATCCGAAATCCTGGCCCGATCCCGTCGCCATGAACAAGCAGCTTCACGACATGGGCTTCGAAACCATGATCAGCGTCTGGC
>PLTV01000231.1:4807-13347 GCA_003164635.1 Acidobacteriaceae bacterium
CGCTCTGGGCCGACGAGACAGAGCCCGACCTGCCTCCCAATGGCGCGTACTACCACATCGGTCCCGGAACCGAGTTCTTCAACGTGTATCCGCTGTTCCACACGGCAGCGCTCTACGACGGTTTCCGCAAAGACGAGCCAAATCGCCGCGCGCTCATTCTTTCCCGCGATGCGTTTACCGGAGCGCAGAGAAATGGAGCCATCTTCTGGTCCTCGGACATCGCACCCACATGGGACACGCTCAAGCGCCAGATTCCCACGGGCCTCGATTTCGCAGCCTCCGGAATGACGTACTGGTCAAACGATACCGGTGGCTGGCAGTACCTGCCCGGCGAGCATCATCCTGCTCATCCTCCCTTGCTCGATCCTGAAGATGCGCGCGCCAACGTGGGCGGCGATGACGATTATCCCGAGCTCTACACGCGCTGGTTCCAGTACGCAACGTTTTTGCCCATCATGCGCAGCCACGGCAGCCGGATCGAGAACGAAGTCTGGTCCTACGGCAAGCAGGCCGAACCGATTCTGGAGAAATATCTGCGCTTGCGTTATGAACTGATGCCTTACATTTACTCTCTTGGCTACCAGACATGGCTCAACGGCGCGCCGTTCCTGCGCGCATTGCCGCTCGATTTTCCCGGCGATGCCAAAGTGACTGACATGCGCGACGAGTACATGTTCGGCCCGGCCTTCCTGGTGGCTCCAATCACTGACCAGGGTGCGACCAGCCGCGAGGTTTACCTGCCTGCCGGCGCGGATTGGTACAACTACTGGACCAACGAGCGCGTGAAGGGTGGCCAGACGATCACGGTGCAGGCTCCTATCGACACCATTCCGCTTTTCGTGCGCGCGGGGTCGATCGTTCCGCTGGGATCTGCCATCGAGAGCACGCACCAGGAGCAGGCCATCGAGCATGTGAAGGTCTATCCAGGAGCCGATGCAACGTTCACGCTCTTCTCCGACGACGGCAAGACGTACGCCTACGAGAAGGGAGCGGGTTCAGTCACGCATCTGCACTGGGACGAGGCCAAACAGCAACTCACCCACGAGGGCGCGCAGGCATGGAACAAGGCCGACGCCCAGATTGTGGAAATCGCGGGACATTGAAGCCGAATCGGCGCCGCTTTGACGGAGATACCATCGCGGGCTCGTCTCCGTCTAACCCCCAGCTGCCTGATTTACAATCGCAGAGGATGCAGATCAAGAACTGAATGAGACTTTTACCTATGAAATCAGGCCAGGCGCGCATGCGGNNACATCGCCGGGTATTGCCACCGTCATTGACTACTCCGGGGACTCGGTGCTGGCGCTCGCGCCCATTGGCGTGGGGCCGTTGACCTTCACCATGGATGAACTGGGCGCCACCGGCTACACGTACAACAGTGACGGCACGCTGAGCATCTTCCCCATCTCGAGCAGCCTGCAGGCCAAACAAGTTTCATACACCACACTTCCTTCGACAGCCGTACCGGTCAATCTCTTTTCGCCGTCCGCGGGTCTCTATGCGGCCGACCTCACGGGCAGCAATGTCGACGTCTTCAGCGGCGCTCTGGAGGCATTCAAGCTGGCGCTTCCGGTTGGTACGAATCCGATCGCGATCGTGGGGCCGCAAGTTTTAGGGCAGCGCGACTTCGCCATCACACAAGGCGCTACGGCAACGGGTGTGGACTGCAACAGCTCGCCGACCACGGGACCCACCGGCACAGTCAACGGGTTTGAACTGTCGACGTATACGGTTTCATCCGCGCTTCCCGTCGGCGCCTGCCCGGTGTACGGGATCGAGAGCACGGATTACAAACGGCTCTTTGTGCTCAATCGGGGCAGCGACACAGTCTCGGTGATCAACAGCCAGAACAACACGCTCGACACCTGCACCCCGTTCGTGAACCAGTCGGGGCAGACCATCACCTGCCATCCCACGCTGCCGCTCTCAACGACGGCTGTCACGGCGACGGGCATCACGCCGCCCAACGGGACGACCGGCATGGCAACGATTGCGGGTCCGGTCTACGCCGAATACAACAGCGCCACGCAGCAGCTCATTGTGGCCGACTACGACGGCAACACGATCAGCGTGATCGACGTGAGCGAAGACGAGTACGGCAACGACAGCCCCACCTTCGGCACGACGTACACGATCCCGGTGGGCACAAATCCAGCCGCGGTGACGGTGCTGGCCGACGGCAGGCGCGCCTATACGGCCAACCAGACTGACCAGACAGTGTCGATTGTGTCGCTCTCGAGCCACACGCTGGAAAAGACACTCCCCATCACAGGTCATCCACGCACCGTTGTTTCCACGCAAAACTCTCAATACGGCAAGGTTTACGTCGCCTCGCCCGACAGCCCCTACCTGACGATCCTGCGCACAGATCTCGATATTGTGGATACCACCGTGCTGGTGGAGGGCAACATTGTAGATGTGCGCGTGACCACACAAACCGGCACCGCCGGGAATGCCAATACAACGAGCCGCCGCCCTGGTTACGGCGAGCCGTGCTATCTTCCCGGCGCCGCCAACTACGCGTCCCTGGCGGTTTGCCAGACGCTTCCGTAGGGCCCGCCTGATGACCGCTGGTGGTTGAGTTGGAACGCAGGTTTCTTGAAGACAGCTTTGAGGACCTATCGTCGTCGACCACCTTCTCCGGGTCTAAAAAAAAAAGAAAAAAAGGGTATTTCTGTAAAGAAGTTTCCTGTTTTCAATGGCTTAGAAGGATCGACTCCTTCTAAATTCTAGAAAACAGGAGACTTATTTGCAGATTCTAGACAGTAAAGGAGTTACAGGCCAACTTTCTGTCGGATTTGGAACGAGATCGGCTTGGAAAGTCGATCTGAATTAAATTGTGCTCCATTGCGATTTAATTCCATGCAAATGGTCGCGACGAAATTTGGCTTTTTTTATAAAGCGACGAGCGTGCCGGTGGGTGAAAAGGACCGATATTTCGGGGAAAATGCAGGCGTCCGAGGCTAAAGAGGCTGCGGGAAAATTCGCAATCGGCGGCGAATTCGAGGAGCATGTCCCTCGGGGGCTAAAGNNCAAACCTGAGGCTTCAAATGTCTTCCCACAGGCTTATCGTGTTACATCCCGGAGAGGACAATGGGTAGCGTGGGTGTCTGCGAACCGCCTTCGTTCTCGATAGTGACGCCAAAACCCTGCACTGCCAGGCCCGCCGGCGCGTCGGCGAGAATCATGGCGGCATAGCCGCTTGCGTCGGGCGCGAAGGTTCCGGCGGGCAGCGGCTTCTTTCCGCCCGGCTGCAGGATCCAGAGTTCGTAGGTTTTTCCCGCGGGCAACGGATGCAGGTTCGATGCGGTCAGCAAGAGCTTGCCTGAATTCGCTTCGTAGACCACGCGTCCTTCGGGAACCGGCACAGCCACCGGCGCCTGATGAAGCGCAACCTTCTTTACCTGCTGCGAGGTGAGCAGGTCCATTAACTCGGCAAATTGGGCCGAATCCATTGCGCCGCGCTGCGCCTGCTTAACCAGCGAGCCCATCTCAGCACGCCGGCGCACGTCGTCGACTCCCACCACAAGCAGGGCCACAGCCAAGGATGCCGCAAGCGCAAACGACCAGGGGGCCGATGCGGTGAAGAACGAACGCCACGGCCGGCCCGCTTCGATCACGGGCGCGGGGGCAGAAAGGTCAGATCGAACCTGGGGCCTCGCGATTTGCGCTGTGGTGACTTGCGGGGTCGTTGCCAGACGCGTCATAAATCGCTGCTTTGCGCCATCGGGCAAGGGGCCAGCCGGCGTGGTTTGCGCATAGGCGCCGAGCGCCAGAGTATTCCGGCGCAGCTCTTCGCGGCATACGGCGCAGGCCTTGACGTGGTCTGCAACGGAACCCGCTTCAGCCCGGGGCAGTGCGCCGATGGCATAGAGAGCGAGATCGGTATCGGCAATGTGCAGGTTGTCGGTCATGCTGTCATCGCCTTTCGTATGCTCATCAGTCCGGCCCGTATGCGGGTCTTCACCGTCCCCAATGGCGACCCCGTGCGCTCTGCAATTTCTGTGTGACTCAACCCTTGAAAATATGCAAGGTCCAGCGATGCCTGCTGATCGGGAGGAAGGGAATCGAGGACTTCCCGAACCTTTTCAAGCAACCAGCCCTGTTCTGTTTCCGAAGCCATATCATGCGGATCCGGTAACGGCATTTCTCCCAGCGGATCCATTGGCGCCCGTTTGCGCAGTACGTCAATGGCACGGTTCCGTGCCACGACGCTGAGCCATGCGGAAAGACTTCCGCGTTGCACGACGAAGCTCTGTGGCCGCTTCCAAACCTGCAGAAGCACCTCCTGCATGACGTCTTCGGCCAGCGAAGTATCGTGCAAGACACGAAGGGCGATGCAATAGACAATGCGGGAGTATCGGTCAAAGACCGTAGCCATGGCGTCCTGGTTTCCCAGGGCCACCGCTTGGAGCAGAGCTGCGTCTTCCATGCGTTCAACCTTTTCGCCCTGTACCGTTACTCCATCCTCAATGAAAGTACGATGGAGTGGGGACATTGGATTGCAGGCTGGTGGTAGGGCGAAATCCGGTGCACTGCCAGAAGCCAACTTACTAGAGCCCAGCTTGGTTCGACAAGCCCGGACAGCACCTGGGGAGGATTGGGAATGGAATTAAAGCCGCAGATCACAACCCGAGTGAGTAAGATGCGCCTTGACGTGCTGCTGTCGCTTCGCGGGCTGGTTTCAAGCCGCGAACGTGCCCGCGCGCTGATTCTGGCCGGCCGCGTCCTCGTGAATGAGCAGAAGATCGACAAGCCGGGAACCAGTGTTCCCGAAGACGCGGTGCTGCGGCTGCTGGGCGACGATTTGCCTTACGTGAGCCGTGGTGGGTTGAAGCTGGCTGCTGCGCTGGAGCACTGGAAGATTGAGGTTGCGGGGCGGGTATGCCTTGACGTGGGCGCCTCGACCGGTGGGTTTACCGACTGCCTTTTGCAGCATGGCGCCGCGCACGTGACGGCGGTGGACACCGGGGCCGGCCAGATCGCGATGAAGCTGCGCATCGACGAGCGGGTTCGACTGATGGAACGAACCAACGCGCGACTGCTGGAGGCGGGGTCGTTGGCCGCACCGGAGCTTACGTTGCTGGTGATGGACGTCGCGTTTATTTCGGCTACTTTGCTGCTGGGCCCGGTATTCCAAGCCGCGCCCGCGCTGCGCGAGGCGGTGATTCTGGTGAAGCCGCAATTCGAGGCCGGCCGGGAGAACGTAGGCAAAGGGGGCATCGTCCGCGACCCGCAGGCGCACGCGTTGGCCATTGAACGCGTCGGCTCGTGTGTTACCTCTCTCGGCTGGGACGTGATCGAAACGATTCCATCGCCAATCACGGGCATGGAAGGGAACCGGGAATTTCTGCTCTACGGGAAGCGGCCCACGACATAGCCGCTCAGGCACGGGCTGGCGGGGCGAAAGGTACACTGGGTACGCATGGTTCGGGTTGCGATCGTCTCCAAGCCGCAAAAGGAAGAGCTGGTACGGCTTTTGCCGGACCTGATTCAATGGCTGCGCGAGCGCGGCTATGAGCCGCTTCTCGATGAGGAAAGCGGCAAGTACACTGCGGCAGCCCCTACCGTTGAGCGAGCCCAGTTGCCCACATGGGAACCGGCACTCGTGATCGTGCTGGGCGGCGACGGCACCCTGCTCTCCGTGGCGCGCATCTTCGCGGCCACGAGCACACCCATTCTCAGCGTCAACCTGGGCTATCTCGGCTTTTTGACCGAAGTGCGCCTGAACGATCTGTATGCCACTCTCGAGGGGTGGTGCAAGGATTGCTACGAAGTCGACCGGCGGGCGATGCTGCATGCGGAACTGTGGCGGAATGGGGCCGTGCTTTGCAGCCACCAGGCGTTGAACGACGTGGTGGTCTCCAAAGGCGATATTGCGCGCATGGGCGAGTTCGCAGTCGAACTGGACGGAAAAACTGTGGCGGGATTTCGCGCCGATGGGGTGATTGTTTCCACGCCTACCGGCTCGACCGCGTACACGCTGGCGGCGAACGGCCCCATTCTGACGCCGGACGTGGACGCGATGGTCGTCACACCCATCTGTCCTCACCTGCTCACACTGCGGCCCATCGTTGTTCGCGGCGATGCGTCGCTGACGGTGCGCGTCGTGGGCATTCCCAACACCGCGCTGCTGACCGTGGACGGTCAGCTGGCCGTTGAACTGGTGCGCGGCGACGAGGTGCGTTGCCGGCGCTCAGACTACGCGGTGAAGCTGGTGCGCCTGAGCGAGGGGAGCTTCTTTGAGGCGCTACGCAGCAAGCTGAGCTGGGGCGAGCGCTAGCCACCTGCGGTGGGGCAGCCGCTCGCTATTCGCTCGCAGAGGGTTCGAGGTTTCCCACGTTTGCGTGAGAGGAAAGCACCTGGCCGTTCGGGCCCGGGCCTGAAGGCCGCATTCCGTGGGGGGACGATTTTTCAGGGGGTTGAAACCCCCTGCTCCCTCCGACGTCTGCGGTGGGCGGACGCTCACTGTGCGCTCGCGGGAGGGGAGTGCTTTCCCACCCATTTCACGATGAGGCTGTGAAATGGATGGGGCATCCGGCTGTTTGGCTCAGCCGGCTTTTTCGGTTAGCTCGGCCCAGCGTGCGTAGAGGGAGTCGTTTTCGTGCTGGGCGGCGTCGAGTTCGGCGAGCGCCTGTTGCAGAGCTTCGGCGTTGGTGGCGACCTCTGGATGCTCGACCCGGTCGCGGGCTTCGGCGAGCCGGGCATCCGATTGCTCCACGCGCTGCTCGATGGCGGCAAACTCGCGCGCCTCTAAATACGACAGCTTCTTTTTGGCGGATCCCGACGTAGCCTCGGTGCCGGTTTGTTGTTCGGAGCTTGAGCCGTCGGCCCGGCGCGCGGACTTGCGCTGGTCCTGCTTGTTCTGGGCTTGTTTGCCCTGATTGGGGCCGGTTTTTTCCTGTGCGTCCTGCTCTTCGAGCCAATCTTCCCATTGCGCAAAATCGGCGAACCGGCCGGCGTTGCCGCGACCGTCGAGTCCGATCACGGTGGAAGAGACGCGGTTGAGCAAATAGCGGTCGTGCGTGACGAGCACGAGAGCGCCGGGGAACTCGAGCAGGTTCTCTTCCAGGATTTCGAGTGTGGGGATGTCGAGGTCGTTGGTGGGTTCGTCGAGCAGCAGAACGTCGGCGGGCTCGAGCATCAGCTTGGCGATGAGCACACGCGCACGTTCGCCCCCGGAGAGATTGCGGACAGGCTGGTTGAGCTGTTCGCCGGTAAACAGGAACCGCGCGGCCCAACTGGCGACGTGCACGGTGCGGCCCTGGTAGATGACGCTGTCGCCTTCCGGAGCCAGGGCGCGGCGCAGGGTCACATTCTCGTCGAGCTCGCGGGTCTGGCTGAAGTAGACCACGCGCAGGGCTTCGGCGCGCTTCACCGTTCCGGCTGCGGGCTCGACTTCGCCGCGCAGAAGACGGAGGAGGGTTGTCTTGCCGCTTCCGTTCGGTCCAACGAGGCCCACCTTCAATCCCGCGGTCAGCACGAAGCTGAGGTCGGAGAAGAGGCGGCGCGGGCGGCTTTCCTTTTCTAGTCCGTGCTCGGCGGGAACTTCGGTGGCGGGAACGTCGAGGGCGACTTTTTCAAACTCGACCAGCCGCTTGGTCTTGCGCTGCGTGGCGTCGAAGTCGATGCCGGCCGTGCTTGAAGCAGTGCGCGCGTCGGCGGCGGCCAACTGGGTAATCATGGCGTTGGCGGTGTCGATGCGGGCCTTCGACTTGGTGGTGCGCGCCTTGGGGCCGCGGCGGAGCCACTCGATCTCGGTGCGCACGCGATTGCGCAGGCTTTCCTGCTGGCGGCTTTGGGATTCGAGATAGGCCTGCTTCTCTTCAAGAAACCGGCTGAAGGTGCCTTTGACGCGGAAGAGGCCTTCGGCGAAGACGCGATTGATCTCGATGATCTGACTTGACGTGGATTCGAGGAAGTAGCGGTCGTGGCTTACGGTGACGGCGGCAAATGGTGCCGCGCGCAGCAGTTCTTCCAGCCATTCGATCCCGGCGAGGTCGAGGTGATTGGTGGGCTCGTCGAGCAACATTACTTCCGGCTCAATCACCATGGCTTCGGTGATGGCGAGCCTTTTGCGCCATCCGCCGGAGAGCGAGGAAGCCTCGGCGTTCAGGTCGGCAAATCCCGCGCGGCCGGTGAGCTCGCGCAGGCGGCCTTCGCGTTCGGCTTCGTTTACATGCGCGGCTGCGAGTGCCTGCTCGAGCACCTGGCGAACGGTGAGGCCCGCGGCAAAGCGCGAATCCTGCGGAACGTAAGCGGCACGAGCGCGTTTGCGGACGGCAAGCTCGCCGGAATCTGGTTCGACCTGGCCGGCAAGCACGGCGAGCAGGGTCGATTTGCCGGCGCCATTGGGCCCGATCAGGCCGATGCGGTCTCCATCTTCGACGGTGAACGAGATGTTTTTGAAAAGCGGCGTTGCGCCGAATTGCTTGGTCACGGATTGTGCGTTGAGAATGGGCGGCATCTGCTTTCAGGATATATGGGAGTGGGTAGGGGCTCAGGGACTAAGGGGCTCAGGGACTAAGGGACTAAGGGAC
>PLTV01000244.1:0-13776 GCA_003164635.1 Acidobacteriaceae bacterium
TCAACGTCTCCGAAGCCGGGTCCGACGACCTGGTTGCGTGCCAGGTTGCCGTAGGTGGCGTTGTCCGGCACTGAAAAACTACTGGGGTTCAGGTACTGCGCATACGCGTGCGATTGCACAGAGCGGTTACCGTTGAGAGCGGGACCGGTGATGTTGGCGCGATCTTCACCCTCACCCGTACCGCTGTTGTCGGCTCCGGTGAGAATATTGACCGGTTGGCCGTTTTGGAATTTCAGAATGCTGTTGAGCTCCCAGCCTTGCGTTAGGGCCTTCGGTCCGAACGCCAGCGTTGGAATCTCATAACCGAGGTACGCAGAGAAGTGGTTGCGGATGTCGTTGTTGGCGTTGCCGTAGTCCCCGAACAGGTTGAGCGAGTTCTGCGGAATGGTGTTGAAGACGCTGGAGTCGTCGAGATTGTGGCTCCATGCGTAAGAGAACTGACTCGTCAGTCCGTGCCAGGCATTGCTCTTCAGCGTAGCCTGCAACGCGTTGTAGTTCGCCGTCGCCGCGGAGTTGATCTGGTTGACGATGCCGAAGTTGGGAAATTGGTTGAAGTACGGCCGCGTCGATTGCTGATAGCTGAATGTATTTCCGTTCGCAGTCACGGTGGAAGAGTTCTGGTCGCCGCCCAGCGCATTCTGGTTAATGTCTTGCAGAACCAGGTTGTGACGGCTGACTGAGCCGGCGTAGCCCACGTTGAACAACCAGTTCTTGCCCAGCGATTGCTCGATGTTCAAACCGAACAGCTCAGCGTACGGCGTCTTGAAGTTGCGGCTGACGGAATAAATTGAGACCACATTGCTGCCCGTGGGCTGCCCCTGCGCCGCCGTGAAGATCGGCGTTGCCTGGTCGTACGACCAGATTGGCGCTGGGCTCGGCGTGTTCAGAACGATGGACTCGTTGGGTTGGCTGCCGACTGGGTTGTTGTTCACTCCACCTGCGCCGCCATTGGGGATGCCGATATTGCCAAAGAAGGCCTGTCCCGCTGGCTGGTCAAAGTAGATGCCGTAGTTGGCACGGATGACCGTACCAGGAAGTGCCTGGTACGAGATCCCCACACGCGGTGAGACGTCGACCTTGTTGCTGTTGTAGATGTAGTCCGGGGTTCCCGACCCGCCGCTCGCAACCACCAGCCCCGTCGTGCTGCCAGGATCGAAGATCGAGAGGTTGGGATTATTCGTGTAAAACGGCTGTTGGTAGTCGTAGCGCAGGCCCAGGTTGATGTTCAGCTTGGGCAATACCTGCCAGGAATCTTCAGCAAAACCGGAACCCGTGTGCGTGTAAATGAACCGTTCCTGAGTGCCCAGCGTGATGTTCGATGTATAGGCGTAGCCGGCAAGGAAGTCGGCGAGGTTCAGCACGTTCGGGTCGCTCACAGTCGTATCGTTGGCCCACGGCCCCAGCACGCCGCCGCTGCCAAAGTTGAAGGCTCCGCGCGCGCCCCAGTTGTAGTAAAGGTCGATATACGCGCGGCGATATTCCAGACCGAAACGCAGTTGATGCTTGCCCACGGTCCACGAAAGAGTGTCTGCGATCTGGCCGGAGATGTCGTTGCGGCCCGAGGTCGGCGTCACGCCAATGGAGTCGAAGCCGTTGATGGCGATCTGCGGAGAGCCCGCCAGAGTTGCGCCCGTGTTGAGGCCGGCCTGCGTCAGTGGATTCTGGCTGTGATCCAAATCCGCAAAGTCCTGCATGAAATAGTTCACGCCTGCGGCAAGCTGGTTGCTCAGGCTCGGGCGGATGCTGTAGTTCCACACCGTGTTGTAGTTCTGAATGTGCGAGGGAACTGTCTGGAAATACTCGGGTAGGTACGAGCACACAAATACGCAACTCGGAGCATCCGCATAGCCCTGGCCGAAGTACCAGATGGCCGAAAGATGGCTGCGGTCGCTGAAGCTATGATCGAGATGCGCCACGATGTTATGGCTATAGCCGCTTTGCGGTGCGCTGCTGGAGTAGTTGCTCGGATTCGCTGGGAGATTGGCAATGTCCTTCGGATCCCATAGTTGGCTGAGGATGTTCTGCGAAACCTGGCTCGGTGTGACGCCGTATTTGGTTAATTCCGCCAGTGCCAGCGCTTGATACGCAGGCGAAGGCTCAGTGACGGTGTTGGCTTCGCCGATGACGAACTTCTGCTCTTCAAAAAGCAGGAAGAAGAAGGTGTGGTCTTTCCAGATGGGTCCGCCCACAGAGGCGCCGTAGTTCTGGTTGCGCAGTGGCTGTTCCGGCGATCCAGGGGCAACGAACGGCGACGTAACAGCCAGAGCCTCGTTGCGGTTGTAGTAGTAGGCGTCCCCATGCCACTGGTTGGTTCCCGACTTCGTGGTGACGTTCAGGTTCCCGCCAGGGCTACGGCCCGATTCGCTGTTGCCCGTCGTCTGCAGGGAATATTCGTCGAGCGCATCGATGGGATACACAACGCCGGCAATGCCGCTGATGCCGCCCTGGTTCACTGCGTCCACATTCAGATAAAGGTCGTTGTTGTCGGTGCCATTGATGGTGTAGTTGATCTGGTTGCTGCGCGTGCCGTTCACCGAGCCGGAGTTGTTGTAGCCGGCAAAGGACGCCGAAGAGCCAAGCAGCTGCGTAAAATCGCGGCCATTTAATGGCACATCCTGCAAAGCTTCGCTATCAAGAACCGTGGTCTGTGTAACCGTCGTAGTGTCCAGCGATAGCGAGTCGGCCGCCACTTCAACTGTCGTCGCCTGCTGGGCAACGCTCAGCTTCACCGGCAGCGTATAAATCTTGCCGGCCTGCACCTGAACGCCTGTCGCCTCCGTGGTCTGGAAACCCGCTGCTTCCACCTTGACCGTGTACGTGCTCTGCGGAAGATCGCTGAACGAGAACTCGCCCGCGCCGGATGAAACCGTATCCCGCGCAACCGAGGTGGCCACGTCGGTAGCTGTAACTTTGGCGTTGGGAATTACTGCGCCCGATGTATCGGTGACTGTGCCGTTAATGCCGCCGCGAAACGTCTGCGAAACGAGCCCACCCGGCCAAAGAAGCAGGCCGGTAATGAGAAGGGAAATGGAAAGAAAGGACCACTTGTGTTTCATAATGCCTCCAAATGGGTTGCGAGTCAGCTTGAAAAGCTGTTGGTGGATCGAGCAATTTCCTCGGATGCGAGGGAAAAACTTGGGGAAGACGCGGATCGCAGGAATTGCAATCAATGCCGAACGATTCGATCTTTAATTGTGGATGGTTATCCGAACTGGAGTTAGGCCGTACAGCCTGTGATCGAATCCGCCGCCATACCGTTCAACATTGCGTTGTGGTAGCGACAACAATCTCTAAGGCGCGGATTGCATGCGGCACAGAACATGAGACTTATAGTAAGTAAGGCGTCGAGCGCTGTCAATTTGAGCGTCGCAGATTATGAACTCGAACGCACCTTCCGCCCCGGACGTGCCGCGAGCGGTGGCGTCGATTGGCTCGAAGCGGCTTTGCGGTGAAAAAAGGGGAGATAAGTCCAATCGTTGGGATTCGGAAGGGCACTTACGGCGATCAAACCTGGGATTCGGCTCTAGAGGCCTTCGTCGCTTTCTTTCGCGGCAGTCGGATGAGCGCCGCTGACTTTGGCTCGGGCGGAGCTTCGCCGGGGGATCGACGGCCAGTGCGCGTCGGGCGACCACCGGCCCTTTTCCAGCCGTGCGCCAACCTGTTGCCCGCATCGGGCACAGGCGTGCAGCGTCCATTGAGCCCGATTCACATTGGAGAGAAGCAACCGGTTTGTCTCCTCGCTGAATGAGCCCTCACACGGTTTTACAGGAAATGCCATAGTGACCCTTCTTGAATTGGTTTTGATGATTGCTGAACACGAGGCGTCATCCAAATATGCGCTTCTGCAATGGTATTGACTACCTTTAGATGAGAGTATTCCCTCGCCATCGAAGTTGCTTGTCGTCTTCTTTTGCCCAGAATCTTCCGGTTTTCCATGGAATTCCGCCGTTTATCCATCGCCGGCAAAGCCTGTTCTTCAGCTTTGCGGAGCGCCATCCCACAGAAAGTATCGCATCCAGGTCTTGCCGTGGTGTTAAACGAGCTCGGGCATACCGCCTTGAAGTCGTCGAGGGCCGCACCGGCTTGATTGACGCAGCGTCTTCGACCCCGGTGATAGCCTAGGTCGAGATGTCGCCGATCACGAACGACATCGCTTCGCCCCCTTCTCCGAGGAGTCCTTGTTCATGCCTGGAATCGACCGTCTTCTTGTATCAATCTTCCTTGTTGCATTTTGCATGCCGGCAGCCCATGCAGACTCCTACGACGCGAAACCGAAACTTGTTGTCATCCTGGTATTCGACCAGTTTCGAGGCGACTACCTCGATCGTTACCGCGCCGATTTCAAGGCGGCGAATGGATGGAACCTGTTTCTCAAACGTGGTGCGCACTTCACCGATTGCTACTACGACTATGCCAACTTGGTAACTGCAGCCGGACACGCGACCATCGGCACCGGTGCCTATACCGATGGGCATGGCATTCCACTCAACGAATGGTATGAGCCGGGTCCAGACGGACTTCCCCATCAGGTCAGCTCCGTTGCCGACGAAAGATACACGCTCATCGGCGCTCCCGCCGAAGCAGAAGATAAAACCGGCGCCTCGGCACATAGAGAAATGGCGACCACCCTCGGGGATGAGCTTGTTCTGGCCACCGCCGGACGCGCGCGGGTCTATGGCGTTTCCATGAAAGACAGGGCCGCAATTCTGACCAGTGGGCACGCAACGAAAGGTGCCTTTTGGGTCGACCACGATACCGGTGCCTGGGAGACTTCAAGTTACTGGATGCCTGTGCTTCCGCCATGGGCCGTGCAGTTCAATGCAGGCGATCATGCGGCAGTTGCGCGAAGAGAAAGCGGTGTCGCTCAGGGAAGCTTTTATGAAAAAGTCGGCCGCTCGGCAGCAAGCGTTGCCTACCAGCTCGATTTTGCCCAGGCTTTGATCGCCGGCGAAAAGCTCGGTCTCAATTCAGCCAACGTTACTGACATGGTCACCATTTCAATTTCGTCAACCGACATCAATGGTCATGCATTCGGGCCCGACGATCCATCCCAAAAAGACCTTATTGTTCAATCGGACGCCGCGCTCGACAAATTCTTCACCTTCATCGACAAGACAATCGGATTGAAGAATGTGATGGTGGCGATGACCGGCGATCACGGCGTGGCCACCACGCAGAAAGCCGGCGACGCCGAAGGGATGCCGGTTCTCGATTTCTCTCCTGACGAGTTCACCAAGCCGCTTGAGCAGATGCTTGAAGCAAAGTTTCCCCTTAAGAGCTCCGGAAAATATGTCCTTCAAATGGATAATCCCTACTTGCTTTTGAATAAGGCAGCCTTTCAGGCAGCTGGCGTGGACGAACAGGAGGCGGAGGACACCGCCAAGGCCATGGTTCAGCAGATCTTCTCAGCCTTCATGTCCAGGACGAGTGAATCGAAAGAAGGCCGGCAGAAAGATCCGCCGGAGCTCACGAATATCTACACGAGCAGGCAAATGCGCGAGGGGCAGCTCCCCGACACGCAGTATGGCCGGCTGATCGCCCATAGCTACTCTCCCTATGTTGGCTGGGCTCTCCATCTGAACTTCGGCCCTTATCAGTTCCCATGGCATGGTTCCGGCACGACGCATTTTTCAGCTAATAGCTACGACCGCCATGTGCCCCTTGAACTCTTTGGCAGCGCCTTTGCGCCCGGCACCTACCACGGAATCGTCGCGCCGGTAGACATTGCCGCAACCTTCGCGTCTCTCTTGCGAATCAACCGCCCCAGCGCCGCCGTCGGCCGCGTCCTGACCGAAGCGATTCGCCACGAGGATGCAGGCGCAACCTGGGTCTCCGATCCAAAATAGACAAGCGCCTCTCCCGACGAGACTGGAGGGGAAGGGAAGCTGAGTTACCGGTCTGACCATCGGCCGCCAAACCAATGCTTTAAGATGGATCGAAAGATGGAAAACGTGGAGTCAGACAAGGATCGCGCCCTCGGGGAGAAAGCCCCCGACCCTGCCAACAGTATCGATGCATTGGACATTCTCCTCGTTCTGTCCAGTCGGCGGCGTCTGATTGGCGGCGTCACCTTGATTACGCTGCTCATCGGGATCCTCCTCGTCATCGTCCTCAAGCCAAGCTACACAGCCATTGCCATCATCATGCCCCCCCAGCAGCAGTCCTCGGCCTCCTCGCTGATGGGCCAGTTGGGGTCGCTCGTTTCTATCGGTGGTGGTGGCGGCGGGTCTTTCGGTTCGTCGTTGGGCATGAAGTCTCAAGCCGATATGTACGTCGGAATTCTCGAAAGCCGTACCATCGCAGACGCTCTCATCGCGAAATTCGATCTTCGCAAGGAATACGATCGCAAGACTGCTGCGGACACCCGGACGGTTCTCAAAAACCAATCAAAATTTGAAGTCGCAAAAGACGGCCTCATTCACATCTCGGTCACAGATAAGGATCCGCAGCGCGCCAGCGAGATGGCCAATGCCTACGTCGAGAAGCTCTATGGGAAAAACGCCGACTTGGTCGTCGCAGAAGCTTCGCAGCGCAAGATATTTTTCGACGAGCAGCTCGACAGTGAGAAAAGGGCGCTCGCTGCGGCAGAAGACGACATGCGCGCCACGGAGCTTAAAACCGGAATCATCCAATTGAGCGGTCAGGCTGCCGTCACAATCCGAAGCATCGCCGAGTTACGCGCGCAAATTCAAAGCCGCGAAGTCCAGTTACAGGCCATGCGCACTTTTGCGACCGATGAGAATCCCACCGTCTCCCGCGTGCAGGAAGAAATTGCGACCATGCGTGGGCAACTGGCCAAGCTCGAAAACGATGAAGAGCGTCAGGAACAACCCGGCAACATTTCTCTGCCAGCCGGAAAAGTCCCCGAAGATACCCTGGAGTATGCGCGCAAGCTGCGCGAAGTCAAATATCACGAAACGCTCTTCGATCTGCTGTCCAAGCAGTTTGAAGCGGCACGCATCGATCAGGCAAAATCCGCTCCCATCATTCAGGTCATCGATCATGCCGTTCCGCCCGATAAAAAATCCGGGCCGCATCGTAGCTATATCCTCATCGGAGCCTTGCTGACAGGCTTCCTCTTCTCGTCTTTGTACGTGCTTTTCGTCTATAGCTATCACCGCATTGAGGACGCCCCCGAGTATGAGCGCAAGATGCAGGACCTGCGTGCCCTGTGGCGTACGCAACGCGCCCCGCGCTGACGACCTTTTCTTCAGTGAATCGCACTTTCGGTGCCGCTCGGTAAACCCCTGTGATGCTCCGCTGCGCCTGCCTCTGCTACCCGTTCCGTCAGGTTTGAAAACAGCTTGAAGAAGACGACCTGAAAGATAATCGGAAGGTAGAACCAGAAGTTGACAAAGAACGAAAACGCCGCGCAAAAGTACAAAGTCGAAAATGCCCCGATGCGAAACAGCGACGCCTCCTGATAGATCGTCTTGCGCAGCCGATACGTGCTGAAAACAGCCAACGATGTAAGGACGACAACTCCCAGCGTACCCATGTCGGAATAGACCGGATAAAGAAAGGAGGAGACATTGAAAATCTCCACCTCCAGATATGACCCCCGATCCTCGTACGATGGGCGCAGAAACGACGGAACGAGCTGCGAAAGCGACGATCCGTCATAAAAAGGCGCATCGGAATAGAGAACCAGGTTGTTCACATTGGCCACGTTGAAATAAGAGTAAGAATAAAGCCAGATTACTGGGTCGGGAACCCACGCGTACTCCGGCTTTATCTTGGCAAGGGTCTTGATATTCCCGCTGCGAAACGATCCAATCACCGAAAACATCACACCCGCAAGCGCCATCCAAAGCACAATCTTCTTAAGGCTGAATCGCTTGCGCATGAGCGAATAGACGATAACTCCCTCTACACCCAGCGAAAGCAGGTTCTGTCGCGTGATAAATAAGATGAAAAGGACGAAGAGAGAGAAATAGATGCACAAATGCCACCGTCGCCCGGTCCGGAAATACAAAACCAGGTGAAAGATTCCCAGTGCATTCGAGAACGCGAGATAGAATCCGTAGAGCCCATGAACGCCGAAATCCAGGTACCCCGTATCGCCCGTGAGAATTCCACGGATCAGCGGAATGTAACCCGCAATCGCGATATTCAGCACAGTCAGGAATAGAAAAGCCAGATCGATCAGCAGAATGGCGAACCCCGGTGTGATCATCGACGGCCTGGCTTTTTGCCATACGGTGATTCTCTGGGTTCTTGAGAATCGCTGTCCTGATGCAAATAGTGCTGTCAACAATGTGAAAAGTATCAGCCTGTAAGTCGCGGGACTCACCGGTTCGGCATACTCGCTCATCGGAGTTACCGAGAAGATGAGGATGACCACCCATGGCACCGAAAAGGCGACAAGCGGATCGAGATACTCGATTCTCCTGTAGGCCAGCAGATAAAGTGCAAGCGCAGCCACCACACCAACCAGAGTCGCCGGCGTGGGAATCCAGAACAGAAGCTCCAGCGCCACAATGCCGTAAGTCGCAAGCACTGTGAAATGCCGCAACGCCTGCGGGCTGCACCCAGGAAGCGGCATGGCGAGGCTGGCTTCAGATTCCATCAGCGTCCTCGCCTTCCGAGTTGCGCGTCGTGCGGTGCCGCGAGCAAAGTGGAGAAGGGATCGATCATGCCCACATCCGGCTTGATGTGTCTCATAATATAGCGCCTCTTCGCCAGCATCTTCGGCAGCAGGCGCAATGCCCCCGGAACTGCCAGCAGCGTGTCAGGCATGAAACAAAGCAGAAAAATCAGCATGCCCAGCTCACGCGCGGCAATAAAGGGCAAGTCGCGAAAAAACCTCCAGCCATGATCGTTCTTGAGAATGGCGAAAAGATGATTGCGCCAGCTCCATTGCCGTACGTTTAACGGAAATGCCCGATGGTGTCGAACATAGCCGAAGAAATTTCTCACCCCGCCTTCGCTTTGGCCCACGGCTCTCTGGTGCTCCACGATCGCCCCCGGCACATAAACGCACGAGTAGCCGCGCAACCGCAAGCGCCACGAGAGATCCAAATCCTCCCAATACGCGAAAAAGTCCTCGTCGAAATACTCTGACGATCCGATCTTGACTGCCTCCAGAGCCGACTTGCGATACACCGCCGCCGTGCCCGAAACCCCAAAAACTTGGGGCTCATTGTCGTACTGCCCTCGATCGATCTCCAACTGCCCGCGCTCATAGCCCCTGCGGCTGCGCGAAACCAGAATGCCTGTCCCGTCCAGCGTCCGTTCGCCGCTCGAATTCTGCCCCGGCTTGATCATCTTCCCCGTCGCTGCGCCCACGTGCGGGTCTTCAAACGCCGCCACAATTCGCTTCAGAAAATCCGGCTCGATCAGTGCGTCGGGGTTCAGTACCATCAGCAGTTCCGAGCCGGTCTCGTCAAAAAAACGGTTGTGCCCGCCGGCATAGCCAAGGTTCGCCTCCATAACCACAACGCGAACTCTGCCGTCGGCCTCAAACTGCTCCTTCACCTCGCTCGCCAAAGAAGGGCAATCGGGATTGAAGTTCTCCATGTAAGTCAATTCAAAATCGACCAGGTCTGAAGCCAGCACCGCTTCAATGCACGCGCGAATCTCGTCCCACCCAGAGTTCCAGCGCAGCAAATTGATAGAGAGACTTTTCATGGAGTTTGCATTCGAGGCGTGGAACCTGCGGCTGGTTTCAGTCAATGACTTGTCTTCCAAAGCGAACGGCAGAGTTACTTCCCTAATTTCGTACCTTCGCCTGCGTGGGACGCCGTCAGCCTCTTCTGTTGCATTCTACCAGTGCCGCACACTGCAAAATCGGCCCGGCGCGGCGTCATCCCAACCCGCAAATCCGCGTCCACCGCAGCGTATCCTAATCAAGAGCCATGGACGCCGTCCTCATTCAGTGCATCGTTGTGCTTTACAAGCAAGACCCCGAGCACGCCCGGTCGCTCACTTCGCTCCTCTCCGTCTGCGCCGCCGAACCCGGCCTTGCTTCAAGAATCCGCATTGCCGTGCACGATAACTCCCCCTGCCCCGCCCCCTTCGAGAATCGGCCTACCTTGCCCCACATCGATTACGAACATTTCCCGGCCAATCCCGGCCTGGCCGTCGCCTATAACCGCGCGCTCTCCATCGCCCAAGACCGGAACATTCCCTGGCTGTTAACTCTCGATCAGGACACAGCCGTGGATCGCAACTTCTTGTACCGGCTTCTTGCCGCCCTCGAAAGCGATCTCGCCGCACAGGCCTGCGCGTTTGTTCCCCAGCTCGTCAACGATGGAGTCGTCCTCTCCCCGCAGATCGTGGGCGGCGTGCTCTACCATCGCCTGCCGCTGGGGTTTTACGGCTTCTCACACAAGCCGCTGGTGGCCTTTAACTCAGCTTCCTGCCTGAAGGTGGATTCGGTCGCGAAAATTGGTGGCTTTCCAGCAGAATACTGGCTCGATTATCTCGACCACATCGTCTTCCACAAGCTTCAGGCCGCGGGTGGCCGCGTCTTCGTTCTCGATGCTCGGCTTCAGCACAGCCTGTCGATGCAATATCTCGAGGCCGAAGTTTCCATCGACCGCTATGCCAATGTCCTCGCTGCCGAGTGGAGATATGTTCGTGATATTAGCTCGCTGAAGGGTCGGCTCGTCCATCGAACCCGTCTGCTCAAGCGCTCCACCCTTCACGCATTCCGTCTCAAAAACAAGAGCTATGCATTCCATACGCTGCGGGCCGCAATTCAAGTGCGCTTCCCGCGCACAGTCCCTTCCGATGCCGGGAAAGAGACGACCCCCGGCTCCTAACTCCCGGTCACCGCATCAGCGCGCTAAACCGAAGCCTTCGCCAGGTGGAACGAACGGGAAAACATCTGCTTCAGGCTTTCTCTGTCGCCATGCGTCAGCCCTGTCAGCCACGCGATGCTGATCGTGCTTACAACCCACGCAGCCAGCCAGTAGAGAGCGGACGGAATCAGTTCGAAGTGCCTCCACTCGGGAAACAGCAGCACAGTGGGAACAACGCAAAGAAGCGGCCGCAGCAGCCCATCCCAGATGAAGCGACGGCGCGATATCGCAACCGTTGCCGAGGTTAGCCTTATGCTGAGAAGAATATGCAGGCCCACGCTGACACAGGCTCCCACAACGGTGCCGATCGCCACCCCGATTGCGCCAATGTGCTGAACCAGGTAAATGCTGAGCGTTACATTCACCAGGGCTTCAATAACTCCCGCAAGCGTCGCCAGATGTTGTTTGCCGGTTGCTAGAACAGTCAAGGAATAGGGATAGCCGAGTTGCCGAATCGCATTGCCCACAACCAGTACTTGCAGATAACGCACGCTCTGCGTCGCATAAGTCGATCCGACCCATAGCCTCAAAAGCGGGTAGGCGCCCACAAGCAAGGGGAGCCCCACAAGACAAGTCAGTAGCGCGCAATAACGGGTCGTGCGGATGACCAATTCACCGAGTTGCCGCGGAGTGCGCTCCGTTTGCAGTGCCGATAACGCCGGCACCAGCGGACCGAACAATCCGCTGATGATCACGACCATGAAGTTCGTTGGAGAGACGGCGATGCCGTAATAGCCCGTGTTCTTGTAGTCGAAATGCCCCACGATGACCATGTCGAGCCCGCTCACGAGCAGTAGCGCCACCGTCCACACCGAAATGGTGCTGCAATACTTGGCCAGCTGCACCGCGCAATCGCGCCCGATCGCGCGGATCGAAAACACGACGCGCTTGCCAATATAGGTCTTCCATCCCACGTATTGGCCCAACGCCGTCGCAACGTTGAATCCTGCGATCACCATCGCCAACTGCACCAGCGTGCCGCCCCTCAGAATCAGCGCGATCAATGCCGCAGCCGAAAGCAGCCTGCTCCCCATCGCCAGCAGGGTGGGGAATCCATACTTTTGCAGCCCGGTAAATGTTGCCAGAAAGGCGCTGAAGGGCAACGCCAGCGCAACCGACCACCCCACCAGCAATATCCCTTCGCGTAAATCGCCTACCAGCGCGGCCGGCATCTGGTTGAAGAGTTGCGGCACTCGCCACGCAATCAGCGCAATCGCCAGCGCGCCGATCAACGCGCTCACGCTCAGAATCGCCAGAGAGGTGCTCAGGATGCGGCTGCTCGACCGGGAATCCCCCGCAGCATCGTATTGCGCAACAAACTTCCCAATGCCCGTCTGCAGCCCAACATCCAGAAGATTTACGTAGGCTGCGATCTGCAAAATCAAAACCCACGCGCCATACTCCGCCGGCTCCATCCGGTGCACCAGCAGCGGAGGCAGCACCAGCGCAATAAGCGTTCCCAGCACGACTTTAGCGATATTAGAGGCGGACCCTTGCAGGACCTTGCGCGTGTGCGACATCTCGATTCGAAGCGACCCAAGCTCAGGGTATCAGACCCTCAACCCTCTTGGCCTCGGAGCGCCCTGGCGGACGCAACCGCACTGTTCCAGCCTGTATGACTCCACTCGACCCGATGCTACAATTTGGTCTGCATCCGCGCGTCCGCGTAGTTTGGGTGGAACTGCGTGATCGATAGAATGTCGCATCCCGTGGTGCCTACGAGGAAATCAGTGAGCAGCGCTCCCGAAGTTGAAATCCTGCTCGCAACCTTCAACGGCGATCGCTTCCTGAACGAACAGATCGATTCCATCCTTGCGCAGGATTACAAAAATATCCGTATCTCAGCCAGAGACGATGGATCCAGCGATAACACCGTTGCCATCCTCAATCAATATGCTTCCCGCTACCCTGATCGATTTCGAATTCTTCCATCGAATCGCGGAACAGGAAATGCCAAATTCAACTTCCTTCGCCTGATTGAGGCTTCTACCGCGGACTACATCTGCTTCAGCGATCAGGACGATGTATGGCTACCCGACAAGGTGAGCAACACCCAGATAGAGATGCAGCGTCTAGAGTCTCTGTGGGGAAAAGATGCGCCGCTGCTCGTCTTCACCGATCTAAAAGTCGTCGATGACAAGCTCACCATCACCCAGGAATCGTTCTGGGCTCACATGCGCATCGATCCCGGCAGTATCGACAATTTTGCCCTCATGCTCGTCCAGAGCGTTGTCACCGGATGCACCGCGATGGTTAACCGCGGGCTGCTCGATCTATCGCTTCAATTGCCTGAAGAAGCCTCCATGCACGATCGGTGGGTTGCCCTGCTTGCCTCGGCAATGGGGAAGTCGGGCGCGGTGAAGACACCCACCGTCCTTTACCGTCAACACGATCAAAATGTTCTGGGCGCAGCCGCGCCAACGCGAACCAGGTCTCTCCTTCAATCGCTTTGGCGCCCCGCCGTCCTGCAAAAGCATGCTGCGCAGTGGATGGCAAGCCAGCGGCAGGCGGTCGCGCTTTTCCGGCTCCATGCTCCCGAACTAACGGCTGAAAAACGCAAGTTGCTTGAAGCGTATCTGCGATGCGAACGAAGCCGAAACCCGTTCGTGCGCATCGCGCTCTTCTTCCGCTACGGCTTCTATTACGCTGGAATCATGCCGAATCTTCTGACGATTCTGCATCTATGCAGCAGCCGCCGCGACGAAGTGAAAGCCCTATAACGCGCTCTCCAGGTCCGCTACTTCAGCACCTGGATCGCCGCCGCTCCCAGCGCAAGCTGCCCAAAGATATTCGACCAGTCGAGTAGCCCGCGCAAAGCAGTCGGTCGCAGCGTCTTCTCCGGCACAACAATCGTATCGCCCGGATACAAGCGCAACTGGTCAAACCCATTCGCGGTCCATAGGCTCTTTGACTCTGAAGTTCGGCTGATCACCGAACCGTCGGCGCGAATCACGAAAGAATGCTTCCAATC
>PLTV01000244.1:13828-15762 GCA_003164635.1 Acidobacteriaceae bacterium
GCGCTTGCCGGGTGTACGTCGAGCACCACGCGGCCCGTTGCCCTGATCTGTTTCAGCTGCGTAACCAGTTCCCGCGTCGCATCGATCGCTGCATTCGTATTTGGCGACGTGGTAATTGCCGACGCCGTCAGCGCCAGCGTCCCGCGTTCCGCCTCCAGGTCAACAGTCCGCACATACTCGTCTAGCCGCTGCTGCTGCAACAGGCGCGTCGATTCGCGCGTGAACTCCGAGCCGTAGAGGTAGGCCTTGGTAGTCAGGCCGCCCGCCCGCCGCACCAGATCGCGCAGGGTCTCGCCTGGCTGCACACTGTATATCCCGGAATGTACGAATTCGCCTTCCAGATGGACATACTTCGTCTGCTGGTCGAGTGGCACGCGAATATCGGCGTGCGAAAAAACCGTGATCGTGTCTCCGGCCTGCAACTCGATGTTCTGGCTCGCATCGCGTTCAAGTACCAGTTTGCCCAGGTCGAAAGGCACCAGCGAAGTCTTGAAGTTATTAGGGTCAAGCCGCTCGATCACCGCGTAATCCCAGTTGATGTCGGGAGCAGCTAAACGAACATCGTTCTTTCTCGGCTGTCCCGCCCCGCCCGGAAGCGGCGTCCGATTCGATTGCGAGGCGAGCGAGCCGCCGCTTCGCGATCGCTCCTGCGACCCAGGGTCAAGAGGGTCTCCATTTGAGTCCACGGCGTCCTGCTGCGTGTCGTCGCCACCGCTCGCATCCTGCCCCGATCCCGACCCACCTTGGCCGTTGTCACGGTTCGAATAACTCGGGCATCCCTGCGCTTCCGTGCTGCCATATCCCGGAATTGCCTGGTTCGTATAGCCAGGAATATCCTGCTCGCCATACCCCGGTTCCGGGGCCGTCAAAATCGACGCGGAACTCTGCTGCTGCAGCTGTTGCTGGCTCACCTGGTTGCTGGTCTGCGGCTGGGTTCCGGCCGCGTTATTTGTGGAACGAGGTCGCGGCGGGCAAATCCTCGCACGCTTTCCAAGCCCCGCAATAACAGGCTCAAACTCCGGCCCCGGCAGACCCAGTTGCGCCCGCTTCCACCAGTAATCGCGGCTCAGCAGTGAATCCTTGTCCGGAATCAAATCGCTCAGATGCATCCCCTCGTGCCAGCCAAAGCGTCCAGGGTTCGCCACATCGCCGCGCAGCGTGACAGTCTTCCGGTATGCCGGCACTATCGGGAAAACCCGCAGTATATCGCCATCCGTCAACGGCGTCGCCAACCCGGTCGCGTCCACCGCGAACTCCATCGCCTGGCGGACTTGTCGCTCCGATGTCCGTTCCAGCGAAATGCGCGCGTTCGATGCGATTGTGCTGGTATTTCCCGCGTCATCCAGAAGATTGGCAATCGCCTCGCCTTCACGCAACTCGTAGATCCCCGGATTTCCTACGCTGCCTGCAATCGCTACCTGTGGACCCACGGGCGGAATGTACAGTACATCTTCCGGCAGCAGCCGCACGTCCTTCGATTTGTCGCCGTGAATCAATAACCCATACAAATCGAAATCTGTAACGACTTTTCCATCCCGCTTGAGTTGAATGTGCCGCAGCGAACCCTGAGGAGCAGGCCCGCCGCTGGTGAATAGCGCGTCCACCAGCGAACTGAGCGAACTCACCGTGTACGCTCCCGGACGCCGCGCCCGGCCTGCCACATACACCTGCATGGCGCGTACCTTGCCCACATCCACTGAAAGATCGAAATTCCGGTAAATCCGGCTCACCGCCGACCGTAGCGTTTGATCGAGCGCGGAATATTGGATTCCAGCCACCGGAATTGAACCGACTTGCGGAAGATACACGTTTCCCGATCGATCGACCTTCACGTTTCCACTGAAACTGATTTGGCCCCAGATGCGAATGCGGAGAATGTCATCCGGCCCGATCACGTAGTCGGCCGTCACCGGCGCAACATCGGTGGGCGCAAA
>PLTV01000206.1:0-145 GCA_003164635.1 Acidobacteriaceae bacterium
CGCCAATGCCGCCGAGGATGCGGTAGACCACAAAGGCGCTCATGTAGCCGGGACCACCATGACCGATGGGCGCAAAGGGAAACTCCGGCGCCGCTGCTCCCAATGCCGAGAGAAGGAAGAGTACCGCGGCAATCACCAATCCGCG
>PLTV01000206.1:168-33058 GCA_003164635.1 Acidobacteriaceae bacterium
TCAGACTGCCCACCGCGCCGTTGATCACGGCGGTGTCGTAGCCGAAGAGCAGACCGCCGAGCGTGGCGATCAGCGTCAACAGGATCACATACGGGTTGATGCGCGGCATAGAGCTCCAGGGAATTCAGAGCGCTCAGTCCATTTCTCTTGAACTAAATCGCTTAAATTGCCCACTCCCAGATTGTCCAACTGCAGAACATTGGAATCATAGCCTATCCAATCCACAGTCCGGCAGGCGGTTGTATAGTTTCGCCATGGACAAAAAGCCATTGCGGTCGCGGGAATGGTTTGGCGGGCAGGACAGGGACGGTTTCATTCACCGCAGCTGGATGCGGAACCAGGGATTTCCCGGAGACGTGTTCGATGGGCGTCCGGTGATCGGCATCTGCAACACGTGGAGCGAACTGACTCCGTGCAATGCTCATTTTCGCGAACTGGCGGAACGGGTCAAGTTTGGCGTGTGGGAAGCGGGCGGGTTCCCGCTGGAGTTTCCGGTTATGTCGCTCGGCGAGACGCTGATGCGGCCCACAACGATGATGTTTCGCAACCTGGCGAGCATGGATGTGGAAGAGACCATCCGCGCCAATCCGTTGGACGCGGTGGTGCTGCTGTGCGGCTGCGACAAAACTACGCCTTCGCTCATCATGGGCGCTGCAAGCTGCGACGTTCCGACCATCGTGGTGAGCGGCGGCTCAATGCTCAATGGCCGCTACAAGGGCCAGCCAATTGGATCCGGAACGATTGTGTGGCAACTGAGCGAGGCAGTGAAGGCGGGAACGGTCAGCCGCCAGGAATTTATGGACGCTGAGAGCTGCATGAGCCGCTCGGCCGGCCACTGCATGACCATGGGGACAGCCTCGACAATGGCCTGCATGGTGGAGTCGCTGGGGCTCTCTCTGCCCGGCAACGCAGCGATTCCAGCAGTCGACTCGCGGCGCAAGGTGCTGGCGCACGAATCGGGGAGGCGCATCGTCTCGATGGTGCACGAGGACCTGCGCATTTCGAAGATCCTGAAGCGCGAAGCATTTCTGAATGCCGTTCGCGCCAACGCCGCCATTGGCGGCTCTACGAATGCGGTTATTCATTTGATCGCGTTTGCTGGCCGTTTGGGAGTTGCACTGACACTCGACGACTGGGATAAATACGGACGCGATGTGCGGACGATTCTGGACATGCAGCCTTCCGGCCGGTTCCTGATGGAAGATTTTTACTACGCGGGAGGATTGCCGGCGGTGCTTGGTTCCTTGGCCGCTCATGGGCAATTGGATGATGACGCGCTGACCGTGAACGGGCGCACCATGGGCGAGAACGTGAAGGATGCGCCGGTGTGGAACACCGAGGTGATTCGCGATTACCAGAATCCGATTGTGGCGAGTGGCGGATTAGCCGTTCTGCGCGGCAACCTGTGCCCCAATGGAGCGGTGCTGAAGCCATCCGCGGCCACGCCTGCCTTGATGAAACACCGCGGCCGGGCAGTTGTCTTTGAAGACATCGAGCAATACAAGGCGCGCATTGACGACCCAAACTTGGACATCGACGAGAACAGCGTGATGGTGTTGAAGAACTGCGGCCCCAAGGGGTATCCGGGCATGCCGGAGGTGGGCAACATGGGATTGCCGCCGAAATTGCTGGCGCGCGGCATCACTGACATGGTGCGCATCAGCGATGCGCGCATGAGCGGCACGGCCTACGGGACGGTCGTGCTGCATGTGTCGCCGGAAGCAGCGACGGGCGGCCCTCTGGCACTGGTGCGCGAAGGCGACTGGATCGAGCTCGATGTCGAAGCGCGCCGTCTGCATTTGGACGTCGACGATGCGGAGTTGGTGAAGAGGCGTGCAGAATGGGTTGCACCGGAGCCCGCGTTCAAATCGGGATACCAGTCCTTATATGTGAAGCATGTCCTCCAGGCGGACGAGGGAGCGGACTTTGATTTTCTCCTGGGTTGCAGGGGACACGCGGTGCCGCGCGACTTGCACTAGGACTGCGGAAACACTAGCTGCGTGAAGACTTTTGAATCTCTGGCTAAACTTTTCGGAGCAACAGACGATGCAGTTGGGCGATCGAAGATTTGCGAAGTATCCGAGCCTGCAAGAGCGTGTCGTGCTCGTCACGGGCGGTGCCACGGGCATTGGCGAGTCAATCGTGACGCACTTTGCGCGACAGGGCGCACGTGTGGCATTCTTCGATATTCAGGATGCGCCGGCGACGAGACTCGTGGAGAGTCTGCGCGCCGAGGGATGCCACGCACCGCATTATGTGCACTGCGATCTGACCGATACCGCGGCTTTGCTGCGATCCGTTAAGGATGTCATTACTGCGTTCGGCTCCGTCGATGTGCTGGTCAACAACGCAGCCAACGATCGGCGTCATTCAATCGAAGAAGTCACTTCGGAATTCTGGGATCAATGCCTGCAGCAGAACCTGAAGCATTATTTCTTCTGCATCCAGGCGGTGTTGCCTTCGATGCGCAAGGCTGGGCGCGGGTCCATCATCAATCTCTCGTCCATTGCGTGGGTGATTCCAACCACGGGGTTGCCGGCCTACAACACTGCGAAAGCGGGTATTGTAGGACTGACACGTACGCTGGCACACGAGCTCGGCAAAGACGGCATTCGCGTGAATGCTGTGCTACCCGGCGCGATCAACACCGAAAAGCAGAAAAAGCTCGTGCTGACTCCCGAATACAAGGCCGAGGTGATGGGGCGCCAGGCGCTCAAGCTGGACATACAGCCCGAAGATGTGGCGCGGCTGGTGCTGTTTTTGGCGGCAGACGATTCAAGCGCCATCACCAACCAGAGCTATGTCGTGGATGGCGGGTTCGTGTGAGCGCCAGAGATCAGGGTTCAGAGATCAGTGTGCAGGGAATTCGAATGATTCGCTGCGCTGCCTTATGCTTCCTGGCGGCCATAATGGCCGGCATGGTCGGCTTGCTGTCTGCGCAGACTCCGCCTGACAACGCTGCTTCAGCTCCATCGCGGATTGCGCCGGATTCGAGCATGCCTTTACCTGAATCGGCGGAATATAACGCGGTGCAGAAGCGTCTCGCGCAAGGCTGGAACACCTGGGATGTTCATAGCGTAACCACGCAGGTTCTGCTTCCTGAAGGCCTGGCGATTCGCGTCGGCATGAAGCATAACACCACCGAAGGCGGCGATGCGTTTCTCGCGGATGCGCTGATCGGGCGGCAGGCCAAAGGCGCGGAGGTGGTGACGCCAGGGCCGCACGCGTGGGATGGCAGCTATACCGATCTGCGCGTGGATTGGGAAGGGCATAGCTGGCGCATTCAGACCGCGCACAACGGTGGAGACCTCGTCATTCTGGTGACGCCGCTCGAATCGAAGAGTGGAGCACTTCCGCCAACGGTGGTGTTCAGCGTGGGCACGCTGTGGAATCTGCATGCAGGTATGGTCGTGTTCGGCGGACCCAGAACAATCATGACCACTGGAGTGAATGCGGCAATAGAGATTGACTGTACATGCGCGGAGAGCGCGGCCCCATCAACGTTGAGCGTTCCAATCGACACGCCGTACCTGGCAGCGGATCTGACCGGCCCTGTGGGAGTCAGCGCGCAACAGATGGACGTGGCACACAACGAACAAAAGCCGCCGCTCACGCTGGAACAAATTCGAAGTATTATTGATCGCGAGCGAGCGGCATACGAGAAGAGCGTCGCGGCAGCCGGCGCGAATGCGCCCATTGTCGATGCAATCGAGACCACGCTGGGCTGGGACACGATCTACGAGCCGGAAAAACAGCGCGTGATTTCACCCGTGAGCCGCGGATGGAGCGAAAACTGGGGCGGCTACGTCCTCTTTGACTGGGACACGTTTTTTGCCGCCACACTGGCTTCCATCGGCGACCGAGACCTGGCCTATGCCAACGCCCTCGAGATTCTGCGCGAGTCAACCGCGCAGGGATTTGTGCCTAACTATGCGCGTGCTGGCGGCTGGAAGAGCTCGGACCGCTCAGAGCCTCCCGTGGGTGCAATCACTGTGCTGAGTCTCTACAAACAATTTCACGATCGCTGGTTTCTTGCCGACGCCTACGCGCCCCTTCTCGCCTGGAATCGCTGGTGGGCCGCGCATCGCGATCTGCAGGGCTATCTCACCTGGGGCAGCGATGGCGACAACCGGCCGGCGAACCTCGACGACGATTCGCGCGGAACCTGGCAGGGCGCCATCTTCGAGTCGGGCCTCGACAACAGCCCCATGTACGACGGCACCACATACAACAAGCGAACGCATCTGCTCGAATATGCCGACGTCGGCTTGATGAGTATGTACATTGCCGACTGTGACGCGCTGGCCGAGATTGCCGATGCGCTCGGCAAGCCCGATAACGTGAAAGAGTTGAGGGCGCGGTCTGAAAAATATCGCGCCAAACTCGCAACCATGTGGGACGACAAAGCAGGCATCTTCCTCAACGTGAATCTGCATACCGGAGAAAAGAGCTTGCGGCTATCGCCGACGAATTTTTATCCGCTCATGGCAAAAGCTGCCACTCCCATCCAGGCGCGCATCATGGTCGACAAACATTTGACCAACCCCCAGGAATTTTGGGGCGACTGGATGATTCCTGCCATTGCACGCAACGATCCGGCATTCAAAGATCAGGACTACTGGCGCGGCCGCATCTGGGGGCCGATGAATTACCTCGTATACCTGGGGCTGAAGAACTACGATGTCCGGGCCGCGCGCTGGGCGTTTGCAGGCCAAAGCTATGCGCTTTTCCTGAAAGAGTGGAAGGAAAAAGGCCACGTGCACGAGAACTACAACGCGATTCTCGGCGTTGGTGACGATGTTTCATCAAGCGATCGCTTCTACCACTGGGGCGCGCTGCTCGGATACGTAGATTACCTCGAAGAACAAAGCCACTGAAGCACCCAGCGGAGCTTCGTCAGCGCCAAACCTCGCCGGAAATAATTGTGGTATCGATACACCCAAGCGGAACCGCATGGCTTACCATGCTCGGTGGGAAGGTTCGATGATGAAACCCGCTTTGAAGATACACTCCACAGCCGCTGCATTCCTTTTGGCCGCCACAACGTGCTTATTCGCCACCGCAGCCACTGCGCAGGGGGCCGACAGCGCCGCTAAGGTCGCCGGCGATTGGGCCAGCACGCTCATTGCGGATGGCTCGGAACTGCACCTGGCCATGCACATTGTGATTGGCAAAGACGGCACCGTCGCCACCACCATCGACAGCATCGATCAGGGCGACTATGCAACGCCGGCTTCCGCAAGCACGTTCAAGGACTCCAAGCTGACGTTTTCCATCGACGCTTACCACGTGACCTATGAGGGAACGGTTAATAAAGACGGCACGGAGATCGATGGCAACTTCACGCAGGGCCCGGCCTTCCCTCTCAAATGGACACGCGGATCAACGGAGTCTGGAGCGGTTTCAGCCGTCATCGGCCGGCTTTCGAGGCTGCAGTCGCTGCCCGATGGCGCGTGGAAGACGCATGCCGGCGATGTGGCCCACGGCGAGGCGGTGAATCTGGATGAATCCGGATGGCAGCCAGCGCCCAAAGAAGGCAAGGAGGGCACCGACGCCGTGTGGTTGCGCCAGACATATCGCATTCCGGCCGATCTGCAGGGCTACGATCTTACCGGCGCGCGCATCTGGTTCCACCTCAACGCCAACGCCGACTCGCCCATCCCCGAAATCCTGTACTTCGATGGCCGCCGCGTGGCCATGGGCGACGACCTCGACCCCGTCGTGCTTTTCGAGAGCGCCAAGCCCGGCGATACAGTGACGGTCGCCATGAAGATGCTGCACACCACCAAGGTGAAGAGCGTTTTCGGCGCGACGTTGCGTGTGGAAGCGCCGGCGAGTCGGCCCGATCCTCAGGATCTCCGCATCGAGTTCCTCGCCGCTGCCAGGCTTGTACCCTCGCTTGCGCCTGGTGATGCTGCATCTCTGGCGGCGCTGGATAGCGCCATCGCCGCAGTGGACGTGAAGGCGCTCGACGCGCACGACCAGGCTGGATTCGACGCCAGCCTAAAAGCGGCGCATACCAAACTGGAGCCTCTCAAGCCAATTGTTCGGCAGGCCACCTACCACCTCACCGGTCAATCGCACATCGATGCGGCGTGGCTCTGGCCTTGGACGGAGACGGTGGATGTGGTCAAGCGCACCTTCGGGACCGCGTTGCAGTTGATGCACGAGTATCCGCAGTACACCTACTCGCAGTCGGCCGCGGCCTATAACGAGTGGCTCGCGCAAAAGTATCCCGACATGAACGAGGAGATCGCCCAGCGCATCAAGGAAGGCCGCTGGGAGGTGGTCGGCGGCATGTGGGTCGAGCCCGACCTGAACATGCCCGACGGCGAATCGCTCGTGCGGCAACTGCTGGTGGGCAAACGCTGGTTCAAGCAGGCCTATGGATCGGATGTGCGCATCGGCTGGAATCCCGACTCCTTCGGCTACACGCTGCAGCTTCCGCAAATCTACAAGAAGAGTGGCGTGGATTATTTCGTCACCACCAAGATGACGTGGAACGATACGAATCAAATGCCGTTCAAACTGTTCTGGTGGCAATCGCCCGACGGCTCAAAGGTACTCACGTATTTCCCGCCGGGGTTGAGCACGGATCTGAGCCCGCTGCGCGAGGCCAACGACTTGGTGGAGCGGCGCAAGCTCGCGCCCGGCACGACCGAGATGATGGACATCTACGGCGTGGGTGATCACGGCGGCGGCCCCACGCGCGCGTTACTCGACGAAGGCTTCCACTGGCAAGGCAAAGCCGCCAATGGCGAAGACCACATCGTTCCCAAATACGAATTCGGTCTCGCGCAGCCGTTCTTCACTTCGATTGAAAAGCAGATTGCGCCGGAGAGCCCTTCGTGGAACTACCAGTCCATCGCCAAGGGCTACACGCCGCCGGCCGCAATTCCCGGCAAGGTTTCTATTCCGACGTGGACGAGCGATCTCTATCTCGAATATCATCGCGGCGTCTTCACCACGCAGGCCAATCACAAGCGCAACATGCGCGACTCTGAAGTGCAGGTTCTGGATGCGGAGAAGTGGGCATCGCTCGCCTGGCTCGACGGCAAGAGCTATCCGGGCGCTGAGATCACCGAGGACTGGAAGAAAGTGCTCTTCAACCAATTCCACGACCTCGCCGCGGGCTCGGGTATCGGCGTCATCTACAAAGACGCGCAAAAAGACTACGACGTGGTGCGCTGGTCGACGAATGAAATCTCTTCGGGCGCGCTCGCAACCATTTCGGAAAGCGCGGACACGAGCGGCGAGGGCATCCCTGTCCTTATCTACAATCCGCTTGGATGGGAGCGCTCCGGCGACGTTGCGGTAAAAGTGCAGCTGCCGGAGAACAGCCGCGAAGCCGTGGCGATTCGCGAGGGATCTTCGGCGCCGGGCCTTCCATTGCAATCGAAGATCGATGCGAAGACGGGCATCGCAGAACTCACGGTACATGTGAGCGATGTTCCGGCGCTGGGCTACAAGACGATCCACATTCTGCCGTCGAAGGTGGGCACAGCCATGGGCGCATCGGCGCACGACGATGCCGAGTCGATCACCCTCGAGCGCGATGGCCTGCGAGTCCGCGTCGACAAAAAGAACGGCTGCATCACGAGCCTCGAAAAGTCAGCAGCACCGGGCCATACCGGCTTCGAAGCATTGGCGGCGAAGGGATGCGGCAATGAGCTGCAGGCATTTACCGACAAACCAAAAGACTACGACGCATGGAATATCGATCCGGGCGCGCTCGACGTAGCGCCGGCTGTGGTCAGCAAAGTCGACTCCATTGAGCTCGTAGGCGAGCACACGCCTGACCCGGCCATTCGCATCGTGCGCACCTGGCAAAGCTCGAAGTTTGTGCAGACCATTACGCTGCCGCCGGCTTCGGGTCTGGTCGACATCGATAACGAAATCGACTGGCACGAAACTCACGTACTATTGAAGGCCGCGTTCTCGCTCAGCGCAAGCGGTCCATTTGCGACGGTCGAAGTTCCGTGTGGAACCATCGAGCGGCCGACCACGCGCAACAACAGCTGGGAGAAGGCGCAGTTTGAAGTGCCGGCGATGCGTTGGGCTGACCTGGGCGACGGCAAGCATGGACTGAGCATTCTGAACAACTCGAAGTACGGCTACGATGCAGTCGGGAATGTTCTGCGGCTGACACTGCTGCGCTCGCCCATCGATCCCGATCCCGAGGCAGATCGCGGGCATCATCACTTCCACTACGCGCTCTATCCGCACGCGGGCACGTGGAAGGACGCGCTGACAGTGCGGCGCGGCTACGAGTACAACTACCCGCTCACAGCGCTCGTGACCACGGCACATGGCGGGGCTTTGCCGTCCGCGCATTCCTTTGGCTCGGTCGGACCGGAGAATGTAACTCTGACTGCGGTGAAGAAAGCCGAAGATACAAACAGCCTGATCTTCCGTGCGTATGAATGGGCGGGCAAGGAGGCGACGGCGGAGTTCCATGTGCCACCGGGCGCGACGGCGGCCACGGTGACGAATATGCAGGAGACGCCGGAAGGCGGTGCGCTGGAACTCTCAGGCGACACGGTAAAGGCGCCGATTCACCCCTACGAGATTCTCACCATCCGCGTCGACTATCCAGCACCTGTGGCGCGACAGCCAAGGTAAGCCTGGGGCCGGGTCAAAAGCAAAGGGGCTTCGAAGACGAAGCCCTTCTTTGTTACTCTAACGAAGAGGATTGAGCGCATGAGCATTACTTCCCCGTTCGTTGTGGTTCCCGTCATTATCGTCATCTTCGCGTTGGCAATCTGGTTTGCCACCAGCAGCAAGGAAGACGGCCACTCGTCGCACTGAGGTACTCAGCCTGAATGCGTGGCCGAGCATGACCCAGCTCAGCGTACGATGACTTGTCTAGGGATTTTCGTAAAGCGACTTGGGCGGCGCAGAAAATTGAGAAGCAACCGCGGATCCCTCGGCTGCACCTCAGGATAATAACGCTGAACTGAAAGGCCCGCTCAGACTGAGCGGGCCTTTCAATGGTGTTGCTAAGGAGATGGAATTCCGGCAAGATTACGCGCCGGGATTCTCCTTCTTTTCCTTGTCCTTATCGTCCTTCTTGTCTTTGTTCTTGTCCTTGTTGTCGGGCTTGGGCGGCGGAGGTGGTTCCGGCTTAGCCTTCGGTGGCGGAACGGCCTCAGGAGCCGGTCTGCGTTCTTCGGGCGCCGGCGGATTCACCTTTGCCGGTGGAGGCGGAGGAACAACCGGCGCGTTATGCATGGGCGCCGGAGGCGGCGGCACGGGCCTTGAACTCCCTTCCGGCGTCGGAGCGGGTTTGGCTTCCTGAGCGGGGAAAGATCCCGCCGGGCCATGTGGCGGATTCGGCGGAGGAATCGGCATTCCCCTTGCCGGGGGCGGCGTGAACTTTACGGCGTTCGTCGGCGGCGCCACCACTGCATGTCCAACCGGAGGCTTGATCTGCGGAGCAGCTTTCACGGGCGGCTCCACAGGCCTCGCACCGGGAGTCGCCGTGACCGCTTTTCCGGTTTGATTGATGAACACAGGCCTTGCCACGCTGACTTGCGGAGCGCGCGCGGGCGGAGGCCCAGCGACCGTTGCCTGGCGCGTCGGCTGTGGCAAAGGAGCTGCAATCGGCTGCACGTGCTGTACCATTTGTGCGTTCACCGGCACAGCCACCTGACGTACCGGCCGTCCAGCGGCGAAGTCCGCCGTGTTCATGGCGGTCACGCCGATGGTGCGGTTCACATAAGTCACGTTGGTGATATTGACGTTTACGTACGTCGTCTGTACGTGGACCATCGGCGTGGGTGTGATGTTCGAGATGTTCACTCTGTCGATGTAGCGCTGGCTGCACGGATACCAGGGGCGATACGGCTCCCCTGGCCCAAGCGGGAACCAAACAGACAGGACGCCCCCGCCGAATTGGACGCCGCCTGCAAAAACCACCAAGGCGGGTGACCAGATGGGATGCTCGGCAGGCGGACCCGGAACCCAGCCCCACCGGCCGTTGAACGAAACCCAGCGTCCATAGTGGAAGGGCGCGTAGCCCCACGGCTCATCTTCCACCCAGACCCAACCCCACGGCGCGTGGTTCACCCAATGCCCGTAGTGGTAGGGCGCCCAACCGGAGGGGACGGAATTGGGGAACCAGACGGCGCCATAGGGCGTTCCTGGCATCCACTGGCCAGCCGCGTCGAGTTCGTAGGCGCCGGGAATCTCGCGGCTGACGTAGCGGTACGATTGCGACATTGCGATTTGTTGGTCGCGCTGACGGCTCCAGTTATCCAGGTTGTCCCAGTCGGCGGGCTGCAGCCATTGCGGATAGACTGGGTTCGACCCGATCAGTTCAAGCGATTGTTCGTTACCGATTTGCTGGCCGAACCCTCCTGCCCCGGTGATAAATAGATTGGCGTCATAAGTGGTGAAAACCGCAGATGGCTCATCCCCCATCACATCCACGCGCAACTCTCCCGGATACGAAAGGGTGGAGCTACCGCTGGGAGTATTGATGTAAACCGACTGGCCGTCCCACAAGCCATTGGAACGAACGTGAATCGATCCTTGCCCGACGCCGAAGGTGATGCCCTCAGGCGATGAATCGACGAGGCTGACGTCAGAGTTAGGGCCAATACGCACGAAGGTTTGCCCGACCTGGATTTCGGCGCGGCCATCAAAATCGGTGAACACGCGATCCCCAGGTCCAATTGGCAGATTCGGAAGCGCCTGGCCCCAATCGTCTGTGCCGGCGGGTTGAATCGAAACAGTTCCCGTAACGTAGGAGATCCGACCGGCCTGTGCGGGCGGATCGGGCTGCGCCTGCGATTGCGTGCAGGCAAAAGAGAAAAAGGCCGCTGCGGCAAACGCCAACAACAACCTTTTGGGTGAGGAGGGAGCAAAACGAAGCATACGTACAGGTCCTTTCCATGGTGCTCTGTTTTCCAATTCCAGCCGGATCCCTGCATTGCGGATGATCGGAAAAACCGGTTCGAGAATTGAAACTGAAACGCTTTGCGAACGACGATTTAGGCCAGCCAAATCGGCTCGCCATTTTCATCGCGCAGTGAGATTGTGTTTCATGCTGGATACTAACCCGGATTGGCGCGGAAAGTGGCAGGATTCTCTGGGCCGGTTGCCAGTCGATTCCAGGAACCGCCCGCCGAAGCGCGGCGTATAACAAAGGCAAGAGGGACGAAGGTCATGGTGCAACAACGAATTGAGAAGGTTACGGTTTGCCTCGCCATGCTGGCGGTGGCTGCTGTTGCGACGGGTTGCTTCCGCGTTCATGTGGACAAGGACGCCGATGGCAAGGAGAAGAATGTTCAGGTCGATACTCCCTTTGGAGGGGTTCATGTGAATACGAACCAGACCACGGCCTCTGACCTTGGCTTGCCCGCCTATCCTGGCGCCCACCTCGTCAGCGATGACGATAAACATAAGTCGGCGGATGTGCATCTCGGCTTTGGCGAGTGGGAACTGCGCGTGCGCGCCGTCAGCTACGGCACCGCTGACACGCAGGACCAGGTGTCCGCCTTCTATAAGAAAGCCTTGAACCATTTCGGAGACGTGATTACCTGCCAGGGACATTCGCCGGTCGGAACCCCGACGGCAACCTCCCAAGGGCTAACCTGCGCCGACGATGGGAAAGGCGCCAACGTCAAAATTGACCGCAGCGATTATGGCGGGGACGACAGCAGCGTCGAGCTGAAGGCTGGTTCCAAGCGCCATCAGCACATCGTTGGGTTTGAGCACTCAAAAGACGGCGAAACCCGCTTTGCTCTGGTTGCGCTCGACTTGCCCGCCGGAGCGGTTGAGGGCTCAGGCAAGAGCGACTAGAGCGGTCCTGCTCGCTGCCCCTACCCATGAATCGCTCTTGGATTCGTGGGTAGGAAAGCACAAACCCCCTGCGAGCAACCGCCGCACTGCAAGTGCTTAGAAGCGGCCCATGGTTACGCGCACGATCTCGGGCTTCTCATAGAAACAGAGGCCGCGATCGGTTTCGTCGCCATTCAGCAGGCGCAGCGGCTTCCAGTTTCCGTTATCGTAAATTCCCTGCTGCGCCGTCGTGATCTGGCTGCGAATCCATGGCAGCTTACCTGGTAAATGGAAGCTGACGCTGGCGTCGATGCCGGTGACGAGGAACTCGTCCGGCCCGAGCTGGGCGATGATCACCGCTCCGTGTGCGTCTTTCGTGCCAGGAGCGCGGCGGCCATCGGGCTGCGGAAAGCCGAACGACACGGTGGCCTGCCACGCGCCAAAGTCAATCTCCTGCGTTGCCTGGCCTGGCTCTTCTACGGTGGTCTTCACCTTGCCGTCGAATTCCAGCTGTGCAAGATCACGCATCATGGGCTCGACTAGCGAGAAGTTGTAACCATGCGCCTTGAATGGCTGGTCGCCGAGAATGTTCCACCCCGATTGGTCCACGCCGAACGGTGAGAAACCAAGCGCGCCGTCACCCAACGCGTAGAAAAAGAACTTGGCGAAGTTATCGTCACGGCCGGTTTCAGGAATCCAGAGTGGGTTGTCGGGGCGGTGATACGCCTGCATGGTCTCGCGGTAGAAAGGTGAGTCGTCCGTGTAGATATCAGGACCAATCATGTCGAGCGATGGAGCCAATGCGCGCCACAAGCCGACAAGCTTCTGCACGGCGCCGCCGCTGGGGTAGCCGATGCCCGGCGTATCCAATTGGCGCTGAGATGTCTCCGCGGCAGGATAATCGATCCACACGTTGATGTAGAGCGGGATGTTGAACTCCTGCTTGCCCGCCGCGGCAATCTCGTTGATGTACTTCGCCTGGTAGTAGGCTTGGAAGATCTCGTCGGTCTCGGAACCGAAGACTTGACCCCATGTGCCGGGCTGTTTGTGCGCGGCAGCAAGCAGATCCGACGGAACCGGTCCGGCAATCAGGCGATTCGCCTCGGCGGAGTTATCGCGGACGCTGCCGATGTTGCCGGACTCGTTCTCAACCTGGACGACGATGACCGTGTGCTTGTCGCTGTCGATCTGCTTCAAGTGGCGCATCAACGCAACAAAGGCCGCTTTGTCGGCGTCGAGCGTGTTGTGCGAAAGAGGCGAGAGCACGTCGATCGGCTCGCCGTCGGGGCGAATTGTATGCGGGAAACGCTTCGAATCGCTCTTTACCCACGCCGGAACGTAGTGCATGTTGCCGTTCTTCCAGGTGCCGAACCAAAGCAGCACAACATGCAGATTGTGTGCACGGGCGCCTTCAACCAGCGCGTCGACGTTGGCGTATTCGAAGTGGCCTTCCTGCGACTCGAACTCCTCCCAGTAGACGGGCGCTTCAATTGTGTTGGCGTGCAGGGCCGCTATCGATTCCCAGACCTGCGGCAGTTCCGAGGGCCACGCGCTGGAGTTGTGAATCTGGCCGCCCAGCATGAGGAAAGGACGCCCATCGACCAAGAGCGCGTACCGGCCGTCTTTCAGGACGATGCGTGGCGCTTCGGTGGTCTGCGCCGCAATAGTGCGGGCGAATGCGGCGAGCAAGAGTGCCGGGAGAATGACGGAAAGCAAGAGGAAGGAAACGGAGAAGCGCAAAGAGCTTGTGCGGCGCATGAAATTCACCCCTAAGCACTGTAACCGTATACATTGTCGCGTGCAACCGGATTGCTGTTCATCTCTCAAGGCGCGCGACAGATCGCCATTGCCGTAGGAGCTGAAGGTGCGTTCAATCTTTCAGTTGGGCCATGATCAGAAGAAAACAAGTGAAATCATGGGTTTTCACCGCGTTGATCCCTGTTCAGCGAAACAAACCCTTTGCTAGTCTGGGGACTGCTCCGAAGTTCTTCGGTTTGTGAGAGCGTCCCCCCACCCCATTGGAGATGTCGAATGAAACGCGCAAATGCCTTGCTTAGCCTGCTCGCCCTGCTTTCGACCGGCGTAGCAGTTGCCTCTACCCCCGTTGCCTATGTTTACGTCCAGGAAGACTCAACTCAAACAGGAAATACCGCGCCTTCGCCGATTTCTGTGTACGCGGTCGCGTCCAACGGGACCCTCACACAAGTCAAAGGTTCTCCGCTCAAGCAGATTGCCGGCGTGCTGGTCGGCAACAATGGATCGCACATCATCACGCTCGATGCAAGCTACTTACACTCGTATCCCGTCAGTTCAGGCGGCGTAATCGGAGCGCAGGATTCTGAAATCAACGCTTCGCTGTACGCCGGCGGTAGCTGTGCCGGAGTTCCATCGTTCCAGTGGGCACAACCGAACTTCGCCGTAATGGATCACACCGGCGAGTTCGTCTACATCATTTCGAATGGATCGAATCTCTATGGGTCGGCTGTGCCGGCGTGCTCGTCACTGCAAACATTCAAGGTAAGTAAGACGGGCGTTCTCACTTTCCTCGACAATCCCTTTTCATCAAGCGATCAAGACATCCTCCACCTGACTGCGACCGGAAACAACAAGTTTGCGCTGCTCACAGGCCAGAGCACGGCGAACGGCGGCTTGGTGTACACCACTCTCGTCCGCGCGAGCAATGGAGATCTCAGCCCGGCTCCGAATGTTGCGCCGTTTAACGGGACGCCTAATCCGGCTCAGCCAACGCCCAAGCCCAGTTCCGATTCCTACTACGCCTGGCCGCAATTTGGAGAATCGCCCGACCCCACCGATCACCTTGCCGTCCTTGTGGAAGAGGTGGCCGGTTGTGAATCGATTCCCGAAGCCATTGCCGGAACCAATGAGGCAGGCTGTGTGAGCGAAAGCACCTACCTCGCAAGTTACACGATGAACAGCAAGGGTCAGCTGAGTTCAACAAACACCTGGGAAAATCTGCCTCTGGCCCCGGCAGAAACGTGTTGCGCCGACAACCTGATGTTGAATCCGGCGGGCGCAATTCTGGCCGTTGCCGCCGGCACAGACGTGCAGTTCTTCAAGTTTGATGGGGCCAGTCCGATAACCGCGCTCACCAAATCGACGATTGTGGGCGACTCCGGCACACTTTCGCCGATGGCGTGGGATAATGCGAACCATTTTTACGCATTAAACAACCAGAGCGGAAAGCTGCACATTTGGACGGTCACGGACAAAGGAACCGTCGAAGCGCCTGGTTCCCCTTATAGCAACGTTCCGTTCTGCGGCTACTCGACGCAGGCAGATGCGCCTAAGTGCACGCAGACGCTCATCGTCCGGAGTAACTAACGCAAAAGCCCGATGCCAGAGAAAACTCTGCCGTAGCTAAAATGAAAAAGGCCCGCTCGATTTAAGTATCGAGCGAGCCTTTTCGTTTCGATGCCCTTACGGTTTAGTTTCAGGCGGAGGGGGAGGAACGGCGCCGGGGAAGATGCCTTCCAGCGGTTCGCGCTTCTTTTGCTCCAGGTCGGGCTGCGGCAGCGGCTTCCGCGGCAGCATTTGATCGCGCTGCGCGGCGTTATACAGGAAGATCGCTTCCACTGTCGCAATCTGCTTCAGGTCGGCAGGCTGCAACCGCTCCACTGTGTCTTCGTTTGAGTGGTGGGTGCGGCTCTCGTAATCCATGTCGTCCTGAATGAACTGAAAGCCGGGAATGCCGACCGCGTCGAAACTCAAATGATCGGTGCCACCTGTGTTGCGATTGGTGATGGTGGTAACGCCCAGGTCTTTGAGCGGTGCAATCCACTGCGCAAAAATCGGCGCAATCGCGGCATTGCCCTGCGTGTAGACGCCGCGAATCTTGCCGGTGCCGTTGTCGACGTTGAAATAGGCCGAGACAAGCTTCTGTTCCGGCTTCACTTCGAGTGGTCCTGCGGCGCGCCGCATAAACTCAGGCAGTTGCATCTGGTCCGGAGCCGTCGAGGTCTTGGCTGAGCCAAAGTGGATGGTGCAATACCCCTTGGAGCCGAAAATGCCCTGTTCTTCGCCCGTCCACAGCGCAATGCGAATCGTGCGGCGCGGCTTCACGTCCAGCGCTTTCAGAATGCGCACAGCCTCCATGGCCACAATGGTTCCGGCGCCGTTGTCGGTCGCGCCGGTGCCGGCGATCCAGCTATCAAGGTGCCCGCCCACCATTACCACCTGCTCTTTGAGCGTTGGGTCGGTGCCGGGAATTTCAGCCACTGTGTCGAACCCGTGCTCGTGTTCGCCCGTGAACTTGGTGTCGACGTCGACTTCCACCGTCGCCGGCGCGTGCGCCTGGGTTAGCCGGTACAGGCGCCCATAGCTCTCAATCGCCGCGACGATCACCGGAATCTTCACGCGCTTGTCGGCCAGATAGGGCGTGCGGCCTAGCGTGGCGCCGTTATCGTCGAAGAACGTTCCGCCGGAGCCGCCACCGTTTTTTGCGTCGCGGCTGGGCTCGATCACCGCTGCCACCTTTTCATCGGCGAAAAACTGCGCAATCTTGTCAATCAGCCGGAAGCGCTCCATGCGCTCACGCATGCGCGCCTGCATTTCCGGAGGAATGGCGCCCGGGGTGCCGGCCTGTACCGGGAACTCCGTCATGTCTTCGAGTTCCTTCTCGGTGTAGCGCTCAAACAGGGCCTTATCCACCGGCGGCACTTCGCGCATGGCGCCGAAAAGAACGATCTTCCCTTCCAGCTTACCCTTGTACTGGTCGAAATCTTTCTCGGTTTGAATGCCGACGAAGACCACGTCACCGGTCACCGGGCCGTTGGTCGCCGGAGACCATGGCGTAGCCTGCACAATCAGTACCGCGGTGTCCGGCGTAACCAGGCGTGCCCACGTGTTGAGCTGTTGCCATCCCAGGCCGAATTCGCCCCAGTCTTCCAGGTGCGCGTTTTCGAGGCCGATCTTGGTGAGCGTATCGCGCGTCCACGCGTTGGCCTTGGCCAGGTTGGGCGAGCCCGTGAGACGCGGACCAATACCATCCATCAACGCAGTGGCGAACTCCATCACGTGCGAGTGGTTCAGGCCTTCATCGCGAATGCGCTGATACATGTTCAGGTCAAGCGTCTCTGTTGCGGGCTGCACCTCGGCGTAGGGATCGGTCGCCGCGGGGGCAGGCGGAACGGCTTTGTCTTTCGCTTTGGTTTGGGCGTGCGCCCCAAAAGCAAGCGCCACGGCTAGAGCAGCCGCGGACGAAACACGAAGGAAGTTCACTGGCATGGTGTCTCCGGTGGGTGGGATATTCGGGTGACGCTAAGAAGGATAGCAATGTTGATGACGGGAATGGGAACGAATTAGACTCATGGCCAAAGCCGATCTCAAACCGAGGGCTGCCATGCCCTCCCGGCAAGTCCGCCCGCCTCGGCCTTCTCGCCATTCCCGCCTAAAGTCACGCGCTCACGATCTCTCGCCCGCGCGCGCCGCGTTGGCTGGGCCGGAGTGCCCCGTCCTAAAGGCTGGATTCTGCTACACTGATCGAAGCGCAATCAAGGGGACTTCGCGCCAGGCCGCGCCCCAGCGATACGCTCTACAACCCATGTTCGNNAAATCCTCTCTCCCCGACCAATAGAATCAATAACTTACAGCAATATCAGTCCTGTTTCGTCCCGCTTGAGAAATCCATTGTAGACAAAAAGGTAGCGGTCAAAGCCTCCAAGTTCAACAAGCCGGTATTCCGATGGCGCTTCTCAGGCGCATTTCGTAAGTCCAACACTTGCATGGATCGTCCATGAAACAAGCCCTTGTCCTAGATGCGGCTCTAGCGTCCGCATCGCAGGAAACCCACGCGAATGCTTATTGGTGAGCGCAGCCGGGCCATTCTTTGGCAACCTTTCTCAGGAGAAGCGGATGATTGAAGTCTGGTCAGAACGCATGGGGTTCTCGCCAAAGACGAGTTGGTGGGATAGATTTAGGTTGTCAATCATCCTATTTTCGCTTTATATTCGCTTTACGGGAAGGGAAGATGCAAAACGATCCGATCATATGTGAGATCCGCTGTCCGGTACACGGGTTCATTGGTCTTACAGACTTTGAACGTCGGATCGTGGACAGTCCTCAATTTCAACGGCTCCGGAGAGTCAAACAACTGGCTTGGACGGATTATGTCTATCCCGGCGCCACTCATAGCCGTTTCGAGCATTCACTCGGCGTGATGCATCTCGCAACACGACTTTTTGATGCGATTGTGGAGACATCCGAACCTCTTCTCCGGAGGGTCTACAGGTACAACGACAACGGCTTCGCGCGCGCACGTCAGATTGTCCGATTGGCGGCGCTCTTGCATGATGTCGGGCATCCTCCGTTTTCTCATGCGATGGAAAAGCTGCTGCCATTGAAAGCCGCCGGGCATTATTCGTTGTTCCCGGGGCAAGATGCGGAGCCTCAGCTTTATGAGCACGAGGACTATTCCGTTGCCATCATCGAAGGGCCGCTTGCAGAGATCATCCATGGCCACGCATCGAACAGGAGAAACTTCAGGATAGAGCCCTCCGAAGTCTCCGCCCTGATCCAGGGAACACCCGCCGGTCCGACACTTTTCTGGAGGGAGATTATTAGCGGACAGCTCGACGCAGATCGGATGGATTATTTGCTCCGTGATTCGCTGCACGCTGGAGTCTCCTACGGCAAATATGATCTAAATCGGATAGTTTCATCTATCTGCGCAATCGAACGCCCGAGCGAGGAATCAGAAGAACCCAAGGTCGCAGTAATGAAGGGGGGCGCGTACGCAGTTGAGGCGCTCATCGTTGCAAGGTACTGGATGCATAAACAGGTTTATTTTCATAAGACGCGCCTCGCATGTGACCATCATCTCGGCAACGCAATGCGAGAGATACTCAAGACCGAAACTGGGATTGAAGCGTTTCCTCCTCCCGGCACCCCAGAACAGCTCCAGTCTTTTTTGGAGTGGGACGATTTTAGAGTTATGGGATTGCTGGCAAGAGGCAACGGTGGAGAGCACGGCGAACGATTGATGACTCGAAATCACTATCGCCTCGTGTGCGAAATCGAACACTTGGATACCAGCCTCAGCGAACTAAATCGTTCCACTAGGCGTGCTGAGGAAATTGTTAAGGCTCTTCGCACTAAGGTAAAGGACATTGAACGTCCAAAAGCCCTTTGGTATAAGACAAAGGCAAACGACGAGTTGATACTTGTGGACGACGAAAACAGACGTCAAATTGGGTATTTGTCATCCTTCTCAGTGCTGATGAAATCCATCAACGCCGGTTCGCAGGTCTTCGTCTACGCGGACAAGGCGGACGCCGGAGCTGCGAAGGTCGATTATGAGAAATTCTTGCGCGAAGAAGCGGAAAAAACTCGCGCCGCTGAAAAAGTTAAGATCGATGCCGCACCCAACCTAGGTTCAGCATCCCAAGAATTGGCAGACGGTGCCGTTCCGAGCACCCAACTCGCATTTCCTCCGCAGGGAACGGGGAAAATGGTTCAACGCGAAGTCCCAACCTACAAAGGGGTGCCAAATGTCGGATGACAAATTGTTCTCGCGCCTCGCGCTAATGGCTGAGATATCGGACCACTGGAGAACTAAAGCTTCCACTCTCGGAAGAACCGCGTTGATGAAGCTCTGCTTTTTTTTGCAAGAGAGTCGCGGAATGCCGCTGGGCTACAGCTTCTCCTTGTATTCATATGGCCCATTCGACTCAGATGTTTTGTCTGATCTGGGAACGGCGGTACGTTTGAATGTGCTTAAGGAAGGCATTATTTACTATTCGTCGGGAACGGGATATGAATACCAACCAGGTGCGGACATCGGGAGCGCTCGCGATCTTGCATCAGATTTCCTAAAAGAGAACAAGTCCAATATCCAGTGGGCCGTGGATACTTTTGGGAACAAGACAGCTGGCGAGCTTGAGCTTTTGAGCACCGCCTTTTTTGTCGCAAAGTATCAGAACCCTGCAGATATCGAGCGGCTGATTGATCAAATTGAGTTAATCAAACCGCATTTCTCGCATGAGCAGATTCGAAAGGGTGTAGACGAGCTCTTGTCACTGAAACTACTACGCAAACAACCGACCACCACGTAATGCGTTGCTCCGGACGCAACTTGGAACCTCGGCCCGGAGTCGGTGTAAATGCGCGACGCAACCGTAGGGAAGCGACATGTTTGCTGACGACAGTGTAGGAGAGCGCGCTGCGGGCCACTGTCAGAGAGAGCACGCTTTCCCTAGATCGAAGCCAAAGAGATAGGAACATTTGCTCCGTCAATTTTGACGGCCTATTCCACAGACTGTCCCAGGATTTGCACCTGTCAGAGCTTTTGAGGTGCCGGGGCGATTTGATCGGCACTGCTAAACTTGACTTGGAGGAGACTGCCGTGGCTCGGTCGGATTTGCTTCTCAATCTGGTCAAGTCCGGGCTCAATGGAGAGCGAGAACTCTTCACGAAGACCGTGGAGGCTGTTATCGCAGAAGAACGAGCGAAGAGTCATCACGTTCTGGCAGACTCACTCACCAAGGCCACATTACAGCACAAGCCGGTTCGTGAGACGTCAGTTCAGGTGCTATTGAAGGTCCCCAGCGCTGAACTACTGCTGGAGAAGCAGCCCGACGTAGAACTTTCTGATTTGGTGCTTCCCACGGCAGTGCAGACTCTTGCATCGCAGTTGATTGAGGAGCAGCAACGTGCCGACTTACTACGCTCCTACAATTTAGAGCCGAGAAGTCGGGTGATATTGACTGGGCCGCCAGGTAATGGCAAGACATCTCTGGCAGAAGCGATTGCAACGACCTTGTGCGTTCCATTTTATGTGGTGCGCTACGAAAAGGTAGTCAATAGCTATCTTGGTGAGACGGCAAAACGAATACAAGAGGTCTTCCAATATGCACGCTTGCGTCAATGCGTCCTCTTCTTTGACGAATTTGACGCCCTTGCAAAAGAGCGTGAAGACCGCCAAGAATCTGGGGAGATTAAGCGCGTCCTAAATTCGCTTCTCCTCGAGGTTGACCGGTTACCGAGTTATGTGATTCTGATCGCGGCCACAAATCATCCGGAATTGCTGGATCGTGCCGTCTGGAGGCGATTTCAGATTCGCACTACATTGCCGCTTCCAAATCGGGACCAAATTGCGCGATGGTTTGATCTGTTGGCGAAGCGCTACCCGCAACTGAACATCTCCAAGGCGAAGCGTTCTTTCTCAAGCCTAATGGGTTCAAGCTACTCTGAATTACATGACCTAGCACAAGATGTTATGCGGAGATGTGTTCTGGACGGAGAGGTAAATTCAGATCGGGTATTCCAGAAAGAAATGAAGCTCTGGATTCTGAACCATCCTAAGAAGGGTATCGGGAAAAATGGCCACGCTGCCGATTCTAATTTTTCCAAAGCACGAAACAGCCGCACGAGCAAAGAAGGGCGGCGGGGAGCCGGCAGTTCACCTGCCAAACGCGGAACGACAAGGCGCGAGAATCGGACCTCAGATTCAGCGGCTCGAGCAAGCGTTCGCTGAGCGTGCCGGTGCGTTGAGAGCCGACGTCGAAGGAGCCGAACCTGAGAAGGTTATCGTTCTTGAGACAGTTGGGTCGATCTCTGATTTCTTCAATGCGGTCCGTCGTATCGACGGAATGGAGTGGTTGGCTGAAGTCGATGAAGAGATCTCTTCTGACGTCGACTTCTACCGACCAGACCGAAGAGAAGCTCCCGTCAGCGGTCGGCTTTTTTTGATCATGACGAATCGTGCGGCGCTGGACGAACTTCTCCGTCTATGGGCCGCATATCAGGCCAACCCGGACCAACCGTTCATCTGGGGATTTAATAAATGGCTCGAATTGTTCCGCCGTCTGAGAACTTTGCGATTGTGGAATGCTGAAGATCGACTTCGGGACACTGGTCTCCTTGAAAATTGGCGATTTGATATTGATAACGGAAAACAGACGGTTTCCTTCGAGGCGGAACTGTGGTTCCGCGGCAGCGAAGAGACCCGGCAGAGGGCCAGATTGGAAGTTGAACAGGCCGTCCATGACGCTGGCGGCGAGGTCATACAAACGGCGATACACATAGAAATCGGATACCACGGCCTTCTTGGTTCTCTACCAAGTGCCGCCGCTACACGGATTCTTGAAAATGGTGCTGTTCGCCTGCTGCAGTTGGATGAAGTAATGTTCTTTCGTCCAGCAGGCCAATCCATCGCGACGCCACCTGATTCTCCTGCGATACCGTACACGGGCGACATTCCGGAAGAAGAGGGGGCAACTGGCGAGCCACGGCTGGGATTGCTCGACGGATTGCCGCTCGCGAATCATGAGCTGCTCGTAGGGCGCCTGATCATCGACGACCCTCAGGGATGGGAACAGGACTACCAAGCGGCGGAAAGAGTGCATGGAACTGCGATGGCGTCACTGATTATTCGTGGTGATCTATCCTCCTCGGACAGACCTCTCGCAAGGCCGCTTTATGTGAGGCCAATCATGCGCCCTGATCCGCGAGATTTCCGTGTGCCGCGTAGTGAATCCATTCCTGCCGATCAGCTCACTGTAGATCTGCTCCATTCGGCAGTGAAACGCCTGTACGACGGTGAAGGCTCAACGGAGGCAGTCGGGCCACGCATTCGTGTGCTGAATCTTTCTATCGGTGATCCAAGCCGTCCACTCGACGGTCCGATGAGTCCATTCGCACGGATGGTTGATTGGCTGTCTTGGAGATATCGAGTTCTGTTCCTCGTCAGTGCTGGGAACGATAGCTCTCCGTTGGAGCTCGATATGGCACGGACCGAAGTTGCGGCACTAGTCACAGCCGATCTGTCTTCTGCTGTCGCGCGATCAATCCATAGCACGGCTCATCTACGCCGCATTCTTTCACCATCGGAATCAGTGAATGCTATCAGTGTTGGAGGCCTCCACGACGATGATTCAGACGTGGCGGTCCCCGCCTCATTGATTGATCCCTATCCTCAGACGGGCTACCCGAGCCCTCTGAACAGGATCGGTCTTGGATTCAAGCGCGGAGTAAAGCCAGACGTCCTATTTGAAGGCGGTGTGCAGCTTTATCGTCTGAATCCGAATCCCGCTGCCCCGAACGGCGTTCTCGAATTGGTGCAAACGCCACGGTCTGGACCAGGGCAGTTGGTTGCTTCCCCTGGGCAAGGTGCAGAGTTGCGTGCGGTTCGCTATATTTGCGGTACAAGCAATGCAACTGCCCTTGGAACACGTTCTTGCGACCATATTCTCTCTATGCTCGATGAGCTACATTTTGACTGGACTGACGAACAAGTTGCGGTACTAACGAAGGTGCTCCTGGTACACGGAAGCGCGTGGACTGATGCTGCTGAGTTTTTCAGGCAAAGTCTGACACTGGGCCGCGACCACCGCGATCATATAGCGCGTTATCTTGGTTACGGGGCGGTGAGTCTGGAACGTGTGCTGGGCTGTGCGGACAATCGCGTCACTGTGATTTCCGCTGGAAACATCGGAGATGGCGAAGGCCATGTGTATGAACTGCCGCTGCCTCCGAGCCTCTCAGGCATCGTCGGGTTGCGAAAACTTGTAATTTCGCTCGCATGGCTGACTCCAATTAACCCGCTGCATCGTGACTATCGACGAGCCGGATTATGGGTAAGCACGCCAGAAAGTGTGCTCCAAACTGATCGAATCTGCGTCGATTGGCAGACGGTTCAGCGCGGTACGCTCCAGCACGAGATATTCGAAGGCGGCTCAGCGGTCGCGTTTGTCGATGGTGCGAAAGTGATTGTAAAGGTCAACTGCCGTGCTGACGCTGGACGTCTCGATGATCGAATTCCCTATGCGGTCGCCGTTACATTGGAGACAGCCGACGAACTTCGCGTGCCTGTTTACCAGGAAGTGGCAGAGCGCATTCATTTACAGGCCGAAGTTCGTGCTCACTGAGTGTTATCGAAGCACATCTTAGGTGAGTTGCAGCAAGCCCTTTCGTCGGCCCCTCGACGGAATGTGACGGACGCAATAATTGGTCTATACGTCACCCGAGAGAGGCCGGCGGAAGGACTCAGGGCACATGCTTCCATCGCGAAGGTCATTCTGGCGGCACTGGAAGTTTAGTGCTCTGATGTTGCCAGTAGGCGAGGCCAAGCGCGACTGCGTCGAACATGGCCATACGAGGATGTTCCGATTGCCAAGCGCGGCGCTTCGGAGGCAGCCTCCAAGCAAGCTCCGGAAAAATGCGTGCGAGTGCGGTGGCAATCTCGGCTCTGGTCTCGCAGCCCAAATTGTGAAATGTCTTCCGCACATCGTCGTCTCCGATGAGTAAGATTGGGATTGAATACGTAGAGGCCATTTGGGTCATTACTTCGACTAGCGCGCTTATATGTGAACTGGTCTGCGCCCTATCCCAACGTTCTCTCTTCACCACGATTGCCGAAGGAGAGAACGACTTCAAAAGTATGGCAAGCCGTTTGCTCGCCATCGCTGCCTCCGCCTCACCGACAGCCCGGTAAACCCGCTGACCCGAATCGCGCAGGTGCCTATGACCTTCGAACACGGCGTAACCAAATCGCCGATGCCGGAGATCAATAGCCAGTATTGTGGGATCGTAAATCCGGAGGTTCATGAAGCGATGATGTTCGACTCCGGATTCTTTCTATCGCAAAGGAATTCCAGCTTACAGGCAACGGGAACCGCGCCTCGACCTTTGACGGTGCTCTGATGCAGTTCATCTTCCATCTTCGCCAGGCGCTCTTCAATTCCCACCTCAACGGTTTGATAAAGTTCAGGGAATAATTTCGAGATCGGCACCCGGAAGATGACCTCGTAGGCGCACGCTGTCAGGAGGTCTGGCACCGTGTCGATGCGTTCGTGCCGGGAAACCGGAGCCCCGGAACGGAACCCAAGAATATGCGCAAGCTCCTTTTGGCTCAGACCGCTTCTCTTGCGAAGAGTGCGAAGGCGGGCGACGTTTGGGTCCGATGTCATGAATCTTGTAAAGATCAGTCTTAATTTGATTGTGCCTTAAGTGTAGCAACCGACAGATGCGGCTCAAGGTGGCACTTGTTGCGCGGGGAGGAAGGTGATTGGTACTCCAATTCGGTTTTCCACAAGTCTGTGAGAACGGGGCCAGAATTACTGATTCTCCCGACGTCCCCTCTGTGGATTCGCCCTGAACATGTTCTGGATTCTCACCTAGCTCAGAACCTGACTCGACCGCCATGCTGGAAGTGCCACCTTGGAAAATGGAACTATTGCTGTAGGATTTTCGCGATGACTGCACCGCGCGATCCACACGAAATCGATCTGAGCTTGGCCTTCCCATCTCTGCCGGAGGATTGGCGGGAGGAGATGCGCGACTTTCTGGACGGGTATTGTGAAATAGCGCTTCAGGTATTCGAGCGGCTGGAACAGGAGCGACTTAGGAGCATTGACCGTTCTCGTCAGACTTCCTAAAGTTAAAGAAAGGTCGATTCCCCAAAATAAATTAACCACAACTATGGAGAAGCAATATTTCTCCTACATCCGAGTATCCACGACAAAACAAGGTGACCATGGAGTGTCCCTTCAGGAACAACACGACGCAATTGTGCGTTACGCGCAGCGGCAGAATCTACAAATTGTTCGCTCGTTCGATGAGCAGGAGACCGCTGCTAAACTTGGACGTCCTGTGTTTTCGGAAATGCTGAGCATGCTCAAACACGGCAAGGCTAGCGGTGTGGTAATTCACAAGATCGATAGAGGAGCGCGGAATCTCCGGGACTGGGCCGATTTGGCCGAGTTGATCGATATTGGTGTCGAAGTTCACTTCGCCAATGAAAGCCTCGATCTCAACACCCGAGGTGGGCGACTCTCCGCAGACATCCAAGCTGTCGTTGCGGCCGATTTCATTCGAAATCTACGCGAAGAAACGAAGAAGGGATTCTACGGACGTCTCAAGCAAGGCCTGTATCCCATCTGCGCTCCCATTGGGTATCTTGATCGAGGCGGCGGTCAAGCAAAGGTTCCTGATCCAAAGATGGCCGGACTTGTTCGCGAGACGTTCGATCTCTATGCGACTGGCAATTTCTCTTTGCCGCGATTGGTAGAGGAAATGTATCGACGCGGACTGCGTAACCGGCGGGGTACTAAGGTATCGCTGAACGGCATGTCTACCATGCTCAACAATCCCTTCTATGTCGGATTGATACGCATCAGAAAGACGGGCGAATCCTTTCCCGGTCTCCATGCGCCCGTCGTTAGCAAACAGGTCTTTGATACCGTGCAATGGGTTCTGGACGGCAAGACGGTCGTCCGTACCCACAAGCATGAGTTCCCATTCAGCAGAATGATCCGATGCACCCTGTGCGGCTGCACTGCAATGGCAGAACTCCAAAAGGGCCACACCTACTACCGATGTCACACGAAGGACTGCGACACCAAGACGATGCGCGAAGATCGGATTGAGAATGCAATGGCCGAAGCCTTCGCGCCATTGCAACTAAACGGCGAGGAGATGGCGTATGTACGACAATGGTTTGATTGGGCGCGCTCACACAAACAGGAAAGAGCCAAGGAAGAACTGGAGAACTGCAATTTACGACTTGCGCAACTGCGAGAACGTCTCACCCGCCTCACAGACGCATTCCTGGACGGCGCTATCGACAAATCTCTGCTCGATGTGCGGCGCTCCAGCTTGCTCCTCGAAGAGGCTGGAATCAAACAGCGAATGCATGATTTGGAGACCGGAAATGATGCAGCTATCACGCGCCTTGAAGAATACCTCGAACTCGTGCAAACCGCGTCAAACCTACAAAAAATGACGCTCCCACAAGAAAAGCGCACATTGGTGAAAAAGCTCACCTCGAACTTGGCGCTTAGCCCAGAAAATGCAGTAATTACGCTAAAAACCTCAGCTCAATTGATCGCAGAACGCTCTCGAGTTCTGAGTGGTAGCCCCAATCGGGGCGTACCTCGAACTTGGGATCGGCTTCTAAAGATGCTGGCGAAACAATTCGAGCACGATGAGGCGGTTGCGGCCTAGCACGCCGCCATCGCATTGTAAGCAGTTGTGCCACCCTAGCAAGGTGGCACAACTTATTTGATGTAACCACATGCTCAGATGGCTCGCGCCCAAAAGACCGAGGCCAACTTCCGGATGTGACAAGAGCACCGACTATTTCATCCAGCGGAGTGCACTCTGCGCTAGCCCCCGCAATCAAAAGCAAGGTTTGGAATGAAAATACCCACAGTGATATTGCTCCCGCTTGAAGTGGGCCCCACGATAGTTTGGGCCTGCACGTTTCCAATACCTTGCAATGTCGAGGCGATGACGTAAAAAGTTGGACGGATAAGAGTACCTGTGACTGTCCAACCGTTAGTTGCGAAATATGCTTCGTACTCTTCGAACGCAGCTTTGGCCGACTTCTCGATGTTGAACTCTGCGGTGGACTGTATCTCGCCTGAGTAAGGAATGTAGTAACTCTCTGTGACTTGTATCGGAGAGTTCAAGATTAACGACGCCGGAAAGGAACTTACCAATTGTCCCGTCGTAGCGTACTGTGGAACCCCGCAAGTTAATGACAGATTGGTGGGAGCGGCGAGTGAGATAACCTGTCGAATCCGGTTGTTTGAAGAATCAGAGATAAGTAAATCGCCCGACGTATCCAGAGCCAATCCGTGTGGAAAAGCAAAGAGGGCGCTTGTCGCCAGCCCGCCATCCCCGCTGTATCCTACTTTCCCAACGACCCCGGCAACCGTAGTGATTGTCCCGGAAGTATTCACTTCGCGAACTCCACTGCCGCTCGCGCCTAGCTCGGAGATGAAGAGATTTCCCAGCGAATCGATGACAGTTCCAAACGGAAAGTCCAGTTGAGCCGAAGTCGCCAATCCTAAATCACCACTGTATCCGGGCTTTCCATTGCCAGCAACAGTGTTTATTGTCCCAGAGGACGTGATCGAACGAACGACGTTGTTCTCAGAGTCGCTTAAATAGAGTGTTCCCGCCTTATCGACCGAGATGCCAGCCGGCCCATTAAGTTGGGCGCTCGTTGCTGGACCGCCATCACCGCTGTAACCTCCGGTCCCAGTTCCGGCAATTGTGGTGACAATTCCATTCGTGGCCACCATCCGAACCCGGTTGGCATAGTAATCGCTTATGTAAAGATTTGAACTGGTATCGATGGCGATTCCCCATGCGCCAGTCACGATGGCTCTTGTCGCGAGACATCCATCTCCGAGAGAGTCAGTAGCCGTCGAACAAATAGACTTCGCGCCTCCAGCGAAAGTGGTAATTGTGCCACTCTGATTCACCTTCCGAATTCGAGCACCCGAGACGAATTCACCGTGGGAGTTTATGGCTTGCTCGGCGATGTACACATTTCCCATCGCATCCATCGCGACCCCGACCGGTGCCTCTATCTCAGCGCTGGTAGCGGGGCCGCCATCCCCTGAGTACGCGCTACGGCCGACCTTTCCAGCGAATGTGGTTACAACACCCGCAGTATCAAGTTTTCGGACCACGTTGTTGCCTGTGTCCGCAACGTACATATTTCCGAATTCATCAACCGTCACTGACCACGGGTCGTCGAAAGTCGCACTTGTGGCGAGGCCCCCGTTACCGGAATAATCGCCATATCCGGTCCCGGCTACGGTCACGACATCGCTCGCAGCAGCGATACCATCCGGAATGACATTGAAAGTCGCGCTCGCGGCGCCACCCCTTGGCTCAGGATTGCTTACAACGACCGAATAGTCTCCAGGAATGGCGAGATCCGCAGAAGTCAGTGTAATCTTCAGTTGACTTGAGCTGACATACAAGGCGGTATGAGCAATCGCATTGAATGTAACGGCGGAGGTTTTTAAGAACCCGGTGCCGTTAATTGTTAGCGTCTGGGAAATTGATCCAGCCGACAAGAAGGCTGGGATCAAAGGTGAGGTAATCGCCGGAACGACAACGCCTGTTGTGAAACTCAGGGTCTTGCCGTAATAGACGACACCGCTATCTGTATCTTGCGCAACGATCCGATAGTAATATCGCGTCGAAGTTGCGAGGGGCGGCAATTGATAGCTGAACTGTTGGGTCTCCGAATTAGCGATCCAGCTGTCACAAGTTGCTAAGCCACAGGAATATTGAGGATTGTCTTGGAACTTATCATCCCTACCCCACTCGAACTGAACTCGCCCGTTCGTGCCGTTCGGATTCACTGTGCCGGTTAGGGCTGCCGAGAGGGCGATGAGGGGAGCGAATCCAGTTACGACAGTCGGAGACTGCCATACAATTACCCCTTCATCGTGATTGTTGATCTCGTTTGCGACTGCGGTTTGCGTGAGAGGAAGTGCACCCAAGCACGCCATATAATGCAACAGGGGTTCGGAGATGCCCAGATACTGGACCCAGCAGCTTGGTGTTTCGGCAATTATGGTATCTCCGCTACAATAGCCGGGCATTCCATTACACGAGCCGACGGGATTATCCACGACCGGAGCGCTCGTATGAACGCTTTTCAAGTTGAGTTCAATTGATTGGCTCGACTGCTGGACCATATCGTCTGAATTTCCAGGAAGGCCGTCCCACGCAGCGATGTTCCCGAGATCGTTAAAGTAATCCTCAATCGATTGAATAGGCACTGAGTTAGGTATCGGCTTTTTTGTGCCAACTGCAGAACCGGAGTAATTCAACGCATGTGTCAGATAGCCAAGCGGATCGTTTGAGCCCGTGATCTCATATCTATTCGTGGAAGGGGTACCGGCGCACTCCAAATATGAGATGTGCGACGTGAGCCAGTTTGGTAATGGAATTTGAGCCAAGGGAGTTCCTGTATTCAGTGTGTCTATTGTTATGAGATCCCCGATATCGCCGGCAAATGCAGCAGTGCCGAACCCAGCATTCGGCATGCAGGACGACTCATTACATCCTGGATTGCACGTCTTTGCAGAGTAGTTTGGGATGGACGGATTGGATTCATAGTCGTAGCAGACCCCTTGCGATGCAAGGTCTTCGATGTATGAGCGGACATCAAGGCCACCCATACTGTGAGCGAGCACGATGACATCTTTAATGTGCGTTATTGCGGTAATATGCTTGATCACTTGAGACACTTCATAAGCCTTATTCAGAACAGATATCTTCACCACATTAATTGGATCGGTTGACCGGCCAATTGGATCGTAGAGAATGATGCTGAAAAAACGGGCGTCCGATGGGATCGCGCTCTCGTCTATCGAGGTCGTGCCTGCAGCATTGAAAATCCAGAACTGAATGGTGTTGTGGACGCTATCGTATAGAGCGAAGTAGATCGTCGAGGATGGGTACAGAGTTGGGTCAAGCTGCGGATAGACGCCGTCCAGCAACGGCTCGATGTCTTCAGCGCCTGCGCAAATGCCGTGTACAAAGAGAATCGGTCGGCTCGCCGGCCCCTGCGCCCCTGCACTGAGGGTGGCTAGAATCAACATAACGAATAGGAGAAAGTTGACTCGGGGAATGCTTACACGGATACTCCGGGCGGTCGTCATATTTTGTCCTTCCCCCATCTTGCGATGAGGCGCAGGAGACAATAGCCCCTACAGAAGATCAATGAGATACGCGGAAAGAACTTGGAACGGAGGTTACGCTGATTTGACCGGCCATGTCAAGGATAAGGCAAAGTCGCCGCGTGGTTGCCATTTTCCAGCTGATGGTCAATCTCAAATGGCTCTCCGCTGCGCGCACCGGAGGAGTTTCCGCTCATCACAAGAGAGTTGCAAACCTAGCGTCCTTTTAATGCGTGCCTGCTCGATGAGCGGAGTTCGGAGAGTCATCGACATCGATTGTATGGGGTTTGCCTCTTCTAGCTTCTGAATCATCATCCTCCGGCAAGTTGATTTACGTGAAACTCCGGCAACATCCGTGCGGCAAAGGTTCGCTGTGAGTTGCTATGCCGCTGGAAGCATCCTATACTTATGTTATGGAGGATAACTCAGAGGTCTCGCACGCGTCTACGATACGTTCATTTAGGGTATTGCGTAATATGTCCATCATATCTGCGTTCTTATTGACTCTCCTAACGTTCGGCATCGTCTTTTCTCGCTTGCTCGGACTAGGCCTCAACATCGTGTTATTCGGACCAATATCAGTTGTTGTTGTTAGCGCCTCTGTTATCGCGATACCTTCATTAGTTGTTGGGGTACTGACGACACGTTGTGCAAAATTGTTTCAGAATCTGTCCGCCGATCCGCAGACCCAATTCGAAATTGAGTGGGGTGTGAGAATTGGTCTCTACGTAACTGTTTTGGCTTTCATTCTGCTTTTTTATGGATGCTGGTTCTTTTACTCTTCGGAGAACATCACATTCTAGGCTTTCACGCACAAACAACAGACGACTCCTGTCAGTAGTCCAGAGGTGCTTGCGCGGCTTAGCGCTCGCGAGGCCCTCGGTCATCATTTCGATGACCGGTTGATCCACGCCATACAAGCGCCTGGAAATCTCTTCCTGCTTACGGTTGGAAGATGAGAAATCTTTTCTGTCGTTGATTTGGCAAGAAATCAACCCCACTCGCCTTTTGACGCCGTATGGTCAGCCTCGAACGCTAGGCGACGTTGCGGGTCGGATGATCGAGCACTCATGTACATTTTCATCTGTCTCCGCCCGATGAGGCTCATGCCGACGCATCGTGACCCGTCTGCATTTGAGAGCTTTAGGGCGCTGGATGCCGGTTTTGACCTCTCGAAGTTTGACTCCATCGCCGTTACGCGAGCAAACCATACCGAGAAACGGGAGTCGCCTAACGGCACATATTACATTTACGACGGCGTTCACCGGGCGTTGGTTCTGGTGCATTGGGTCATGAGCGGACAATCGAAGCACTAACCCATTGAGGCTCTTCTATTGACTCCGCGTCGCGATTAAACCCTCGAGGATTAGGAGTCATTCGGCAAAAACTAGCTTGCCGTGTTCTCGAATGAGGGTGAAAGGCTCACCCATAGCGTCGCCGTGGAGTATAAACAGGTCGCCGTTGTAGCCGGGACCACCGCTGTAATGGAACTTAACTCCATACACCATGTCCGCAAAGCGCTCGGGAGTCTCATCATCTTGAATACCCCCGATTCCCTGATCGCGGGCATTTCCATGATTTCCTCCCATTCCTCGTTTGATATCTCTAGCGGCTTATTCATTGGCATAGCTCTTTGTCTTTAAGTATGTGGCGTGCTCGCAAAATGTCAAGGTGCGAGAGGCACTCAGTCGGTGCCACCTTTTATTGAAATCTGCTCAGCGTATCGTTAAGCCGGGCCGTTCGACGGGTGTTAGCTATTCGAGGAGCGAAGGTGGCTAAGACACAGCCCTTTCTCTAGGGTTGCGGCCCTTAACCCCGTGCTCGGAGAAGACGAACGGCCCACCTCTTCTCATTTATCGCAATACTTGCATCTGCCTCTTCAGCCTGTGTACGGAAACCGGTCCATCACATTTGTATCGAGGAGCGTTTGCCCCGCGCGCAAATGGTGCCATCTTTTATTTCCTGAGCCCGGCTTTAAGATGACCTGACGCTTCGATAAAAAATAAAGGTCGAATCGAAGCGCCCTTCGCGAAGATCAAAAATCCAGTTCCTACCAGATATGATCGGACCGCTTTCCTACATCGGCGGCAAACGTGCCATTGCAAAGCCCCTCATCGCTCTTTTCCCGGACCACACAACGTATGTCGAGGCCTTTGCCGGAGGTGCGCAGGTGTTCTTTCACAAGGAGCCGTCGAAAGTCGAGGTTCTGAATGATCTCGACGGCGAGATCGTAAACTTCTATCGGGTATGCCAGCAGCATTATGAAGAGTTCGTCCGCTATTTCCGTTTCATGGTGCGGAGCCGAGCATGGCACGCGTTGCTCAAGGCCACTGATCCGAACACGCTCACCGACATCCAGCGCGCCGCCCGGTATATGTATCTCCTCAAGAACTGCTACGCGGGGCTCGTCCGTAACCTCGACTACAGCGTGAACGTCACGCAAAAGCCGAGCTTCAACTTGGAGCGGCTTCCCCAGACCATCGAAGCGGCCCACAAGCGATTGGCGCGCGTGCAGATAGAATCGCTGCCGTATGAGGAAATACTCAAGCGATACGACCGTCCCACCACGTTCTTCTACCTCGACCCGCCCTACTACGACCGCAAGCTGTATCGCCACAACCTAGAGCCGGAAGACTTCGCAACATTAGCCGAACGGCTCA
>PLTV01000186.1:0-1315 GCA_003164635.1 Acidobacteriaceae bacterium
GCGGGCGCGCGCGGCCAGACCGCGAGCGAGATCGCCGCAACCTTTCACTTCACGCTTCCGCAAAATCGACTGCATCCGGCTGCGGGCGCGCTGCTCGGCGATCTCAACTCGCCCCACACCGCCTATCAGCTTCATGTAGCCGATGCCCTCTGGGCAGAAAAAGACTTCAACTTCCTTGAGGATTACCTGAAACTGACCAGTACAAATTACGGAGCGGGTCTTCGGCGCGTCGATTTCAAAGGCGAACCCGAGGCCGTCCGCGGCGCCATCAATCATTGGGTCGAAGAAAAGACCGAGAACAAGATCACAAACCTGCTGCCTCCCGGCTCGGTCGATACATCCACCCGGCTGGTATTGACCAACGCGATTTATTTCAAAGGAGATTGGGAAAAACAGTTCGAGAAGTCAGCAACAGCGGATGGCGATTTTCACGTATCCGCAGCGGAGAGCGTGAAAGCGCCACTCATGCATCTCGAGAGCCGCTTCAGCTATTTCGAACAGCCGCAATTTCAGGCGCTCGCGATTCCGTACAAAACTGGCGAGCTATCGATGATCGTGCTCTTGCCCAGGGAGCGCACCGGGCTGCCCGCGCTTGAAGAAACGATGACGCCGGCGAACCTGCGCACATGGCTTGGCGAATTGAGCCGAAGCTCGAAGGTCATTCTCACCCTGCCGAAGTTCAAAATGACGCAGGATTTCGAGCTCGGCGGCACGCTTTCTGCCATGGGCATGCCGGATGCATTCAAGAAAGCCCGCGCCGACTTTTCCGGCATGACCGGCAAGCGCGATTTCTGGATTGGCGCAGCCGTGCACAAAGCCTACATCGACGTGAACGAAGAAGGAACCGAGGCTGCCGCGGCTACAGGCATCGTGATGCAGACCATGGCTATGGCCGTGCAGCGGCCGCCCATCGTCTTTCGCGCCGACCACCCTTTCGTGTTTCTGATTCGCGATAACAGATCGGGCGGAATTCTTTTCATGGGGCGGGTCACCGATCCGACGAAATAATCGCCTCCAGCCTTTAGAATTTCGCCTCCGGCAAACTCACAGGCCGCGCTTCGAGTATCGCCTCGATCTTCATCAAATCATCCAGCACCGCTGTCGCAACGGGCGCGTCGACCTGGACGACTGCGAGCGCCTTCACAGGCTTTGAACCAGAGCGCTCGCGTCCCAAGGCGAAGTTGGCGATGTTGACCCCGTGGTCTCCGAGCAGCGATCCGATTTTGCCGATCACGCCGGGCACATCGAGATTGCGGCACACAAGCAGATTGCCTTCGAGCGGCGCTTCAATATCGATGCCGTCGAATTCGAGCAG
>PLTV01000186.1:1389-9547 GCA_003164635.1 Acidobacteriaceae bacterium
AGGTCGGTCTTGGCGTCGGCAAGCGCGCCGCCATACGTCAGATGAATGCCTTCAATGCCGGGCTTCCCGGCCTGCGCGAGGAACGACCCCATCCGGCCGCCAAGATCGATGTAAGGCGCCAGAACGACGTACTCCTCGTGGCTGAGCGAGGGAAGATTCACGGCGTTCTGCACCACGCCGAGCTTGAGATATTCGCGCACCTGCTGCGCAATTTGAATGCCGACAGCTTCTTGCGCTTCCGATGTCGAGCCGGCGATATGCGGCGTCAGGATCACGTTGTCGAACTCCACGTAAGGCGAGTCTTTGAGCGGTTCGACACTGAACACATCCAGCGCCGCGCCGGCAACATGGCCGCTGCGTAGAGCGGCGATCAGCGCCGCGTCGTCAATCAGCTCGCCGCGTGCGCAGTTGATAATGCGCACGCCTTTTTTCATGGCGGCGAGCGAACGTGCGTTGACCACGCCCGCGGTTTGCGGCGTCAGACCCACATGCAAAGTAAGATAGTCCGATGCGGCAATCAATTCATCGATTGCAACCAGCTTGATTCCGTTTTCGCGCGCCACCGCCGCCGACACGAACGGGTCACTGCCGACGATTTCAACACCGAATCCGCGCGCGCGCCGCGCTACTTCAAGGCCAATCCGCCCGAGGCCCAGAATGCCCAGCGTCTTGCCGCGCANNCCCGGCGTATTCATCACCACAATGCCACGGCGCGTTGCGGCTTCGGCATCGATGTTGTCGACACCCACGCCGGCGCGGCCCACCACGCGCAGCTTGGGAGCTTTTTCCATCAGCGCATCGTCAACCTGAACGGCAGAGCGGACCACGAGGGCATCAGCATCGGCCAGCGCAGCGGCCAATCCATCACTCAACTGATCGTGCGTCACTACCTGCCATCCCGGCTCGGCGGCAAAAACCGCCAGGGTTGCCGGCGATACTTTTTCTGCAAGCACTACTTTCATCACATCTCCCTTGTTTGCTGTGGCTGATGCGGCTTCGTAATCGTCAAAGCGAACGCCTTCCCGCTCGCACAGCAGATCGAACATCCGCAGAACGGATGCATGCGGCTTCCCCTCGCCGCGCTCGTAGTTGGTAATGGAGTTGGGATGCACGCCGAGGCGCTCCGCCATCTGGTACTGGTAAAGGTCGAGCTTCTTGCGCGCGATCAAAAGCTTTTCGCCAAATGTCAGGTCAGGCATGGGTGCAGCTCCGGTGATGCTTCTGATGTTAAAGCGGAGTAACTCCGCTAACCCCGCTAACTCCGCTACCCCCACTACGCCTTCGTCGCCTTCGCATACACTTCCTGCGCTGCGGCTACCGCTTGTCCGTACACAACCGGCAGCTTCAACGTGTCTTTGGCGATGTGTTCCATCGCACCCAGCAAGGCAACCGTGTCGAGATAGTCGAAGAAACCGAGATGGGCGACGCGGAAAATCTTGCCCTGCATCTCGCCCTGGCCATTGGCGATCACTGTGGCAAAGCGCGTCTTGAGCGCCTTCACCACGTCGCCCGAGTTCATGCCTTCCGGCACCGCCACCGCGGTCGCTGCCGCCGAGGGTGAAGTCGGCGCAAACAGCGTGAAGCCCAGCGCCACCAATCCGGCGCGCGTGGCCCTGGCGTTCACCTGCGCATTGTCGATCAGCGCGATGCGCCCCTTTTCCAGGTCGCCGCCCGCCTNNAGGGCGATACGGCCTTTCTCGAGATCGCCGCCGGCCTGACCCGCAATGTAATCGAGAGCCGCGCCAAGTCCCGCGATCAGCGCCACCGCCGGCGTGTACGCGCTCTCACCCTTCACCGCGTTTTTACGCTCCTTGCGCAGATCGAAATAGTAGCGCGGATTCTTCGCGCCCTCCATCGCCGCCCAGGCCCTGTCGCTCACGCTTAAATACGCCAGGCCCGGCGGAATCATCACGGCTTTCTGCGATCCGCCAATCAGTACGTCAATGCCCCAGCCATCCACGTCGAAGTGCGTCGTCCCGAGCCCGGTGATTCCGTCCACCACCAGCAAAGCGTCGCTGTGCGCGTCTTTAACCACCGCGGCGATGGCCTGAATGTCGTGACGCACCGCTGTAGAGGTTTCCGTGGCTTGAACAAATACCGCCTTGTGTTCCGGCTTCAGCGCCGCTTTTATGGCGTTCAGATCGAAGGTCTCGCCGTAGGGCGCGCTCACCACGTCGGGTACGCAGCCAAAAGCCTTGGCCAGGCCAGTCCAGCGCTCGCCGAACTTGCCCGCGGTAAGCACAAGCACCTTGTCGCCAGGCGAAGTCAGGTTGGAAACAGCGGCTTCCATGGCGCCGGTTCCGGAACTCGAGAGCAAAAGAACGTCGTTTTGCGTGCCGACGAAAACCTTCAGCTGGGCCAGAACCCTTTGGTACAGGGCGCGAAACTCGGGGGTGCGATGGTGCATGTCGGCGGCGGCCATGGCAAACTGGGCCGCGGGGAGAAGAGGGGTCGGGCCGGGTGTAAAAAGGCGGGTCTTGCGGATCATGACTGAACCTCGTTATGCGTGTCTTCGTCCATAGAATACACAATTTTATGGATTTTGTGTTTGAATTGACGCGAAATCCCTGTGGACGTGTCGAAATGGGGCTTTTTCCGGATATGGAATTGTCTTCCCTGGCTTTGGCCGACGTGAAGGACCGCGAAGTTCCTGCCGATTTCCACTCGCCGCGCCCTTCAGGATGACGCCGCTGAACGAGAAAGGGGAATGCACCTTTTGCGCATTCCCCCTCCGTTGAAGATCGGCGTATTCAGTTAGCGACGGCCCCCGCCACCCCCGCCGTGGAAGCCTCCTCCGCCGGCAAAGCCGCCGCCGTGGAACCCACCCGCGAACCCCGCGCGGCCAACTTCACCGCCTCGGCCTATTGCTCCGCCACGACCGTAGAAGCGGCCGCCGTAGTAGCCGCCGCGCCAGTAGCCGCCGTACCAGCCCCACGGTGGGTAAAAGCCAAAGCCGAACGGGCTCCAGTAAGGCCCCAGGCCGATGAAGGTGTAGTCCCAACCGTAGGGGTTCCAATACCAGCCGGGGACGAAGCCTGCAGAGCCCGCGTATTCCCCCGCGATCTGGTTATTCCCGTCGGCCAGGTAGTGCGAGCGAAGGCTGCTCCAGTTGTAAAGGGCATCCTGCGCGTCGCGGGTGTCGAAACCGGTTGACTTCAGCTCGGCATTCGCGACAAGGCGGACGTCGTGATGGGCTTTGATTTCCCTCCATTTGCCGTTGGCTTCGCTCACCTGGGCTTCACCTTCGAAGACCATGGCCGTGGGCCGGTCGGCGTCGAACTCGTAGAAGCCCGGCTTCACGATCTGGGTGGTCACGCCACCGTCGAGAATTTCGAGGTCGTTCTGTCGAAAAAGCTGGTCGACTTCAATGGCTGCGCGCCCTTTCTCCAATTCGACCTGCGTCTTTTCCAGGTCCGGGGCAATCATCTTCACTGAGCTGTTATCGCCGAGCCGCAGGAAGACGCCGGGCGTGAGCAAAAGCTCAGCCTTGCCGGCTTGCGTTGAGAGCGTTTCGCCGGGCTCAAGGAAGGCGCGGCCAATGTCCTGATGGGCGATCGCGTTGCCGTCGAGAAAGACCGAGCCTTCAACGTAATTCACTGTGCCGGGATTGGCGCTTCCGGGCTCCGCCTGCGGCGCGTTGTGCGATTGCGGTGCGTTATAAGCTGCAGCCTGGTTGCCCCCGTACTCCGGCCCTTGGCTCACGGCGTACGCCGACGCGCTCAGGGCCCCAAGGCCGGCCAGCGCAATCGTTAAAAATGTGTGCTTCATGTTTTGTCCCTCGGCTATATAAATGCAGCACCGAAGCAAAAGTTCTGGTGGCGGGCGCGCTTCGACGGCCTTGGCTTTGGCGTCATCAAAGCGTTGAATAAATGAAGCGAAACCCGCGCTAGGCGCATCGAATGGTGCATACATAAACCGAAATGCGCGCGGGAATAATTCGCGCCACGCGATACACTTTCTAAGTCGGTTCAACCATCGCAATCATTGCGGCCGCGGAACGGAAGGCAACGTATCGTATGACAGATGCAGGCGCATTGGAAGCCACGATCACGCAGCAAGTCATCACAGCCTTGAAGGCGCGCGATCAGGTGCGCACGGGAACGTTGCGCCTGATCAAGAACGCGCTCAAGAACAAGGCCATTGAGAAGCGCGGGCCGCTCACGCCGGTTGAAGAGCAGCAGACACTCACGTCGATGGTCAAGCAAAGGCGCGACTCGTTTGAGCAGTTCACACAGGGCAACCGGCCAGAACTTGCCGCCATCGAGGCGGCCGAGATTGTGGTCATTGAAGAGTTCATGCCCAGGGAACTGGACGAAGCCGGTGTCCAGTCGCTGGTGCAGCAGGCTCTTCAGGAGTTGGCGGCGACGGCGGGGCATGCGCTGACGCCTAAAGACATGGGCGCGGCGATGAAGGCGGTGCAGGCGCGGCTACAGGCCGGCGGGGCGCGGGCCGATGGCCGGCAGGTCAGCGATCTGGTGAAGAAGTCGCTTGCGGGGTAAGGCGCCCGCCACGCCGCACCGCATTTTTTTCGCGTTACCTTTGCAGGCAATTTCGGCCCTCTGGGGCACAATCAATTCAGATTGACTTCCAACTGGAATGAATTGCGATTTTCCTTGAAAATCATGGCTCGTAACTCCTTTATTGTCTAGAATCTGCAAATAAGTCCTTTGGAATCTAATTTTTACAGCGGATCGTTGCCGCTATCCATCTGAAAGAGAAGGAGTTCCGTACAGATATACCCTTTTTTTCTTTTTTTTTACATGACAAAAGAGGTCTTCGTCGCCCAATCGGGTCTGAAAATTCTTCCCTGCGCCCTTTTTTTCCAATGCGGCGAAACACAAACAACCAGGCAACGCCAAAACGGCCGCGCACTGGGGCCGTTGCCGAACTACTCGACCTCTACGTGGCGGAAGCCTAGCCCGGTGAGCAGCGCGGTGAGCGCAGTTTGCGCGTTCTGGTGGGCCTTATCCAGGATGTGGTCGTCGAGCGCGGCCTGCGTGATCTGTTGTTCCGCGGCCTCCCGCACTTGCGATTCAAGATTGGGATCGGGTGGCACCAGCAGGCCCGTGGTGCGCGAGTAGATCCGCGTGCTCGTGTTATCGATGCGGGTCGAAAGCACTTGAGGAGCCGGAAGATGCACCTCTACCGAATCCCCGTGGACAGTGACGTTGCCAGGTTGGAGCTGGCTGAGATCCACGCCTGCCATGACCTCGCCGTGCGCCACGAGCAGCAGCTTGTCACCGACAAGAAAGTCAGGAAGGTAGGGGCTTTCGCGACCACCGCCGACGATTTTGTCGAGAGAAAACACGACCGTCTCAAGACGCGAGAGCTTACGGATCTTCTCAACCACCGAAGGCGACGAGGTGTCGATGCGCGAAGTCCGGCCCGTAAGGTAAGTCGCAACTCGATTCCAAAGGCCGCCCTGCGCAACATGCGACCAACTCCCCAGCAGGAGAAATCCGAGGACGATTCCGAGTGCCAGTGAACTCAGCGAAAGTGCGTGCCGGGTTTCCTGCGGCGCTTCCCGTTGATGCAACTCGCGTACGTCCATGGCGAGTTGGATGCAACTCAACAATTACGCGGATGGCATGGATGCGCGGCCGCCAAGGCCTCTACCCGGTGACCGTGCACCAGCAGCGCTTCGTGTCGACTAGCGTTTTGTGTTCGGCGCGGCAGGAGGAGGAGTGGCCGGGGCTGCGGGCGCATCGGCAGCAGGCGCCGGTGTTGTCGCGGGAGCGTCGGCCCCGGGAGCGGCAGCAGGTCCGTTCTTTGAGAATTGGCGGAGGTAATTCACCAGTCCCCATACATCATCGTTCTTGGCGCGGGTGGCGTCTTCAGCGGGCATCTTGTCTTTGCCCTTGCGAATGGCGTCGAAGAGATCCTGATCGGACTTGCTGGCGAGTGACTTTGGGTCCGTCCAATCCAATAGCGTCACCTGCAGGCTGGTGGCCAGGTCGGTCTTGCCATTGCCGTTGTCTCCGTGGCACACAGCGCAGTCCACCGCATAGAGCTTCTTGGCCTTGTCGAGCGAAGCGGCCGTGGATTTCACGGGGTTGGATTGCGGAGGGCCACCGACGGCGAAAGTCGTAACAGTTGGAAACGCGAACACCACAAGGGCCGCGGAAAGGACGACAAAGGGCTTCAGCATAGATCAGCCTCCTCAGTTGCAGGTGAATAGAGCACGTCCTGTAACTGATTGATTTTCAGGCCGAATTATATGCCCTTGAGTCAAGACGTAGGCTGTGAGCCTGCTCACACTGCGAAATTAGGCAGAACCTAACGTCGGACGGCGGCTGGTTGCAGCAGCCCGAGCTCTTCAGCCAGGCGTTCGAGCCGGCCGCGCGTCGCTGCAGAGGGAGGAACCAGTGGCAAGCGGACGTGATCGGAGATGCGGCCCATGAGGCTGAGCACGGTCTTCACAGGCGTGGGATTTGAGTCCCAGAAGTTCGCGTCGATGAGGCGCGCATAACGGCGATCGAGCACATGGGCCTGAGTCCAATCGTTGGCCAATGCGGAGCGGATCATGCGCCCCATCTCCGCTGGGATTTCATTGGCGGCGACGCTGACGAGTCCGTGCGCGCCGACTCCGATGGAAGCCAGTGCGAGGTTGTCGTCGCCGCTGAAGATTTTGAACCCGTCAGGGAGGATGTGCACCAGGCGCGCGATCTGCGGCAGCTTGCCGCTGGATTCTTTGATCGCCTGGATGTTGGGTGCGGCCTCCGCGAGGCGCAGCACGGTTTCGGGTTCGAGATTGACCCCGGTGCGGCCGGGAATGTTGTAGAGCGTTATGGGGAGCGGATCGACGGCGCGGGCCAGCGCGAGGAAGTGCTGAAACTGACCTTCCTGCGACGGCTTGTTGTAGTAGGGATTGGCAGAGAGCACGGCGTCGACGCCAGGAATGTGCTTGAGCTGCTCGGCCTGGCGGACCAGTGTCCGCGTGCTGTTGTGTGTGCAGCCCGCCCATACGGGTACGCGGCCCGCTGCAGCATCGGCTACTACTCCGACTGCGAAGAGCCACTCATCCTCATCGAGCGTCGCGGCTTCGCCCGTGGAACCGCAGGCCACGAGAAAGTCGATGCCAGAGTCGATCTGCCAATCGACAAGGGCACGAAGCGCCGGCTCGTCAATGGCTCCCGACGGCGTGAAGGGCGTAACGATTGCTGTTCCGCAACCCGTGGTTTTCATTCTTGAAAAGTGTATACCCGCGGCGGTTGCGAAAGCGGTGGATCGCGCAAGAATTGCGGAGCGCGGTGGCGCGCAGTTTCATGCAGAATGCAGTGTTGAAGCAGCCGCGACGCCTGGCGCGTTAGAAACCCATGACGTTGTAGCCCGAGTCGACGTAGAGCACTTCGCCGGTGATCGCGCTCGCGAGGTCGCTGGCAAGGAACAGCGCGGCGCCACCAACTTCGAGCTGGTCGACGTTGCGATGAAGCGGTGCGCGCTCGGCATGGGCGCGCATCATCTCGGTAAGATCGCCGACGCCGCGCGCCGCAAGGGTTTTGATAGGGCCGGCAGAGACGGCGTTGACGCGAATGTTTTTGGGGCCCAGGTTCCAGGCGAGATAGCGGACGGCGCACTCGAGGCCGGACTTGGCGATGGCCATGACGTTGTAGTTGGGGACCACCTTTTCAGCGGCGTAGTAGCTCATGGTCATGATGCTTCCGCCGTCAGTCATGAGCGGAGCAGCGCCGCGAGAAACTGCGATGAGCGAGTAGACGCTGACGTCCATGGCGGTGCGGAAGCCTTCGCGGGTGGTATTGATGAAGTCGCCGCGGAGCTCGCTGGCGGGCGCGAAAGCCACGGCGTGAACAAGGATTTCGAGCTTGCCGTATTTCTCTTTGAGAGCAGCGAAGAGCGAATCGATTTCGGCGTCGCTGGAGACGTCGCACTGGAAGCCCGAGGCGCCCGGGAGCTCGTCGATGAGGCTTTGAGCTTCCTGCTTCATGCGCTCGTTCTGATAACAGATGGCCAGTGTGGCGCCGGCCCTGTGGAGTTGCTGGGCAATGCCCCAGGCGATGGACCGCTTGTTGGCTAGCCCGAAGACCACAGCCGTTTTACCCGCCAGATTGATCATGCTTTCGTTCGTCCTCCGGAAAAGTGCGCGCACGGGCGAGCAATCTTTAGAGTATCAGGCACCTGCGATGCGGGAGGCGCTCGC
>PLTV01000186.1:9556-16885 GCA_003164635.1 Acidobacteriaceae bacterium
CGAATTTTTCGACTGAGTCGGTGGCGAAACATTGCAGCTGCGCGCTGCGCGGAAGAGGCGGGAGTGCATCGACAAAGGCCGAGCGGCGGCCGCTGACGAGCTGGACTGCGGCTTCGGCGGCGGCTTCAGCCGAGTCGATCACGACGGTGCCGGGGCGGACAGCCTTCTCAAAGGCACGCCGCAAGAGCGGGTAGTGGGTGCATCCGAGCACCAGCGTGTCGGGATCGAATCCCTTCTGCGCGGCTTCTGCGCGGAGTTCGTTCAGATAGATCTCGATGACCTGTGCGGTGACCGGATGGTCGACCCATCCTTCTTCGACGAGGGGAACGAGGAGGGGGCAGGCTTTTTCGAGGGCGCGGAGACCGAGGGCCTGGCAGGCTGCGGAGTAGGCATGGCTCTGGACGGTGGCATCAGTGGCGATGACGAGAACGTCGCCGGTGCGGGAGGTTGCGCGGGCTGCCGATGCGCCAGGTTCAATCACGCCGAGCACAGGAACCGGAACGGCTTCTTGAATGGCGTCAAGCGCGAGGGCGCTGGCGGTGTTGCAGGCAATGACGAGGTATTCCGCACCCTGCTCTTCGACGAGGAATCTGGCGCTTTCCGCGGCATAGCGTGCGATGGTACGGCGGGATTTGGAGCCGTAGGGAAGACGGGCCGTGTCGCCAAGGAAACTGAATTGGGCTTGGGGAAGAAGATTGAGCAGTGCGCGCAGGACGGTGAGACCTCCAAAGCCGGAATCAAAGACTCCGATGGAGGGGGATTGAACGAACGGGGTGCTCATTGCTGCGCGCCTTCGGGGGAAACCGCGCCGGCGGCAAGGTAGGTGCGGGTAAGATCGGCATGTCCGGCGAGGGTAGCGCGTGGCTGGCCATCGACGAGGAAGCGCACCTGCGCGACGCGTGGAAGATTGGCGTGGAGGGTGCCGCAGAGCGATAGCACCGTCAGGCTTTCGGTCTCAATCCCGGCGGGATGGCCAGCAACGAAGGCGCTGGAGAGGTTCACAACGGCGAGCTGAGGGCCGGTGGAGTCTTCCGTGGGCGGTCTGGATGCAGAGGCGGGCCGGGAACTGGTGGGCCTGGAGGTTTCGCTGCTAGGAACGGGAAGCAGGAAGACTTCTTCGATTGATGCGGCGCCGCCGGGAACGGGATGGAGGGCATTAGACGCGGCGTAAATATCGAGCAGTTTGCCAAGGATGAGCCGGGCACGCGCGCCGGGATCCTGGGGCAGCGGAAGGATCTGCTCCTGACCGAGCAGGGAGCTGTCGGCGTCGTTCGCGACCAGGAAGGTGGCTTTTTCGGCGGGTGCGACTTCCGGAGCTTGGGTGGGGGTGGAATTCTGGCCGGTGATGAGGCGCTGGTGGGCGCGCTCGCGGAGTTGCCAGAGGACGACGCCCATGACGACTGAGGCGGCGAACAGAATCACGAAGAGAACCGTTTGATAGCGACGTATCACGGCTGGCGTGCCTCCGTCTTCCACTCGAGCAGTGCGGCGGCGAGAGCTTCAGCAATCTGGCTCTGGTAGGCGGGATCGGCGGGGCTGGTGATCGCGGCGTTGGCAGGATGCAGCGGAGCGATTTCGACGGCGATCGCGGGACAGGTCATGCTATCGACGCCAGGGAGCGCGGTGCGGCCTACGGTGACGGGAATGTTGGCGTGCTGGAGAGCGGAGTTGACGACGCCGGCCAGAGCCAGGCTGCGGGTGACGAAGCCGCCCTGCGCGGTTTTCCAAGCCGGAATGCGCGTGGGCGCGGCCGGCGTTAGCGATGAGGCGAAAAGGTGAATGCCGGAGCCGGATTCGGTGGCGTGAAGGCTGAGGCAGGCCTGGGCGCCGGAGCGGTTGGCGATTTCAGCGCGGTGGACAGCGTCGAGTGTGGCGTCGGACTCGCGGGTGGTGATCACCTGAAAGCCGCGTGCGGCAAGCAAGGAACGGAGTTTAACGCTGAGGGCGAGGGCCACGTCCTTTTCTGATCCGCTGTCGATACGAGCGCCGGAATCGTCGCCGCCATGGGCGGCGTCGAGGACGACGACGAAGCGCGATGTGGGTGATGAGGGAACAACGGGCGGAGCGGAAGGTGCGGGCGCCGGCTGCTGGGCCGGCGCGAGCAGAGCGGTGGCTGCAACAAGAAAGGCGGCCGCTTGAAGTGCCGTGCGGCGCGCGTGACTCCTGTTAGTCGAGCGCATAGATCGCGAGGCCACTCAGGAGCTTGGGGAAGAAGTCGGTGGATTTCTGCGGCATGACATCGCCGGCGAAGGCCACTTCGCGCAACTGCTCCATAGTTACGGGATTGGTGAGGAAGGCGACATTGGCTTCGCCGCGGCTTACTTGCTCGACGGCCTCGGAGGCATCGCGAAGGTAGCGCAGGTTGGTTTGCTCGCGAACTTTTTCGGCGTCGAGTCCGAGGAGGCGATCGAGGATTATGGAGTGGAGGTGCGTCAGGTCGAGTCGACGCTGGCGGTCGGGAATGGATGTGAGCGCGGCGTCAATGACATCGGATTTTGAGCGGAGGAGCAGAGCGCCGGTTGGGGTGACGGCGACGAATGCAGTGCGTTGCTGGCGAGCTAGCGTGGCAATGAAGTTGGTAGAGTCCGCACCTTGTAATGGTTCGACGGTGAAGAACTCGTCGGCTGCCTTTGCGAAGGCAGTGGCGTCGAAAAACTCGAGGCTGTGGACCACGCGGTGGGTGGGCAGGATAACGAGGCCGTCGGAGTCCATGTTCACGAAAGTCATCATGACGGCGGCTTCCGGAAAGGCCGGCTGCGAGGGCATGGAGCGGGATTCGGTGGAGCCCTGGGGCTGCGCGGGAGAGTGCTCTTTGGCGTAGTTCAACGCCGTTTCATAGCGATGGTGGCCGTCGGCGATGATGAGCTTCTTGTCGTCCATGGCGCCGGCCAGGAGGCGGATGGCTGCCGGGTCGCTGACAGTCCAGATGCGATGGAGAACTCCATAGTCATCGGTGACTTCGGCCTCGGCGGGGCCGTTGCCGTCGTAGAGGATTGTTTCGATGTTGCCGCCGGGGTCGGAATAGAGCATGAAGATCTGGCCGAAGTGGGCGCGCGTGGCTTTGAGCAGGTTTAGACGATCGCTTTTGGGCTTGGAGAGGGTCTGTTCGTGCCGGAAGACGACTTCTTCTGCGTAGTCGTGCAATTTGCCCAGCGCAATGAATCCGCGGCGCTCTTTGACGATGTCCGTTCCGGGAACAGTGAAGCGCTGCGCGTAGGCAAAAACGCAGGGCTCTGTTTCCTGGTGGAGGATGCCCTGATCGCGCCATGAACGGAAGTCGCGGGCGGCACGGGTGTAGACGCTCTCTCCGCGTTCGGCATCGAAAAGTTCTGGTAGCCCGAGGATGATGCGCACCAGGTTATACGGACTGCGCTGGTAATAGGCTTGCTGCATGGCGGGAGAGATTTTGTCGTAAGGCTGCGTCACGACGTCATCGAGGCGGACTGCGGAGGGGTTGTAGCGCCATGCACGGAACGGATAAATACGAGCCATATCGACGGTCTTGCTCCCGGAAAATCGGCGGAATATATGTACGCAGAGGCTATTCTTCGGTGGGTTGGAGTGTTCTGCGCTCAGGGGTGATTGTATCGCAGCAGCAGAAGCGGGCCGTTTTTTCATGGGGTTGGAAGCAACCTGACCAGCGGACAATGCGGGGACAATGGAGTGACAACACGGCTTCGCCGAGCGTGCTAACATCTGTCATTCCCTGGTGCGGTTTCATGAGGATACCTTCCTTCCCGGCGAGTGCGAAAGACGCGGCCAGAAAAGGCCCGATCCTGTGGCGCATTCTGTGTGTTTGCGCACTGGCGGTCGGATTGTGCGCGGTTCGGGTGCAGGCCCAGGACACGCCGCTCGACAAGGTGCATGTACCGCCTCCTTCCACGGCAACTCCCAATACCGCTGAACCGAAAGGCGCCGAAGCACCGGCTGCGACTGGCCCAGATGCGCTGAAAATTCATCCCGGCTCACGGATTCGAATGAATGTGGATATGGTGTTGGTTCCAGTAACGGTGACAGATCCCATGAACCGGCTGGTGACGGGGCTGGAGCAAGAGGATTTTCAGGTATTTGAAAACAACAGCGGCCAAAAGATCATCAGCTTCGCCAGCGAAGACGCACCGGTTTCAATCGGGATCATCTTCGATCTTTCTGGTTCGATGACTTCGAAGCTGATTCGGGCCAGGGAATCGATTTTGCAATTCATCAAGACGGCCAATCCGCAGGACGAGTTTTTTGTGATCGGCTTCAACGACCGGCCGGAATTGATTGAGGACTTCACGAACTCTGTGGAAGACATTCAGGCGCGTCTGGCGACGGTGCGCAGTGGCCACAGAACGGCACTTCTGGATGCGATTTACTACGGTGTGGCCAAGATGAAGGACGCGCGGCACGAGCGGAAGGCGCTGCTGGTGGTTTCGGATGGCGGCGATAACCGGTCGCGGTATACCGAGGGAGAGGTCCGGTCGCAGGTGCGCGAGTCGGATGTGGAGATCTACTCCATAGGTATCTTCGACCCGTATGCGCCTACGCCTGAAGAGCGGACGGGACCGCAGCTGCTGAACGATTTAAGCGAAGAAACGGGTGGGCGGCTCTTCCGCGTGGACGACATTGCGGAAATGGGGGACATTGCCGAGAAGATTTCCACCGAACTGCGCAACCAATATATGATCGGCTTCCGGCCCAAGGACCTGACCCGCGACGGCAAGTGGCGTAAAGTGAAGGTGAAGGTGAATCCTCCTGCAGGGTTGCCTCCGCTGACCGTCCATGCTCGTACCGGCTACTATGCGCCTTTGCAATAACGGGTTTCTCGCGATTGTTTTTGCCGGAGCAGCGCTGACGCTCGGGGCACAACAAACACCGCAGCCCCCCCAGACTCAATCCGGTGCGCAAGGTCCACCATTGACGGTGGATCGCGATCCTGTGCGGTCGCCGGACGCGGAGCCACCCTCGACAGGCGCGGGGCCGCTGAAGAAAGAAGGCGGAGGATTCGTTCTGCACACCGACGTGGAAGAGGTCATTCTCAACGCCACGGTGCTGGAAGGAACGAAGCTGATTTCGGATCTGAAGAAAGACGACTTCCAGGTCGCCGAGGACGGGGTTAAGCAGACCATAATCAGCTTTCAGCACTCCGATCTCCCGGTTTCAATTGCGTTGGTGGTAGATAACTCCGGATCGATGTCGCGCAAGCGGCCAGCGGTGAATAAAAGCGCATTGGATCTGATTCAAGCTTCGAACCCACAGGATGAGGCGTTCGTGGTGAATTTTTCCGATGAGGCTTTTATCGACCAGGAGTTCACGTCGGATGTAAACAAACTGCGGGACGGGCTGGGCCATATCGAGTCGCGCGGCGGCACGGCGCTTTACGACGCGGTGGTGGCGTCGGCGGACAAGCTGGCGGAAGACGCCAAGCGGCCCAAGCAGGTGCTGATCCTGATCACGGATGGCGAGGATAACGCATCGACGCTGAATCTGGAGCAGACGATTCGGCGGGTGCAGGCGCTCTCGGGGCCAGTGATCTATTCGATTGGGCTGCTGTTCGGCGACGAGATGAGCCACTCCGAAGTTCGTCACGCACGCCGGGCGCTGGAGATGATGTCGACGGAAACCGGCGGGATAGCGTTTTTTCCGAAGTCGATTGAGCAGATTGACCAGATCGCCGCTGAGGTAGCGCGGGATATCCGTAACCAATACACGCTGGGATATCGATCGACAAAGCCGACAACGGAGCCGGGATTCCGGCGCGTGCAGGTGACAGCCGACGCTAAGGGTACGGGGAAGCTGACGGTGCGCACGCGGACGGGGTATTTCCCGGTGGTACGGCAACCCAAAAAGGGTGCGGCAAGCGACAAAAAGTAGGTCCAAGCCAGGGGCGGCCGGCGGGATATAGACTGAATCTGCCATGGCTGTTGAAACCCTTAAGTCGTCCGCACTTCGTGTTGCTCAAGACATCACACAGCTGGTGGGCTCAACGCCCATGCTCCAACTGGGGCGGCTTTCTCCCGAGCCGGGCGCGGCGGTGTTTGCCAAGCTCGAATTCCTGAATCCCGGCGGCAGCATCAAGGACCGCGCGGCGCTGGGGATGATTCTTGACGCGGAGGCTAGAGGCCTGCTGCGACAGGGGACCGCGGACAAGCCCGGAACGACCATACTCGAAGCTACGGCAGGCAACACCGGAGTGGGGCTGGCGCTGATCGGCGTGAATCGCGGGTACAGGGTGAAGCTGTTTGTGCCGGAGGGGTTCGCCGAAGAGAAGTGCATCCTGATGCGCGCATTCGGGGCCGAGGTGATTCGCACTCCGGAAGCGGAAGGTATGGCGGGAGCGATCAAGCGCGCGCGTGCGGCGGGCGCGGAGATTCCGGGTTCGTTTACGGCGCTGCAGTTTCAGAACCAGGCCAATCCGCAGTTTCATCACGACACGACCGCCGTAGAGATCTGGGAGCAGATGGAAGGGCGCGTCGACGGGTTTGTGGCCGGCGTGGGGACGGGCGGAACGTTCAGCGGCGTGGCGCGGTTCTTGAAGGAACAGAACCCGGCGGTGTTAAACGTGGCTGTCGAGACAGAGGGGTCGATCCTTCAGGGCGGCGCACCGGGAAAGCACAGGGTGGAAGGCATTGGCGTGAGCTTTGTGCCGGAGACGTTTCATCGCGAGGTGTGCGACCGTGTGGTTGCGGTGACGGATGACGACGCGTTCGCGATGGTGAAGCGGATGGCTGCGGAGGAAGGCCTGGTGGGTGGATCGAGCTCCGGGGCGGCGGTATTTGCGGCGGTGGAGTTGGCGCGGGAGTTGGGGCAGGGAAAGCGGATCGCGGTGATTGTGCCCGACTCGGCGGAGCGATATCTGTCGAAGAAGATCTTTGAGGGTGGGGCGTAGAGAGATCCACGGGAACAATGGTCATAAAGTCCTCGCAATGCGGGAGCCTGGATGCCTCGATTGAGTGCGGGAATTCTTCTTTATCGGCGCACTGTGCGAGGGGTGGAGGTGTTTCTGGTACACCCCGGAGGGCCTTTCTGGAAGAACAAAGATGCAGGTGCGTGGTCGATTCCCAAAGGGCAATATGAAGAGGGAGAAGAGCCACTGGCCGCAGCCGTGCGGGAGTTTGCCGAAGAGACGGGCTTCACGCTGGAGGCGGTGGAGTTTCAGTCGCTGGGTGAGTTGAAGCAGCCGGGCGGGAAGGTGGTTTCGACGTGGTCGGCTGAAGGAGATGTTGACGCGGAATCGATCAAGAGCAATCTTTTCCCGATGGAGTGGCCGCCGAAATCGGGAAGGACGCAGGAGTTCCCAGAGGTTGATCGTGCAGGGTGGTTTGAGGTGGCCGAAGCGCGCGAGAA
>PLTV01000186.1:16923-19986 GCA_003164635.1 Acidobacteriaceae bacterium
CGGACATCTCCGTCTAAATTCTTGATTCCAGAGAAGTTATTTGCAGATTCTAGATGCATAAGGAGTTATGAGCGCCTTTCTCGCCCGAATTCCTGAGACACGGCGGATTTGGAAATCGATTTGAGATGATTGTGCGCCAACGAGCCGAAATTGCATGCAAATATGGCGCAACAAAATGCAGGTCTTGATTGTGGCTTCTGTAAGCACGAGCTATCGAACCGTTTCGAGCGACAAAGGACGCCGGTTCAGATCGAGCGCCTCGATGCTCGAAATTGCCGGTCTCAAAAGCCCCTTTGAGTTTCGCTTTCAGAGTTTGTCGAAGACTTCGCGGAAGTCGTAGATGCCGGGGTGGTGCGCGAGCCACTCGGCGGCGCGGACTGCGCCCAGCGCAAAGCCGCGGCGGCTGTGGGCGTCGTGGCGGATCTGGATCACATCGTCTGGCCCGGTAGCAGTCACTACATGCTCGCCTTTGGCGTCGCCCACGCGCTGGGAACGCACTTCGACCTCCGCGTCCACTCCTGTTTTTTTCTGTTCCGCCTCGACGATCTGTTGCAGGGTGATTGCGGTGCCGGAAGGCGCGTCGAGCTTGGACTGATGATGCGTTTCTTCAATGGCGAAGGTGTAGCCATGGAGCCTGGCTAATTCGTCGGTGAGTCGAAAGAAAGTCTGCACGCCGATGGAGAAGTTCGTCCCGTAAAGAAGCGAGCCACCGCGCCTTTCGGCCAGAGCGTGCATGTCGGTTAGGTGCTTGTACCAGCCGGTGGTGCCGACGACGATGCGGCAGCCAAGCGAGAGAATGGCGCGCATATTCTCGAGAGCGGCATCGGCGGTGGTGAAGTCGATGGCCACGTCGACGCCGGCGAGGTTGGGCGCGGTGAGGGCTGAGGCGTGGGAATTCTCCGCTACATCGAGTACGCGGACGCTATGGCCGCGCTCGCGCGCGACCTGGGCGACGAGGGAACCGGTTTTACCTTTACCGAGAACGAGAAAGACCATAAGAACAGCTCCTACCGTTCAGCTGTCAGCTTTTAGCTTAAGCTTCACGCAAACATTATCGGCTACGGAGGGAGAAGGGAGGGAATAGGGACTGAGGGACTAAGGGACTGAAGGAAAGAGATCAGTTCATAGCTGAAAGCTAACAGCTAAGAGCTAAAAGCTGCTTTCCGCGCTTCTACGTCGAAGATAGAGGGGTCGGGGTTTTGGAAGAAGGCGGCGTGGAGAGATCGCACGGCTTCATCGGCGTCGTCTTCGTCGATCATGAAACTCATGTTGATTTCGCTGGCGCCCTGCGAGATCATGCGCAGGTTGATATGGCGCACGGCGTTGAAGACCTGAGCGGCCATGCCGCTGCGGCCGCGAATGTCGTCGCCTACGAGACAGACGAGCGCTTTGCGGCCTTCGTACTTTACGTCGGCGAGCTGGCTGAGGTCGGCGGCGATGGCGGGGAGCTTATCGTTGGAATCGACGGAAAGCGAGACAGAGACTTCGCTGGTGGAGACCATATCGACAGGGCATTTGTGATTGTCGAAGATGGTGAAGATGTCTTTCATGTAGCCGTGTGGTCATGAGCATGCGGCTGGCGACGACGTCGATGATGGAAAGCTTCCTTTTGACCGCGATGGATTTGAACGGGCTACCGCATGGCGGCGCAAGCGAGGTGATGCGCGTGCCTTCGCACGCCGCGTTGCGGCTGTTGAGTACATAGACGGGGATGTTCTTCTTAACCGCGGGCAGGATGGTGGCCGGATGCAAGACCTTGGCGCCGAAGTAAGCCAGTTCAGCCGCTTCTTCAAAGCTGATGACCTTGACGCGCAATGCGTCGGGGCAGACGCGCGGATCGGCGGTCATAATGCCGTCGACGTCGGTCCAGATTTCGATTGCGTCTGCGGAGAGCGCGCTGCCAAGAAGAGCGCCCGTAAAGTCGGAACCTCCCCGGCCGAGCGTCGTGGTGACGCCAGCCTCGTTGGAGGCGATGAAGCCGCCGAGCACCGGGACGCGGCCGGCGGTGATGTGCGGCTGCAGGTGCTCAAGGGCGCGCTTTTCGATGATGGCGTCGAGCGGCGCTGCCCTCTGGAACTGTGAGTCGGTGACGATAATGTCGCGGGCGTCGAGGTGAGCTGCATCGATCGAGCGCTCGCGAAACGCGGCGGCGACCATACGGCTGGAGATGCGCTCCCCAAAACTGACAATGAGATCGGAAATGCGCGGGGTAAGTTCGAGGATCGCAGAGAGGCCGCGCAGGATTTCATCGAGGGAATCGAACTTCTGGTCGATGAGAGTCTGCAGCGCTACGGAGTCGGCCGGGTTCTTGACCAGTACGCAGGCGGTGTCGCGGTGGCGCGAACGCAAACGCGAACTGATGGCGAGCGCGCCGGTGCGGTCTCCGGCTGCGGCTGCTGCAGCGGCGCGCAGCAACTGGTCGGTAACCTTGGCCATGGCGCTGACGACGACGACGGGCTTTTTGCCCTGGGCAACGCGGCCGGCAACAATTGCCGCGGTGCGGCCGATGGCGGCTGGATCTTCAACCGAGGTGCCGCCGAATTTCATGACGACCAGACTCATGCGTGGTTTTCCATGGCAGTCATGCTCGCGTAACGGCAGCGGAAAGCGGCTCCAGTTTGCCGAGGCTGGCGAGGAGTTCTGCGTTCAGGATGGCGGCGCCGGCGGCTCCGCGAATAGTGTTGTGCGAAAGCACGGTGAACTTCCAGTCGAGCACCGGGCAGGGGCGCAGGCGTCCGACGGTCACCGCCATACCATTGCCGCGGTTGCGGTCGAGGCGCGGCTGGGGGCGATCGTTTTGCGGTGCCCATTCCACGGGCTGCTCGGGAGCGGTGGGTAGTTGCTGGCCGGCGAGGGGACGAAACTCAGCCCAGGCGGCGAGGATGTCTTCGTGTGTGACGGCGCGGCCCACCTTGTTGCCGAACTGGATTGAGACCGACTCGGTGTGCCCGTCTTCGACAGGGACGCGGTTGCAATGAGCTGATATTTTGGCGTCGAGCGGGGCCACGGAGTGGCCAGTGAGCTGACCGAGAAGTTTGAGCGTCTCGGCTTCCATCTTTTCTT
>PLTV01000186.1:19999-31400 GCA_003164635.1 Acidobacteriaceae bacterium
CGATGGTGGAGCAGTTGGGGTTGGTAACCATGTAGCCGCCGGACTCGGCGCGCGAGGGCTGCTCTTCAATCAGGTGCAGGTGATCGGCGTTGATTTCGGGAATGACCAGCGGCACGTTGGGCGCCATGCGATAGGCACTGGAGTTGGAGACGACGGCGCAACCGGCGTTGGCGAAGTCGGGCTCCATTTCGCGGGCGATGGCGGCATCGAGCGCGGCAAAGATGATTTTCGGCGCGCTTTCGGGCGTGGCCGCGGAGACGGTCATGCGGGCGATGCTCTCCGGGAGTGGCGCATCGAGGCGCCATTTGGCGGCTTCGCCGTAGGGCTTTCCGCTCGAGCGGTCGCTAGCGGCAAGCCAGGCGATCTCGAACCAGGGGTGGTTTTGAAGCAGTTGGATGAACCTCTGGCCGACCATTCCGGTCGCGCCCAGGATTCCGATTGGAAGTTTGGATTGACTGGCCATAAACACTCCAGTGTACAGGAGGAGAGGTTGCACGATTGCCAAAACCGGCCCGGTTTGGGGTGGGAGATTCTTGATCGGCAATGCCTGGGAGATGGGGCTTGGGAAAGAGCCGGAATGGGACGGGTGACTAAAAAAGGACTCGAAATTCGGGGATCAGATTGTGGTTGCAGGTGTGGAAGGCGGAAGTTGCGAATTGCATGCCGCCGCCGAAGGCCACGATCATGTGCGTGGGAGCCCATGCGTCGCGGCGCAGTACGTAGAACGCTGCCGGGGTGAGGAAGTTCTCGGTCTTGCTGTCGAGGGGACCGCCGAAGTTGTACGTTACGTTGTCTTCAAGGTCAGTCCACAGGCGCGAGCCGATCAGTTCCTGCGCGGTGGTGTTCCAAAGGATCTGGCGGCCCTGCGCGGCGATTTTGCCTGTGGGCATCATGCCGCCGATGGTGGACTGCACATTGAACCGGCCCCACATTTTGCCGGCGGCCAGCGTGGGGAAGTAGAGCGGGGTGAGCGCGCCATTGTGGTAACTGCCGATGGGGAAAGTCTCGGCGAGCATGGCGGTCAGGGCGTAGTTGCCGCGGGTCGCGTTTCCGGAAGCGATGCGGTATTTGACTTCGACCATGGGATCGCCGAATCCGTCTTTGATCGTGGGCGAGTTGTTTTGGATATAGGGCTGGGCCATGAAGTTGAGTTGGACCCGGTTGCCGATAGGTTCGGTGAGCGTGTGCCAGTTGCCGTAATTCACGGTGCGGGTTCCCGCGAGGGTGGTGGAGTCGGAGACCGACAGGCGAAGCGACTGGCCGAAGCGCGCATCGGGCTGGATGAGGGGACTCATCCAGGTGGGCTGAATCTCTTTGAGGGCGGCATTCTTGCCGCGGATTTGTTCGTAGGCAGTCTCCTGGGACGGGAGGGCGCAGGGAAGCAGCATAGCCGCCAGCGGCAGGGCGGTGAGTATCTTGATTGGATTCATTCTTATGTCTTTTGTATCGGCTTTACGCTGGGCGCAAAGTGATGGGGAACACTTGAGCGGACCCTCCGCGCGGGCGGCGACCGGATTGGGAAGAAGAGGCTACACTGGCACCACATGAAAACTGGATTTCTGATTTTGTTTGCGATGGCGGCAGGGTCGGCTGTTGTGGCTCAGAGCCCCTCGGCCATGCCGGGTGTATCGGAGCCGGTATGGCAGATGGAGGAGTCGGGGACGACCGCGGGTCTGCGCGGGATCGATTCGGTGGATGGAACGGTGGCCTGGGCGAGCGGGACCGAGGGGACGGTGCTGCGAACGGTGGATGGCGGCGCGCATTGGACGAAGTGTGCTGTGCCAAATGGCGATAAGGATGGGGCGACGCTGGATTTTCGCGGCGTGCAGGCCTGGGATGAAAAGTCCGCGATTGTGATGGCGAGCGGGCCGGGGGAGAAGAGCCGGCTCTATAAGACGACCGACGGGTGCGGGACGTGGACGTTGCTGTTCAAGAATCCAGACAAGGATGGGTTCTGGGACACATTGCGCATGTGGACTTCGACAGATGGATATCTTGCTGGCGATCCCGTAGCTGGGCACTTTTATTTCGCAGAAGCAGTCAAGTATTTGGGACAGGGCGTGAACGGCGGCTTCTTCGCTTTGAACAAAGAAGAGTTCAAGGCAAAGGGCAAAAGCGAAGGAGCGTTCGCTGCGAGTAATTCGTGCGTTGCGCTCGGACCAGTTGTTTCAAAGAGCGGGCAAGCCCGTGAAGCGTGGTTTGCGACGGGTGGAGTTGCTGGTTCCCGCGTCATTCATTACGAACATTTCCTCGGGGAAGAGCCGGAGCGCTTGTCAATCTCCTCTACGAATCTGCCGATGTTTCCCAGCGGAGAAGGGGCGGGAATCTTCTCGATCGGAATTCGAGACGCTCATCGACCGGAATCGGAAGTGCTCTTCCGGGAAGGGGGCGGAACAAGTCGCGCGAATTGGGATCTGGTGGTGGTTGGCGGAGACTACACCAAGCCAAACGACTCGCGCAATACGGCCGCAGTCTCAAAGGACAGCGGCAGCACATGGACCGCCTCCGCGGTCCCGCCGCATGGGTATCGGTCGACGGTGCAGTGGGGTGAGTCAATTCATGCGTGGATCACGGCGGGGACGAATGGGTCGGACATCAGTCGGGATGATGGGAAGACCTGGCAGCCGCTCGATAACGGCAACTGGAATGCACTTTCGCTGCCGTTTATCGTTGGGCCAAAGGGGCGCATAGCGCGGTTGAATGCGGCGGCGCTGCCGAAACAGTGATTACCTCAGCGGTTCGTGCTTTCCCATCCATGCCGCAAAAGACGCGGCATGGATGGGGCACCCAGTGTTTGTGAATGGTCGAGAGTGCGAGACTTGTGGCAAAGTGCCTCAATCTGCACGACTTCTGTCTGACCCAACACAGGTTTCGATGCCTCTTTGGGGGCATTTTTTTTGTGGTGGCTGCGTGGTAGCGTAGCAGCCATGGAAGCCACACTCGCCGCACCGGCCGCAGTACGCGCGAAATTCGACACGCTGCCGGTATATTACCTGCTTTTTTTCATGTCCGGTTTTCCGGCGTTGCTCTACCAGATTGTGTGGCAGCGCGCGCTGTTTACGCTCTACGGAGTGAACATTGAATCGGTGACGATGATTGTCACCGTGTTCATGCTGGGCCTGGGACTGGGCAGCCTGGCGGGAGGATGGCTTTCGGCGCGGAAGGGCATACGGCTGCTGCTGGCATTTGGCATGATCGAGTTTTCGGTGGGCCTGTTCGGCGCGGCTTCGCTCGGCATATTTCATCGCGTTGGGGCGTGGACCGCGGGCGGTTCGACTACCGCAACCGGGGTCGCTACCTTCCTATTGCTGCTGGTTCCCACCATGCTCATGGGCAGTACGCTGCCCTTGCTTGTTGAGCACTTCGTAAGGCGGTCGAGCAATGTGGGCGAGTCGGTGGGGCTGCTCTACTCCGTGAACACGCTGGGCTCGGGCGTAGCCTGTTTTCTTGCCGCCATCGTGCTGATGCGCGTGCTGGGCGAGGCTGGCTCAGTGCGGCTTGCGGCCTGTTTCAACCTGTTTGTCGGGACTGCGGCACTGCTTCTGCATGCCAACTCGGCGACGCAGCGGCCGATTGCAAAGCCGGAAGAAACCGTCACGCATCAGCAGACCATCCCTTTCTGGATCGGCATGATCCTGGCGGGCGTAACAGGCTTCATTGCGCTGGCCTACGAGATTGTCTGGTATCGCCTCTACACCTTTGCCTCGGGCGGAACAGCGGCCTGCTTTGCCAAGCTGCTTGCGTTCTATCTCTTTGGGATCGCCTACGGTTCATTCGCCGTGCGCGATGCGTGCCGCAAGAAGCTGGGGAACGACGTGAAGAGGACCCTTGGTGTGTCTTCGACCGTGGTGCTGCTGGGGGCCGTTGCCGCGTATCTCCTGGGGCCCGTGCTGGGGCTCTGGGTCGTCCATTTCAACTACGAGCTGAGCTATATTTTCGTTTTCATTGCGGCGGCGTTGCTTGGCTCTGCCTTCCCGCTGTTTGCGCATGCGGCGATCGACCCGGCGAAGGACTCGGGCAAGAGCATCAGCTTTCTTTACGTGAGCAATATCGTAGGCTCAACGCTGGGGAGCTTTCTTGTGGGCTTCGTGATTCTGGATTACTGGTCGACGCGAGCCACGTCTGTGGTGCTGCTGTTGATGGGCCTGGTGGTTGCCGCCGTGCTCGCATGGCTGGCGGGCGAAAAGGCCCCGAAGGCGTTGTTCTTCGTGGGCGCGGCGGCGTGTGTTGGGCTGGCGGTTGGATCAGGGCCGGTGTACCACGGCATCTACGAGCGGCTGCTCACCAAGGCACTCTACAACCGCGGCCTTCAGTTCTCCGATGTTGTGGAAAATCGTAGCGGCGTGATTGCTGTTTTGCAGGAGAAAACTGGACCCGGCCAGACAACCAGCACCGTCTATAGTGGAGGTGTCTACGATGGGCGCTTCAACACCGACCTGATTCACGATTCCAATGGACTGTTCCGTGCCTTTGCCGTGAGTGGCATGCACCCGCTGCCCAAACATGTGCTGATGATTGGGCTGGCCTCCGGCTCGTGGGCGCAGGTGATCGCCAATGACAAGGATGTCGAAGATGAGACGATTGTCGAAATCAATCCCGGCTATCTTCCGCTTATCGGCAAGCAGCCTGAGGTGGAGAGCCTGCTGCGCAATCCCAAGGTGCATATCGTCATCGACGATGGACGGCGCTGGCTGGTGGCGCACCCCGAACGGCATTTCGATTTCATCCTGATGAACACGAGCTTTAACTGGCGCGCAAACATGACCAACCTGCTGTCGCATGAGTTCATGGAATTGCTGCGGGCGCATTTGAACCGGAGCGGCATTGCCTATTACAACTCAACCTGGTCGGAAGAGGTTTTGGCGACGGGCGCCACGGCATTCCCTTACGCGCTGCGCGTTGCCAATTTCCTGGCCGTTAGCGACAGCCCGTTTACGCTGGACAACAATCGGTGGCGCGCAGAATTATCGAGCTATGCAATTGATGGGAAGCCTGTATTCAATCTTGCGGATCCAGATCAACGCGCTCACCTTGACTCAATCTTGCAAACCGTCGCCCAGGTGGATGATCCCAAGGGACAATTGGAATCGCGGGACAGCCTGCTGAGGCGCCTGGAGCATGCGCGCTTGATTACCGACGACAACATGGGCACAGAGTGGCAGTGAAACTGATTCGAAGGTTGCAGTGTGCCAGCTTTTTAATTGGGTCGCGGGGCGGTTGTGGGAACAGCATCCGGCTCATCGCCGGTGAGGATGCGCGTCGTTGACCGGAAGAGGTGGTAATCGTGGAAGGCCGCATGATTCATCATCGTCTGCAAAACTTCCGGGCCGTCGCTCACCGCATCGGCGTTATCCTGTGAAGCAAGCATACCGGAGAAGTTCAACGGCGCGCCGTTGCGATGGCGCCACGCGGGCTCGTAGCCACGCGCGATCGCAATGCTCTTGATCGGGCAGTTATAGGTTTGACCGCCAATTTCGACTGGCCCATATTCAACCTGCAGGTCCGCTCGACTCATGGGATACGCGGGTTTCAGATCAGACTGCATGCTTAGCCGAAAGATTGTCCCCGTCTCAGGGTCGAGCGCAATCTCGCCGTGATAGGCCGTGAGACGCTTGAACACAACCTGCCCGCTGTTCGCCGTCACACAGCAAAACTGTGCTTCGTAGTGCGATTTGTCTTTCGCAACAGAGTAACGAAACACCGCGATTTTGAGCTGGTCGATCTGTTCCCAATGGCTCCAAACGAGTTCTCCCTGTTTCGCGTCCGCAAAGACTGTGGCGAGAATGGGGCCGAATTCGCCCGATACGATCAGGCCAGCATTCGCTGCTCCCAACTTGTTCTCTTTCCCGTCAGCCGCTTCTACCACCTGCTTACCGCCACGGTAGAGCACCGTCTCGTTGGCCTTGGCGATGAGCAGCAAAGACTGATTGGCGGGAACCGCCCCGTCGCCAGGCCTCGGTGGAGTATCCATAAACAGGATCGTTTCGCGCGAGGCGAAGAAATTGGGCAGTTTGGCGAGCACCTGGCTTGCATACTGAACGGCCGCGTCGATCATTATGTGCTGCTGGTCTGCGTCCGGTGCGGGATCGGAGAGCTCCTCATCGGCGGGAAGCGGAGAAAATGAGGATGCATCGGCGAGGACAAGCACTTCGTCCTTCGACATGGGGCCGGGCATCGCTGCTCTCAACTTCGCTGTACGCGCTGGAGTCATTCGTTCGGTCAGCTCAAACTGCGACAGCCTGTCGGCTGCATCTGCATCCTTTTTTCCATGGACAGACTCGGCCATTTTTTCAAATTGCACCAGGGTCACGCGCTTCGCCGCCTGGGCAGTCAGGGCAACCGCTGCACAACAGAAAAGGACCAACAGTCTCTGCATTGGCATGACCTTCTTTGCACGTTGAAATGGTAAGCGCACGATCGACTCAAGTAAATGGTTTTTGCCGAAGAACGAATTCTCCCGGCTTCCCCCTCAAACCTGCCGCTCACCTAAGGAACGTTAACCGTTCGCGAGAACGCAGTCAGCTTGTGTTGGTTGGCCTCAACCACCGCGACCCGCAAACGGTAAGTCGCAGGTTTCACCTCGAACATCATGTTCACTTCGAGTCCGTCGTTCAGAAAATCCTGTAGCTGGTCGTCGGTCAGGTCCACTTTCGCCTGGCGCTGTTTAACCTCGATTACCTGATTGTTCTGGTCGAAGAGAGCAACGGCAAACGTTACGGCATCCACGTGGTAAGCGTTCTCGCTGCGCAACGGGAGCGTCTTCGTATCAAGATGAACCGTCAGCGCAATCAGGCGCGTCGCGCCCTCGCCCTCGGAAGGGCTTGCCTCCATCCCGACCGGCAAATCCGCGTTGTCGGTCGTGGACCGAAGTGCATCCTGAAGATGCTGCGGATCCAGTTCCGGCGCGCTGGGCGCCTTCGGCAAGTCACTCGGTCCGCTTGTTTTTCCAGTTTTGTGCGTGGAACTCGACGAACCCGCATTCTCTCTACCGGCAGCATCGGGCGCGGTCTTTGCCTCCAATGGGCTCGGGGCCGGCTGCGCCGCTGCCGCTTCTTCTTGTTTCACCGCGAAGTATCCGCGCCGCGTCCGGATGCTATAGCCCCTCTGCTTTTCGACAAGTGTGACTTTGATCTCGTGAAACTTTCCGTCGAGCTTGATGTCTTTGGGCGCGAACGCCAGCACATACTCAATCGGATGCCCGGCAAGCGCATCGAAGCCCGCATTCAGATCGTTGTTGTCGTGAAAAAAAGCACCGCCCGTGCCCTCCGCGACCTGGGCCAGCACATCGGCTCCAACGAATTCCTTTTGCTGATCGAGATGATGCCGTGCTGCCGTGGCATGCGGGTCGGGCAGCATGATGGATGAATTGGAGGCATCGCCCTCGCGCATCAGCACGGCCAGACCCTGTGGATCGAGCGAATTGATAACGACCTGAGCCCGCAGCGCGCGGTCGATGGTCCGGTCGATTGTGAGTTGGTCGCTCGCAGAGAGGAAGCCAGGGCTGACCAGAACCACCGTGCGCGAACCGGGCGCTCCGGCAATGTATTTTACCACTGCGGCAAACATCGCCAGGTTATCGCGCGTTTGCCCCTGCGACCGAGCGGCAATTCGCTCCGCGACCATGCGGATTGCAGTTGGTGTGTCGCGTGGATCCGGCGGCGGCGCGCATATCTTCACCTCCGCAAGAGCTACCACCCACTCGTTGCTGTGCATATCGCTGTCTTGCACCATCTCCTGCGCCTGGTAGTCAGAGAGGTCGGGGCACTCGTGCATCCGGCTCTGCATGCGCGGGCTCGCGTGCAGCTGGAATAATGCTTCGTGAATCTGTTTGGAATCGGATGTGAAGTTGGAGAGCGCCTTGCTTGTTGTAAAAATGGCAATGTGGTCCCGCGGATGCAGATTGGCGGAGAGAAAGCGATCAGCAGCATCGCGCGCCTGCATCATTTCTGCCTCGGAAGTATCGAGATCGTCGAAATAAAGGGCAATGAAGCGATCTGTAGCTGCAGTGGAAGGCGCTGCTGCGGGTTGGCCAGGAGCTGCCGCCAAAGCAGGAGATAGGCTCGAGGCAGACTGTTCTTCAAATTGGGCGATGGACTGCTCTTTGCCTCGATCGAAGATCTTGAAATCCTCTTTGGTTAGCCCTTTCACTGGCTGGCCCTGCGCATCGCGGACAACGGCTCGAACGACAACGAGGTTGGACTCGATCTTCAGCTGCACGGAGTCAGGGCTCGCGCTTTGCGGATTCGGCGCTTGCTGGGCCGACGCTGCGAGCGCAACGATTGGACCCGTGAGCGCGAGGTTGAGCACTAAACGGATTACACCAGGCTCTCTGCGCGTTGAAGAGGACTTCTGCAACGGCGCGCTCCTTAAGCGGAATTCCGCTTTAAGCCAATACGTCGCTGGTTGGGTGCAGAAGTCGATTCGCGAATGACGAGTTCCGGGAGAATGGCCACTGAATCGGGAAAGGTGGCCTGAGCACGGATTCTCTGTAGCAGGATGCGCGCAGCCACGTTGCCCATGTGGTTCAGCGGCTGCCGGATTGTTGTCAAACTCGGGTTATTGAAGGCCGCAATTTCAATATCGTCGAACCCGACCACAGATACATCATCGGGCACCTTCAAGCCGGCGTTTACGAGCGCCCGGATGGCGCCGATCGCCGAGGCGTCGCTGTAACAAACGAGCGCAGTGAATTCGACTCCTCGATTGAGCAATTCGATGGTCGGTCCAAAACCGATTTCCGGTTTGGCATCGGGAAGTGTAATGCTGACCATCAGCTCTGGCGGAACTTCGATCTGCAATTCCCTGGCTGCAGCCATCTGGCATGCCCAGCGGTCATCCGCATCGGAGCTGTGGCGCCATCCGCGCATGAAGGCGATCCTCTTGTGTCCCAGCTGAACCAGGTGCCTCAGCGCCAGTTCCGCGGCGCGGCGTTGATCGAGCACAACATTGGTCACGCCTTCAAATTTGCGATGGCCAGCCACAGCTACCGTAGGCAGTTTCAAACTATGTTCGAGCACGGTGTCGATGAGAATGAAGCCTTCCACACTTCGGTCGAGAAGCAGCCTTGGATACTCTTCAATGAGGTTGGGTTTGCGGCGATGGCTGGCCGCCAAGTAGAAGTAGCCCTCTTCGATGAGCAGTTCCTCCATTCCGGCGAGCACCTGGGTAGCCCAGTGATCATTGAGGTCAGGAACCAGCACTCCGATTGAAAACGTTTGCTTCTTGCGCAGCGAGCGAGCGTAAAAACTTGGTCTGTAGTCGAACTTTGCCGCAGCCTCAGTCACCCGATCGCGCGTCTCCTGGGGAATGGAGCGAACACCCGGAGCGTTATTCAGAACCAGCGAGATTGTCGCAGGCGATAGGTTCAGATACTCGCCCAACGTGCGCAGGCTGATTATCTCTCCTGGTTTGGGTTCTGTTCCCAGTTTTGGGCGTTTGGACATGCACAACTGTTGTAACACCCCACCCGGCGCAATTGCAGTAACAACGAAAGGCCGCGAGAGTTATCTGAGTAATGGTTTCCCTCTCAATTCAGAAGTGTCGCCAGACGGCCCAGGCTGGCCATTACCTCTTCGAAAGGGATCCCAAAATCAATAAGGCACGCTATCTCATCGGCGCCGCTTGCCTGCAAGCGCTCCACCTGCTGTGCACAGTGTTCCATTGTTCCGATAAAACTCAAGGGGCTCGTCAGGTCGTTCTGCACCTGGGTGCGAATCATGATCTCGCTCTCTCGGGTGCTGAGGCGAGCAAAACCCTGCTGTTCCTGCTTTCCTGCGGAGTGGTCCTTCTGCATTCCGAGGTTCACCGCCAGGTACCTGGCCAGTGCAGGCCGGGCGGTGCTGCGAATCTCTGCCTGGTTTTCCGCGGCGAACGTATGCGCCATTAGCGTCACATGTCCCCTGCGGCCATGATGCTTTTCGATTGTCTCCCGATAGAGGCCGACCTTACGCTCAAAATCGCCCAGGTCGTGCCGAAGCGCAAAGTTGGCCGTCAGCACATTGAGGCCCAATTCGCCCGCCGCGCGAAAGGTGTCGTCCGACTGCCCCGTCAGCCAGATGGGGATCTCCTTCTGCACGGGCAGCGGCAGGATGCCAACCTCCGTCGCAATGCCGGCTCCATTGGGCAGAGAAATCTTCTCGCCGCGCCAGAGCCGCCGAATCAGTTCGAGTTTTTCGAACATATCCTGATAGCGGTTCTGGTAAGTGCCTGGCGAAAGCACGAAATCGTTGACATGCCATCCGGAAGCCGCGGCAATGGCAACGCGGCCGTTGGAGAAGTTATCAATCATGGCCCACTCTTCGGCAACCCGCAACGGGTTTTGCAGCGGCAACACCACGCTGCCCGCGCGTATCCCGATGCGGCGCGTCATCACTGCGAGCGCCGCTCCGGTTGCCGTCGGACTCCCATACAAGCCGCCGAATCGCTGAAAGTGCCGTTCCGGCGTCCAGATCGCCGCGAAGCCGTGCTTGTCCGCAAAGCACGCGGCTTCGAACAGCAATCGATAGCGGTCATCCGCTGGCCCTTCGGCGTCGGCGCTGAAGAAAAAAAGGCTCAGTTCGGGAGTCATGATCTCTTTCCCGGTTCCTAAGGTGGGGTATCGACCAATATAGTCCCCCCTGGGAAGGGTAGTGTCGACTACTTCCCTTCACCCCATGCATTCGGCATCGTAAGCCATGCAACGTCTTCACCGCGGCGCGCATCTACCCGAGCTGAATCGCAACTTGATACTCTCGCGGCATCTCGTTACCTCTCAGTAAAGAAAGGATATAAAGATGATCCTCAGGAACTGTTTGTTTGCTGTCGCGGTGGCGACCGTGATTCCGACCATCGGCTGCACCGTGCACGCGGGCTACTACGACCCCTATTACCACGACTACCATCCCACCGGCGGTGAGGTTGTCTATTACGGCCAATGGGAGACCGAGACCCACAGAGACCATAAAGAGCTGAAAGAGCGCGACAAGAAAGACCAGAAGGAATATTGGGACTGGCGGCATAAACACGATCACGATCATGACGGGGACAAGCACTGAGTAGCGGTCCGCACCCTGTCTCTCCACACTGCGCGCACGCGTAGACCTTAGACGAATTGGATGGATGGGCGTGGCCGCCCACTGCCCGAATCGATGCCAAAAAGAAATGCCCTCGTTTTAACGAGGGCATTTCTCACTTCAGTTGATTCCGACGTCAATTGCTGAACAAGAGAATGCCGGCTGCCTTTTCTTCGCTCGTCGTCTCGTCCCCAGCGCTTACAGGCCGGTAGAAGAGCTGGTTGGCATNNTCCCGGCGATCAGCGCCTCTGACAATGGATCTTCGACGTAGCGCTGCAAGGCTCTGCGCAGCGGACGTGCTCCGTAACTGCGGTCCCCCAGCGTTTTGTCGAGAATCCACTTCTTCGCTT
>PLTV01000285.1:0-4021 GCA_003164635.1 Acidobacteriaceae bacterium
CTTCCAGCAGGCGATGGGCGCGTCGTCTTCGATCTTCGGTTTCTTCGACACCGAAGACGACGTCAAGGAAATGCACCACGCGGCCAGCCTCAAGGGATTTGCGCAGTCTCTGCGGTTTGAAGACGTGGGTTTTTCTTATTCGACAGAGGAGGGCGAGCACCAGATTCTGCNNCGGGCAAATCCACGCTCGTGAATTTAATTCCGCGTTTTTTTGATGTCACGTCGGGCAGCATCAAGATCGATGGTCAGGATATTCGCGAGCTCACTTTGGCCTCTTTGCGCCGCCAGGTGGCCCAGNNCGGTGCGCAACAACATTGCGTACGGTCAACCAGATGTGAAGGCATCCCTGGTTCAGCAGGCCGCGAAAAATGCGTTGGCCCACGACTTTATCTTGCGCATGCCCCAACAATACGACACGGTGATCGGCGAAAAGGGCTTTCGGCTATCCGGCGGGGAACGCCAGCGGCTGGCCATTGCGCGGGCAATTCTCAAAGACGCGCCCATTCTGATTCTGGATGAAGCGACCTCTGCGCTTGACGCCGAGAGTGAGTCGCTCGTGCAGACGGCACTCGCCAACCTGATGCAGGGCCGGACCGTAGTGGTCATCGCGCATCGCCTATCTACCATTCGCCGCGCCAACCGCATCGCCGTTCTCGAAGATGGCCGCATCACGGCCGTCGGCTCTCACGACGAACTTCTGATTTCGTCGCCAACGTACCAACGCCTTTACCATCTTCAGTTCAGAGATATGCCCGAGGCCGAGGCCAATCTCCCGCTGGTGGAGGAACCACCCGAGCTCGCTTCGGCGCTCGTGCAAGGCCCGCAGGAGTAGCAAGAAGATGGCAATTTATTCGATGACGGGATATGCGCGCGTTCAGGTGCGCGTGCAAGACCAGTTGAGTTACACCCTCAGTCTCAAGAGCGTGAATCATCGATTTCTCGACGTGCAATTGCGCATTCCCAACGGGTTGGACGCGCTGGAGATTGAACTGCGCAAGGCCATCAAAGATGCGCTGGTGCGTGGACATGTGGATCTCACGATTTCGGTCGATCGCAGTTCGCAGCAGAAGTCGGGTTTCAATCTTGACCTGGTGTCTGGCTATCTTGCCGCGTTTGAAGCGGCGCGCACAGAGTTCAGACTTGAAGGCGAGCCCGATCTGAATGTCATCCTGCGCCTGCCCGGTGCTCTACAGACCGAGAATCGCGCAGATGAGGATTTGACTGCCCTGGCCGACAGTGTCCGCGCGCAGATTGGCCCGCTGCTTCAGGAATTGAAGACCATGCGGTCGCGTGAGGGCGAAGCCCTTGCTGAAATCCTGAACAGTACGCTTGACCGGCTGACCGAGGCCACCAACGGCGTCGCCGAACTACGCCCAGAGATCGAGCAGCGCTTTCAGGACCGGCTCGCGCAGCGCCTGTTGGCGGCAACCGGCCCCGAGTTCAATCGCCAGCGCCTGCTGGAGGAAGTGGCCGTCATCGTGGAACGCAGCGACGTGTCGGAGGAGTTGGCGCGCATGCATGCTCACGTCGGGCACTTCCGGGAACTGCTCGCGGCCGGCGGCGAAGTAGGCAAGAAGCTCGACTTTCTGCTCCAGGAGATGAATCGCGAAGCCAACACCATGCTTTCGAAGACCGGCGGCGTGGGTGGCAAAGGCACGCGCATGACTGAGCTGGGACTGGCGATGAAAGCCGAAATAGAGAAGGCGCGCGAACAGATCCAGAACGTGGAATGAACCAGGGATCAGGTGTAAGAGATCAGGGGTCAGGGACTAAGGGACCAGGGATTAGGGACTCAGGCGAAACACGAGCGAATCGACTCGCTCTTAAGGACAAACGTGGCAGGAATTCTTTTCATTATTTCGGCGCCGTCGGGATCAGGGAAAAGCACTCTCGTCAGCGAGCTGCGCAAGCAGGTAAGCGGGGTGGATTTCGCCATTAGCTGGACGACGCGCGCCCCGCGTGGTTCCGAAGAAAACGGCCGCGAGTACAACTTCACCACGCGCGAAGAGTTCGAACGCATGATCGCGGCCGATGTCTTTCTCGAGCATGCCGAGGTTTTTGGGCAGTTTTACGGTACCGCGCGGCAGTCTTTGAGCGAGGCGCGTTCCGCGGGTCACGATCTGCTGCTCGACATCGACGTGCAGGGCGCAGCGCAGGTCCGGAGCAAAATGCCTGAAGCCGTGAGCATCTTCGTTCTGCCGCCGAACCCCAAGGTTTTGCGGACCAGGTTGCGGAATCGGAGCCGAGCTGAGGGGGTGGTGAACGAGGCCGAACTCTACAGGCGCTTGTCTGAAGCCAGCCAGGAGATTGAGAATTATCGCCAGTACGGCTATATTTTGGTCAACGACATCCTCGATCGGGCGGTGGCACAATTGGAGGCGATTGTGCTGGCGGAGCGGTTCTATCGGAACGGCGAAGCCATTGCTTACCGGTCGCGCCGGGTGTTGGAGGTCGCCGCGGCCTGTTTGCAACATAATTCGCAGGATCGGCTCAAACCTGTGCTGGAGGCTTTCGGGATCGACGGAACCTCTGGCCAGCAGCAACTTCCCTTTGGAGATGATCCGGATGACGATTGAGACCCAGTTCGACTCGAATTACCGCAAGGTACTGGTAGCCGCACGACGGGCCCGGCAGTTGCAGGGCGGATCGCACGCCCTGGTTGCCAGCCAATCCAACAAAGTTTGCCGTATCGCCCAGGACGAGATTAACGCGGGCAAAATCTCCTATGTCAAGACTGCGACCGAGGTGCAAAAGCCGTTGATTGAAGGCCCGGCGGTTCCCATTCTGCTGAGCTGAACGGGCGCACCACGCCCCGCGGGCTTCGGCGCCCCGTGCGTCGAGGACTGTTCTACAATCGAGCGATGAGGGTTACTGTCGGCGTGAGCGGCGGAATTGCCGCCTACAAAGCGGCGGAGTTGGTGCGTGCGCTGCAGCGCCAGGGTCTTGAAGTCCACGTCGTCATGACCGCCGCTGCGTGCAAGTTTATCCAGCCGCTGACCTTCTCTTCACTCACGGGCTATAAAGTCGTTACGAGCCTTTGGGACGAGGCAGACTCTTCCGCAACTCCCGCGGAACAGAACGGCATCGAGCACATCGACGAAGCGTTGTCGACGGATGCTTTGGTGGTGGCTCCGGCCACTGCAAACATTCTGGCCAAATTCGCCAACGGCATCGCCGACGATTTCCTGAGCACGATGTATCTGGCAACGCGCGCCCCTGTCTTGGTGGCTCCAGCCATGAATGTGAACATGTGGGAGCATCCCGCGACGCAGGCCAACCTTGAAACGCTTCGCCGCCGTGGCGTGCAGATCATCGAGCCTGGAACGGGTGCGCTGGCCTGCGGCATGGTGGGGGCCGGACGCATGGCAGAGCCCGAAGCGATCGCCCACACGGTGTTCAGCGCCATGGGGCATCGTCATGACCTGGCCGGTGAGATTGTGCTCGTCACTGCCGGGGGAACGCGCGAGGCGTTGGATCCTGTCCGGTTTATCGGCAACCGTTCCAGCGGAAAAATGGGCTATGCTCTGGCCGATGCGGCGCGAAGCCGAGGCGCCAAGGTGATTCTGATCAGCGGGCCCTCGGCGTTGCATCCGCCGGCACATTGCGAGTTGGTCAAAGTGACGACTGCCGAAGAGATGAAGGACTCCGTTCTTGCGCGGTTGCATGAAGCCACACTGGTGATCAAGGCGGCCGCGGTGGCCGATTATCGCCCTGTTGCCGTTTCCGATCAGAAGCTGAAGCGCACCGGTCCGATTACGCTGGAATTGGCTCCCACAGAAGACATTCTCGCCGAGGTTGTGCGGCGACGGCGTCCCGGCCAACTGATCGTTGGCTTCGCCGCGGAGACAGAGAATCGTATGGAGAATGGGCGCTCCAAGCTTCTGCGCAAAGGCGCGGACGCGATTATCGTCAATACCGTAACCGGCGATGGTGTGGGAATCGAAGCCGATTCGAACGCGGCGACATTTCTCACGTTGACGACGTCCATCGAACTCCACGAGATGCCTAAACGCCTGCTTGC
>PLTV01000285.1:4162-6472 GCA_003164635.1 Acidobacteriaceae bacterium
GTGATCCCGCGCCTGGCTCGCCGCTTCCGACTTTGGCGGCGAGGACGGAAGATGAGGAGACGCAAACCTTTTCCACTCGCTCGTCAACGGACCCGGAGGAACAAGCCATCGCTGCTCGCAAGCCAATTGCAACTCCACCGCTGGAACAGACCAGCGTCCCCGTGTCGGAACGTCCGGCCTTTCTGCAGATCATTCGCGAAGATATTGGCGATTGCACCCGCTGCGAGTTGCACAAGGGCCGGCACAAGATTGTTTTTGGCGACGGATCGCCTGCCGCGCGCCTGATGTTTATAGGTGAGGGGCCTGGGGCGGACGAAGACGCGCAGGGCATCCCTTTTGTCGGCAAGGCGGGACAGTTGCTCAACAACATGATTACGGCGATGGGTCTGAAGCGCGAAGAGGTCTACATTGCCAACGTGGTGAAGTGCCGCCCGCCCGGGAATCGCACCCCGGAGCCTGAGGAAGGCAATACCTGCTCGCAGTTCCTCTTCCGGCAGATCGATGTGATTCGGCCACAGGTGCTTGTAGCGCTGGGGGCAACGGCGGCGACATATCTGCTTGGGTCGCGCCAGCCTTTAGCCGGTGTGCGGGGCCGGGTGCATACGTTTCGCGGCAGCCAGTTAATCATCACCTATCATCCGGCGTATCTACTGCGTGATCCGCGGCAGAAGAAAGAAGCCTGGGCCGATCTACAGATCGCCATGCGCGAGCTGGGTTTGAAGCCGCCCGCGAAGGCTTAGAGCGATTCCGGAACATTTTTGGGTTGAGATTTGTCCGGCTACCTGTTGGTCGTGGCGCTGTTGCAGCCTAGTGCCGCTGCTTTTCGCGAAAATAAAAAAATAAAAAAAAGGGGGTTTCTGTAAAGAAATCCTTTTGTTTCAGTCGGATAGAGGGCGCTCTTCCTTCCAAATTCTTCATTCCAAAGGAGTTATTTGCAGAATCTAGACAGATAAGGACTTACGGGCCCTTTTTGCCCCGAGATTCTGTGAGTGATCCCCTTTTGGCAATCGATCTAGATCGATTGTGCGCCAACAAGCCGAAATTGCATGCAAATCGAAAGCTGCAAAAAGGATGAACACTTCGGGGTGCGTTGCTGTCAGGCCTGGTCTTTCCAGAGATAGACGCCGCCCAGCAGGCCACTTTCGTTGGAGACAATCTCGACATTCTTGGGTGGCGTGAAATCGAACTTCTTGGTATTGCCGCCGCCTAGATAGAGATGGTCCCAGTTGAAAAGGGCTTCGGTGGTCTTGATGGCTTCCTGCAAGAGCTTGTTCCACTCTTTTTTTCCGAATTTATCCAGGCCACGGCGGCCGAGGTAATCCTCGTAGGTCATGCCCTTTTTACGCCAGATGTGGTGGCCGATCTCGAGCCCCGGGCAAAGATGGCCGTTGGTGAAGAGCGCGCCACCGAGGCCGGTGCCGAGCGTCAGGACCAACTCGACGCCGTCGCCCTTGATGGCGCCGTAGCCGGCGACATCGGCGTCATTGCCCACGCGCGCGGGCTTCTTCCAGCGCTTTTCCAATTCCGCCTGCAGGGGAAATCCACCTGCCCACAGCGGATGCAGGTTGAAGGCGCCGAAGGTGCAGCCGTGCTTGACGACACCGGGGAATCCGACCGAGACGCGATCGAAATTGCCCATCAGCTTGCGCAGCTCGTCGAGGCCTTTGAGAACGGCGTTGGGCGTCGGGACTTCCGGTGTGACTACGCGCTGGCGCTCGCTCACTGGTTTTCCCCTGGCGTCAAGCAGCATGGCCTTGAGGCCCGAGCCGCCGATATCAATGGTCATCGTAATGGGGGGCTTGGCGCTGGATAAGGGAATGGGTGCAACAACGACAGGAGCGGGAGCGGGCGCGGATTCGGCTTTGGGTGTCATCAGCAATGAATTGTAATCCGTGGGGCCGGGGTTGCGAGTGATCCCAGTTCCCCGATATCCACAGTCCGTCTTCGCACTGCCGAATCCCCTACACTGAGGGTTGCCCACGATGCCCGACTGCTGCGAAGTCGCGTTGCCCGTTCCTTTAGACCGCTTGTTCACCTATGCCGTTGGGGAAGGGCAGAATCCGCCGCGCGGGGCGCGCGTTATTGTGCCGTTCCGCAACGAGAAGCTGATCGGCGTGGTGGTGACGCTGAACGTTGCGGCTCCGCCCGATGTCGAGGTTCGGCAGATCGAGACAGTCCTTGACGACGAACCGCTTCTCAGCGAGCAACTGCTGAGCCTAGCGGAGTGGATGGCCGGCTACTACCTGGCGCCGCTGGGCGAGGTGTTGCGCGGCATGTTGCCGTTGATGGCAGAGGTGCGGCGGACCGTTT
>PLTV01000285.1:6525-11654 GCA_003164635.1 Acidobacteriaceae bacterium
GTTCGCCGCAAGTGGATTGCTCGCGAAACCGCTGCGGCGGAACGCGACGCGAGCCGTACCGAGCGCTTCGTTGTTCTGGTGCCCGAAGCTCGCTTGCCAAAGCTCACCGACAAGCAGCAGGAGATTCTGGCGGAGTTGGCGGCCAACGACGGTGAACTTGCGCTGGCTGAGCTACGGGCGCGGGAATTGTCCTCTTCCACGCTACAGACACTGGTACGGCGCGGTCTGGTGCGCATCGACGAGCGGCCGCGCGTTTTTCGCCTGGGAGGCATTCGGCCAAGCGGTGAAGCGATTCGACTGAGTGAGCCTCAGACCGAGGCACTGGCTTCGATTGCCGGCGCGCTCGGGGGCTTTCGACCGTTTCTTCTCCACGGCGTAACGGGATCGGGGAAGACAGCGGTTTACCTGGCTGCGATGCAGCGCGCGCTTGACCGCGGCCTTGCCTCCATTTTGCTCGTGCCCGAAATCGGCCTCACTCCGCAAAGCGCAGGTCTTCTGGACAGAGCATTTGGACGGCGCGTGGCGCTGCTTCACTCCGCGCTCACACCGGAGGAACGCAGCGAGCAGTGGCGGCGCATCCGCAGCGGGGATGCGCCGATTGTTGTGGGGACGCGCAGTGCCATCTTCGCTCCGACGCCGAATCTGGGCTTGATTCTTGTGGATGAGGAACACGACCAGAGTTACAAGCAGGAAGAGACGCCGCGCTACAACGCGCGCGATGTGGCGGTGATGCGCGCCAAGCTTGCGGGAGCGGTGGTGGTGATGGGCTCGGCAACGCCGGCGCTGGAGACGTGGCAGAACTCGGTGCGCGGCAAATATGCGCGGATCGAGATGCGCGATCGCGTGATGAATCGCCCGCTGCCCGAGGTGGAGCTCATCGACATGCGCAGCGAGTTTCAGCAGACGGGCCAGGATTCACTTTTCTCTCGTGCGTTGATTGAGCAGACACACGCAGCATTGGAGCGTGGGGAGCAGGCACTGATTTTGTTGAACAGGCGCGGGTATTCGTTTGCGGTAATGTGCCGTGCCTGCGGCGAGAAGCTGGAGTGCCAGAACTGCGCGATCTCGCTGACGCATCACAAGCCCCCGGCCGAGGACGCGGGCGTTGCGCGTGAAGGGCAGCGGCTGGAGTGCCATTATTGCGGCTATCGGCGTACGGTTCCCGCACGATGCCCGAAATGCGAGAGCGAGCATCTCTACTACCTGGGCGCCGGGTCGGAACAGGGCGAAGAGCGGCTGGCGGAGATTTTTCCCGGAGCGCGCATCGGGCGCATGGATCGCGATACGGTGCGCGGACGTTTCGATCTGGAACGGCTGCTGGCGCGATTGCATTCCGGCGAAATCAATCTGCTGGTGGGAACACAGATGATTGCGAAGGGCCACGACATTCACGGCGTGACGCTAGTGGGCGTGGTGGGCTGCGATCACTCGCTCTCCATGCCGGATTTCCGTGCGGCCGAACGCGTGTTTCAGCTGATGACACAGGTTTCGGGGCGCGCGGGCCGCGGCGACTTGCCGGGGCGCGTGGTGGTGCAGACCTACTATCCCGATCACTATGCGATTCTGGCAGCGAGCAAGCATGACTACGCGAGTTTTGTGGAGCGCGAGCTGAAGTTCCGGCGCTGGATGCATTACCCGCCGTTCGGCGTGCTCGCCAACGTGCTGGTGCAATCGCAGAAGTTGGAAGAGGCGGCGGCGTGGTCGGGCGAGATCGGCAAATGGTTCCAGAAGACGGCGCCCGAAGGTGTGCGCGTGCTGGGGCCGTGCACGGCGCCGATTGCGCGGATCAAAGGGACGTATCGGTTCCATTTGATTCTCAAAGCCTCGTCGCGCAAGGCATTGAACGCGGCTTTGCGCGGAATGCTTGGGCATGCGGACGGGGCGGCCGTTCCGCGGCGGAATCTAGTGGTCGATGTGGATGCGCTGCGGCTGATGTAACCACCTGCGGTGGGGCAGACGCTCGCTGTTCGCTCGCAGGGGGTTTGTGCTTTCCCACCTTTGCGCGAGAGGAAAGGACACGGCCGTTCGAGCCCGGGCCTGAAGGCCGCATTCTTTGGGGCATTTTTTCAGGGGGTTGAAACCCCCTGCTCCCTCCGATGTCTTTCAGGAGGTTGAAAATCCCTGCTCCCTCCGATGTCTTCTGCGAGCGTCTTTCCCACCGCATGTGGCTAGGGGGCGGAGCGGAAGGGGTCGATGTGGAAGAAGTGCATGAGGGAATTGTCATGAAAGGGCGTGGGGGTAAAGGTGAGCAGAAAGATGATCACGGCGACTACGGCAAGACCGACGCGGCGCTCGCTGAGCGCGGGTGTGACGGAGACCTTGGGATGGCGCATGGCGGGAATCATGAGGAAGATGCCCCAGAGGATCCAGCCGACCCAGTAGAGCGTTCCCAGGATGAAGAGCAGGATAGGGAGAAAGTTGGTGACAACTTTGTGGGCTTTGGGCGAGACGGAGTAGAGGATATGTCCGCCGTCGAGTTGGCCGCCGGGAATGAGATTGAGCGAGGTAATGAAGAGGCCGATCCAGCCGGCGACGAGGACGGGGTGCGGCGCAATGTGATCGAAGGAAGGAATGGAAGGATCCCATTGCACCAGGATGCCGTGGATGAGGCGAATCGAAAGCGGTTCACTGCCGAAGACGACGATTGCGGAGGGCGCGTTAGCCGAGGTGTGGAAGCTGAGAGCGAAGCCGACAGCGACGGCGATGGTGGAGGCGATGTAGCCGGCGAGGGGTCCGTAGAAGCCGACGTCCATGAGGGCATCGCGATTGGGAATGCGATTGCGGATCTGGATGACGGCGCCGGCCGTGCCGCTGAGGGTGGGAGCGGGCAGAACCCAGGGAAGCGTGGCGCGAATTTTGTGATGGAGGCAGGCGAAGTAGTGACCGAACTCATGGATGAGGAGGATGCCGAGCAGAGAAAAGGAGAAGGCCCAGCCGGTCTTGAACATTTCGGGGTGATCGGCGAGCCAGCCCCAGGGCCAGAGGTCGCTGTCGCGCACAACGGGCGGCAGGCCTTCAAGGAAGTTCTGCATGAAGCGAGCGCCGTTGGCGGTTGTGGTGAGAACGCTGATGCCGAGCAGAAGCAGGGGCAGGCCGTATTCGCGGAAACGCGAGCGCGCGGGAGCTTTCGTCCGTGTAGCGGAGGCGACGGCGAGGGGGTATTCAGGCGACGAACCGGGCCTGGGCCGCACAAGGGCGCCCTCACCTGAATGTTGGATGGAGGGCGCGTCGACCGATACGGTTGGCTCAGCTATGCGGTGCGGCACCGTTGTCCAATGAGTGCAATTCTTTGCCCGGTTTGAAGCGAACAGCTTTACCCGGGGTTATGCTCACTTCGGTGCCGGTGCGGGGATTGCGACCGATACCTGTTTTGCGGGCACGAACGCTAAAAACGCCGAATCCGCGCAATTCGATGCGCTCGCCGGCCGCGAGGGCCTGTTTCAGGCCTTCGAAGACCGTATCCACCGCAGCCTCCGCCTTGGTTCGCGGCAGGCCCGTGCGCTCGATTACGTGATGGACGATGTCCTGTTTGATCAAAGGGGTGACCTCGCTGGCGCGACTGGAATGACTGTACTACGACTTACGGTGTTGATGCTACAGGTTTTGCTGGGATTTAGGAATAGTCCAAAAGTGGAAATCGGCATTTTTCGAGGGAACGAATGGGCGGCGACGTGCCGCCGGTCACACCTATTGAGTCAAAAGCCTGAAAATTGTTGTGGATGATTGTCAATCGGAGGGCGGCTTCCGTAGAATCAACGAAAACCTTTCCGCCGCCGTCAAATTTTGCCGGACAGGAAACGGCAAATCAATTCAGGGGTACCATGTCCATACAAAGTGACCGTTGGATCCGGGAGCAAGCGCTCAAGCACCGGATGATTGAGCCTTTCAGCGAAAAGCAGGTGCGCGAGGGCGTTATCTCCTACGGTCTTTCTTCTTATGGGTATGACCTTCGAGTTTCAGACGAATTTAAAATATTCACCAATGTGAACAGCGCAATCATCGATCCCAAAGCCTTTGACGAGCGGTCGTTCGTTTCAGTGCAGGCGGACTCGGTGATTGTTCCCCCGAATTCCTTCGCGTTGGCACGCTCTATTGAATACTTTCGTATTCCCAGGGATGTACTGACGATCTGCGTTGGAAAGTCGACCTATGCGCGTTGCGGGATCATTGTGAACGTGACGCCATTCGAGCCGGAGTGGGAGGGTTTTGTGACCCTTGAGATTTCAAATACCACGCCGTTACCGGCCAAGGTCTATGCCAACGAGGGGTTGTGCCAGATTTTGTTCTTTCGTTCCGATGAAGTTTGCGAAATAAGCTACGCGGACAGGAAAGGCAAGTACCAGAATCAGCAGGGAATCGTGCTTCCCAAACTTTAGCGTTTGAAGGCTGGGGAAGGCCGCTGGGACTTGTGCTTCAATTCGGTGAAAACGGAATGCGTTGCCAGGCTCTATCCCTGACGGCGTGAAAAATCGGCAAAGCCCATACATGGAATTGGGAAGGGACGATTTTTCCATGCGCAACACCGGGGCCATGAACATCGGATTAGTTTCGGATCATCCTATCCGTCTTGAAGGTCTGACTACAGTTTTTGATTTGCCGGAAGAGAATGGCGAATCCGCCTTGTTCCCCGTCGCCGGCACTTTGTCCGATCTGCTCACACGCACAGACATCGATTATCTTGTCCTGGATATGCAGGCTGCAGACGGCGGTGTCGCGCTGCTCGATTCGGTCCGCCGGGTTCGTCCTTCGCTGCACGTAATCGTGATTGGCCCGGAAGGGCAGGACGAGGTGGTGCTGGAATCGATCATCGCGGGCGCGCGGGCATATCTGGACGTGAATGCGGACGCATCCACGGTTCGGCACGCGCTCGAAACCGTGACAAGCGGCTCGATCTGGGCATCGCGTCGGTTGCTTTCGAAGCTGGTGGACAGGCTCCTTAAAGCGCCGGACTCTGCGCCGACCGTCGCGCCACACCTGACGACCCGCGAAAATGAGGTGCTCGAATTGATCCTGCTGGCGCGTTCCAATCGGGAGATTGCGCACCAGCTCGGCATTGAAGAGCGCACGGTGAAGGCCCATGTAGGAAGGCTGATGCGGAAGACGGGCGCCGACAACCGTGTTGAGCTGAC
>PLTV01000075.1 GCA_003164635.1 Acidobacteriaceae bacterium
GGATCGAAGGCGCGCCCCTCTATCGCCTTCGCGGCAAACTGCTTCCCCTCGTTCTTCTCGACCGCCTGCTGATTCCCGGCAAACCGTTAAGCGAAATGTCCGGCGGCGATCGCTTTATCGCCGTGCTCAACGCCGACGGCCGCCAGTTCGGACTCGTCGTCGACGGACTCGCCGACCCGGAGGAGATTGTGGTCAAGCCCCTCAGCACTGTCTTGAAAGACATCGGACTCTATTCCGGAGCAACCGTCCTCGGCAATGCGGACCTTGCCTTGATTTTGGATCCCGGCGCCATCGCATCCAAGGCCGGCGTCCACTCCATCGGCAAAGAACAATCAGGCCGCGGCGCGATTGCAGAAACTGAGGCAGAAACCGCCAAGAGCCCCGAATACCTCCTCGTCGAGGTTGCCGGCCGCAAGGCTGCCGTCCCGCTTGCCGATGTGCTGCGCATCGAGCAGCAGCCGGTTTCGCGGATTGAGTACATCGGATATCGGCCGGTTCTCAACTTCGCCGGTCAACTTCTGCCGGTCGAGGATTCGGGTGGCATCCTGGCTTCGTCCGCCGATCCCGCAACCCAGATCATTGTCGTGGTCTGCCGCGAAGGAAATCGGCAGGTAGGCATCGCTGTCTCGCATGTGCTCGATGTGGCAGCCGGCGTTGACCTGTTTGAAGCCGGAAGCCGCGCCCCGGCTGACGGCATCACGCTGTTGAAAGACCACGTCACCAGCATCGTGTCGCTTCAAGGTCTCCCGGCTCTTCCGGCAGGTCGCGGAGAGGCGAAGTAGTGCGATCAATTCAGCAGCGGCATGGCGGAGGCGGCACGATGAAAAGCGCGGACCTTGTGGCGCGAAACGGAGATAGCTCGGCGGTCTTGGCAGAGATCTGCTCGGTGCGGCTGGCCAAAACTTTGTTCGGCATCCCCATCTCGCACATTCTCGAGATCGTTGGTGGGGCGCGGCCCCAGCCGGTGCCTCTGGCTCCTGCCTACGTGGGCGGCCTGGTTCATTACCGCGGCGATGTGCTCACCACGGTAAGCCTCCGCCACTTGCTCGACCTTCCACCCGCCGAAGGCCTTCAGGACATCCTCGTCCTCGAAAGCGCGACTGGCTGCTTTGGTCTCCTGGTTGACTCCGTTTCCGAGGTCTTGACGGTCTCAAGCGACGACTACGAGCCCAATCCCTCCACCCTCGATGAGCGGCGGCGCAACCTGTTTGACGGTGCCTACAAATTGCCCAAGGGTCTCCTCGTTATGCTCAATCCCGTCCGTCTCGATCCCCGGCAGTCCCGCGTACTTGAGGATTCCTGATGGACCAGCACCGATGCGTGTTTGCGGCCGGTCAACCCTCTTGTTCAGCGAATTCGCTCCACCCGTCGCGGCCATCGTACCTCGACACTTCCGACCCTGAGTGAGCAGTACCGCCAGGAGGGAAATCATGCGTGCACTGATCGTCGATGATTCGCGCTTTATCAGGAGCTACCTGCGCGGATTGCTCGAAAAGCGCGGAATCGAATGTCTCGAAGCGGCCGACGGGCAGGCCGCCCTTGACCAGCTGCACACCAACGCCACCGTCGATCTGGCCCTCATCGATTGGAATATGCCGGTTATGGATGGCCTCTCCATGTTGAAACAACTGCGCGCCGATGGCTTCGCCGACATGAAGGTGATGATGGTTACCACCGAAGCGGAGAACACCTTCATCGAGCGCGCCCTCGATGCCGGCGCCGACGAGTACCTGATGAAGCCCTTTGATGGCGATGCCCTGCGCGAGAAACTCGCCATGCTCGGTCTCGAAGCGGAGTGAACATGGAACGGTCACGCCCATTGCGAATTCTCATCGTCGACGATTCGGCCGTCATGCGCAGCCTGCTTCGCTCTGTGGTCTCCGCCGATCCGCTCCTCGACGTCGTCGGGACTGCCGCCGACGGAGAAGCAGCGCTCAACAGCATCGGCGCCCTGCGTCCCGATCTGATCCTGCTCGACGTGGAAATGCCTGTCATGGATGGCCTGGCAACCTTGCGCGAACTGCGGCGCCGCGGCCACAAAATGCCCGTCATCGTCTGTAGCGCACTCACCCAGCGCGGTGCCCAGGTAACCATCGAGGCCCTCGCAAGCGGCGCATCCGATTATGTTGCCAAACCCAGCGGACAAGCCGATCGCGAAGCTGCAGCCAAAGCTCTGGGCAACGATTTAAGGCCGAAAATCCACGCGCTGGCCAGAGTGTCACCCGCCGCGCAGCCAGTATCGAATGCCAGGCCGTTCAGAGGCGCTGCCCCGCTGTCTCCAGGATTTTTCCAACCCCCTGCCGCCCTCTCCAGAATCCAGCAGATGCGCAATGCCACGTCCGCTGCGCAGCCCGCTGTCCTCGCCATCGGCGTTTCCACTGGCGGTCCGGCCGCACTCGACATTCTCCTCCCCCAGTTCCCGGCCGACTTTCCTTTGCCGGTCCTCGTCGTCCAGCACATGCCCGAGCTCTTTACCCGCCTCTTTGCCGAGCGNNTCTCCATCGCGCGCGGCAACTGGCACATGGAGGTGCTCGCCGCCGCCCACGCCAGCTCCCCACCCACGCTCCAGTTGAGTCAAGGCCCCCCCGAAAATCACTGCCGTCCCGCCGTCGACGTCCTCTTCCGCTCCGTCGCCGCGGTCTATGGCGCAGGTGTGCTCGCCGTTGTATTAACCGGCATGGGCTCCGACGGAATGTTGGGTTGCCGCGTCATTCGCGATCGCGGCGGCGTTGTCATCGCCCAGGACGAAGCCAGCAGCACCGTCTGGGGCATGCCCGGCGCCGTCGTCCAGGCAGGCCTCGCCCAGAAAGTGCTCCCCCTTCACGACATTGGATTCGAGATCCTTCGGCTTGCCAATCGCATGCACAACGAGGCGCGCCTGCTTCGGGAATCCGTGAGCTGACACATGGAAACTTCATCGAGCGTCGACTACACCTACCTCCGTCAGCTGGTCTGGGGACTCTCTCAGAATGTGCTCGACCCATCGCGCGACTACCTCTTCGACACCCGCCTCACCCGGCTCTTGCGCAACCATGGCATCTCCCATCTCGACGAACTCGTGCGGCGTCTCAAATCCAGAAGAGATGTGTCCCTTGAGCACTCCATTGCCGAGGCCATGACCATCAACGAGACCAGCTTTTTTCGCGACGGCCGCCCCTTCGAACTGCTGCGAACTGATTTGCTCCCCAGGCTCATCGAAGCGCGCAAGCATACGCGCTCGCTGCGATTCTGGAGCGCCGCCTGCTCCACCGGCCAGGAAGCTTATAGCCTCGGCATGATGCTGCTGGAGCATTTCCCTCTTCTCCGCGGTTGGAACCAGCGCATCGAAGGCACAGACATCTCTTCTGAAGTGGTCGAACGAGCGCAGTCCGGCCGCTATCACCGCATCGAAATCAACCGCGGGCTTCCCGCACGCTTCGTCGTTCGCTACTTCGATCACCAGGGTGAAGATTGGTTCGCCAAACCGGAATTGAAAAAATTGTGCAACTTCCGCCAGGCCAATCTCTGCGCCCCGCAACTGCCCTTCCTCCGCGTCGATGACCGGTTCGACGTCATTTTTCTGCGCAACGTCATGCTCTACTTTTCTCAGCAGACGCGGAAAAACCTCTTGAGCGGAATTCACCGCCTCCTGGCCCCCGATGGAATTCTCTTTCTCGGCTCAAGCGAGCAGCCCGCCGACCCTTCGCTCTGGACCCCCGTGCTGGCAGGCGGAACCTGCTACTTCAAACCCGCCCGGCCAAGTTAGCCGCACGGCCGCAACTTGATTCGGCGCCAAGCTGCAAAGTTCGCCTGTCCCTATTTTTGAGCGCCTTCGAAAACAGGCCTTGTCAATCCGAACGTAGCGCCCGCATTGGGTCCACCCTTGAGGCCCGCCATGCCGGTACCACGCATGCCACCACCGCCGTAAACAGCAAGCCGCCCACCATTCCTGCCATCACCACTGGATCGTAAGGGCTCGCTCCGTAGAGCATCGATCGAATCAGCGACCCTGCCACAACTGCTCCCGCCAGGCCCGTAGCGGCGCCAAAGAAAACCGGCATCAGTCCGTCCACCAGCACCACCCGAAGCACCTCCGAACGCTGCGCCCCCAGCGCGACTCGAATAGCGATTTCAACGGAACGTTGTGTGACCAGGTACGACAAAACTCCATAAAGACCCACACCCGCCAAAAGCAACGAAATCCCTGCGAAGGCCAGCACCAGGTTTGCTGCGAAACCCTGGCTCGCCGTGGCCTTGTTCAGAATCTGGTCCATGGTCAGCGCGTTGTAAACCGGCAGCTCCGGCTCAATCGACGAGATCTGCTTTTGCACCGGTGTCGATATTGCCAGCGGATCCACCGAGGTGTGGATAACGATCGTTGCCTCGCTGGTGCGGTCGGGAATGCCGGAGAGGATCGGGAAATACATCGTTGCCAATACCGGCTTCACCACATCGTAGAGTGTGTCGCCAACTTCACCGATAATCTCGTAGTCTTCCACCTTGTCATCCCAGCCGGTGCGGATGTGCTTGCCGATCGGGTCGTCGCCTGCAAGGTACTGATTCACGAATTGCTTGCTCACCACCACGTAATGGTCATTGTGCAGGCGTTCGTGCTCCGTAAACACGCGGCCGCGCAGCAGCGGAATCTGCATCACGCTGAAGTATTGCGGGTCCGCGGTGCGTGTCAGGGCCACGTCTTGAATGCTTGAACTGGGAGCCGGCCTCTCCAGGAGAGTGAAAACCCGGTCGCCCTCGGGGCCTGATCCGGGGGCTGTCGAAACCAGCGCTGCTCCCAATACGCCGGGTAGCCGTCGAACGCGTTCCAGAAGCGACTCGTGGAAGAGCAGAACCTTCTCGCGTGTGTCGTATTGAATTTCGGGCAGGCCGAACCTCATCGTCAGCACATGATCGACGCGACAGCCGAGATCGGCGGTGCGCAGGCGCACGAAGCTGTGAAAAAGCAGCCCGGCAGCGGCCAACAGCGTCACCGTCAGCGCAATCTCCACCGTCAGCATTACCTTGCGAAGACCGGCTCGCGAGCCGCTTCCGCCAACCGATCGCGAACACTCCCGCAACGCTGCGAGCGAATCTCTGCCGGTGGATGAAAATGCGGGAAGCAACCCGGCCAGCATGGCCGTCGCCGCCACCAGCCCAAGATTGAACGCGAAGACCCACCCATCCACATGAACAGTATCGGCGCGCGGCAGGTTGCGCCAGTGTGCCGCTAGCCATTGCGTTGAAGCCAGACTCAGCAGCAGTCCAAGTCCGCCTCCTGCCACGCAGATCAGCAGCGTCTCCGTCATCTGCTCGCGGATGAGAGCCACGCGCCCAGCGCCCAGCGCTCCGCGGATTGCCACCTCTCTGCGGCGGGCCGCCGAGCGCGCCACCAGCAGGTTTGAAACATTCAGGCAGGCGATCAAGAGCATGCACACGACTGAAGAGAGCAACACGAGCAAAGGCGTCTTAACGTCTTTCACCACGTCGTCGATCATCGGGCGTGACCACACGTCTTCGGCCACAGGCTTCGAGGCGTTGGCAAGGTGAATTTGATATTGCAGCGTGGCCACTTCACGCGTTGCCGAGCCAACGTTCCCGTCCGCCTTCAGACGCGCCACCACCTTGCTCTGGTGGCCATCGTGCTCCCCATAGTCCTGCGGCGTGAAAGTCTGCGCATACGGCATCCAGAACTGGATCCGCGCATCGGGATAGCTGTACCACTGCGGAAGCACGCCAATCACCGTGGTCGGAATCGTGTCCAGGTGAATTTGCTTCCCGATGATCGAGGCATCGCCCGCAAAACGGCGTTGGAAGAAACTCCAGGTGAGCAGCACCACGGGCTCGGCCTTCGGCGTATCCTCGGCTTCTGTGAACAAGCGGCCATAAACAGGTGTCACGCCCAGCAATGGGAAAAGATTCGCCGAGCCGCCCGCGCTCTGCACCACCTCCGGTAGCTCGGAATGGACACCGGAGACAATGCCTCCGTAGCCGCGCATGGCCGCCATATCTTCAAACCCGTGAGTCTGGCTGCGCCAGTCGCGATAATCTCCCGGCGCAACTGCGTTGAACCCGTCCCCGCTCTTCGCTTCCCTGAAATGCTCATAGAGCATCACCAGCTTGCCGGAATCGCGAAACGGAAGAGGCCTCAGAAGAACCGCGCGCACCATGGTGAAAAGCGATGTGGTCGCGCCCACTCCCAACGCCATTACCAATACAGAAACGATGGCAAAACCCGGCGAGCGCAATAATGTGCGAACTCCGTATTTCAGGTCGCGGCCAATTTTCACAAGGTTGTACCAGTTCCACGTCGCTCTGGCTTGCTCTCGTACCAGCCGCGGATCGCCGAAGGCGCGGATTGCCGCTTGGCGCGCGTCCTCCGGCGTCATGCCCGATGCCATGTTTTCGCTTATCTGCTGGTCGAGATGAAAGTGGAGTTCATCCTGCAATTGCTGAGCCGACCGCTTGCGGCCGAAGAGCATTCGGATTTGCATGGTCAGCTTGTGTCTGGACGGCATCGCTCGCCCCCTTCGGAACCGGGTTGGATCTAAAGCGTCGTTCGCAGGCCGCCGCGATGGCAATATCGCTTCGTCTGTCGATACTATGTTTATCTACAATACAGTTATGTAGATAGTCAAGGCATCATTTCCCGAACCCGGGATTCTGGGTAGCCACGAACCCCGTGGACGGGGTCTCTTGACCGCCTACGAAATGGGTGCCCCGTCCTTCGCTTGTCTCTAGCGAAGGGTGGGAGAGCACATGGCCTGACCGGCGAATCCGAAAATCCAACTCCGGCGTGTGTCTTGAGGGTGCCCCCGGTTCCTCGCACTTGGGCACCGGGGACAAAAGAATGTGCAAAAATCTCGCTCCCCCGTTGCACTTAATTTCCGCCCTTCGGCGCACAATCCAGGTAGCAGTCGAAAAAAGACCGTAACGAAAGCGCCGACAGCGCTCCCAAGTCAACAGGCTTTCCATCGCCCTCAACCGAATCAAACGTATTAACCTCAGACAAAAATCTGCTGTCGTCTTCGCTGCTGTCCCGAAAGGCTCCAAAGCGCAAACTCCGGCCGTGCACCCGCAATGTCACCTCGATCCCTCCACGAAGACGTCCGTAAGTCATTTGGAATCTAGAATCTGCAAAGAAGTCCTTTAGAATCTAATTTTTGCAGCGGAAGGGCTCTCGTAAACCATTGAAAGAAGGGAACTTATTTGCAGAAATACCCTTTTTTTCTTTTTCTTCAAGAGAAAAACTTATCCCGCTTTCGTCTAAAGGTTGATTCGCTTGTGCCGACTAAAATCAACATTTTTCAGGTCTAAAGGCGCGCTTCATCCTGCCCTAGAAGCTCTTCCACGGCGCCGTGAAGCTGTGCCGTGATGGCGCTCTCGCTCGCATCCGGTGCAAAGCGAATCGGCTTTCCCACCACAACTTCCACTGTGCCCGACCGCAGCCAGCCGCGGCCTCGTTGCTTCAACTCCCCCAGGCCGCGCAAGGCCACAGGCAGCACCGGCGCTGAGGATTGCTTCGCCAGCAGTCCGATCCCCGGACGAAACTGCGCCAACCTCCCATCGGCGGAGCGTGTGCCCTCCGGGAAAAGCAGAACGTGCATTCCGCGGTCCAACGCCTCGCCCGCATGCGCAAAACTGCGCTGAAAATCGCGCTGCCTTGGCAGGGGGAAGACGTTGAAAAGCGCAGTCAGAGCCGCGTAAATGAATGGGCCCGGCAAAAAGAAACGGCCCCGCTGTGTCCCTCGGTCAGCGTTCTCAAAGTGGCGATATGCGCCGAGCATCTCGGCCGACATGGCAATCGCAATGCGCCGCCGAATCGCCGCGGGAAGCGCATATTCAATCAGCGGCCCGTCGAAACTCGTTACATGGTTGGCAACAATCAGCATCGGTTCAACCGCATTCACAGGCGCAGTGAAAATCACGCGGGGCTTGCTCAGAATCCACACAAAAGGCCGCACAACAGCTTCAACGAACAGCGCTCGCAGCCAGCCCACAATCGGCCACCAAGGCCAACGGGCATAAATCGAATTCGGTGCCTGAGCCGCGGCAGAAACAGTTCGGTCTTGCTCCACCACCACAGCACTCTCTTCGATGGGAACCATCGCAGAGTTTGCCTGCAAAGGATCCGCCTGTGAAATTTGCACGTCCAATCGAACCAGCCGCCGCAGATCTCCAACGGTCTGCACCCGGTCCCACAATCCGTTCTCCGCAGCGATTCCGGTCCGCTCCTCAATCGCCGCGGCCAACTGCACGCGCCCCAGGCTGTCCAGATGCAAATCTTCGGTCAACAGCAACTGGTCGCCATCACGGCTCGGCGACTCGCCCGAAATCTCGGCGATCAACGCCATCAGCCAGTCGCTCGGCGCA
>PLTV01000038.1 GCA_003164635.1 Acidobacteriaceae bacterium
CGGCGCTGAGCGTGGCGCGCGAGCGCGGATTCACGTGGGTTGCGTGCGCGTCCACGGGGAACACTTCCGCTTCGATGGCAGCATATGCGGCCCGCGCCGGGATGCGTAGCCTTGTGCTGATTCCCGAGGGCAAGATTGNNAAGGCGGATTTCGACGGCTGCCTGCGCTTGCTGTCGCAGATTGTGCAGGAAGCGCCCATCTATCTGCTGAACTCGGTGAACCCTTACCGGCTGGAGGGGCAGAAAACGCCGGCATTCGAGATTGCGGAAGCGCTCGACTGGAATGTGCCCGACCATTTGATTGTTCCGGGAGGAAACCTGGGCAACAGCTCGGCGTTGGGCAAGGGGTTCCGCGAACTGCGCGAGCTGGGACTGGTGGCGCGGCTGCCGCGCATCTCCGTCATGCAGGCCGCAGGAGCCAATCCGCTGGTGAAGAGCTTTGAGACCAGTCAGGGCGAGGCGCTTGAGCCGGTGGAGGCGCACACACGCGCCACCGCCATTCGCATCGGTAATCCGGCCTCCTGGCGCAAGGCCGCGCGCGTGATTCAAGAGAGCGGCGGATGGTGCCTGGACGTGACCGAGACCGAGATCGCAGTTGCCAAAGCAGAGTTGGGGGCTGAAGGGCTGGGCTGCGAGCCGGCTTCGGCCGTTACTCTGGCCGGGTTGAAGAAGCTGCACGCGAAGGGCGCGATCCGATCCGGCGAGACCGTGGTTCTGGTGCTGACCGGGCATACGCTCAAGGATGCCGATTACACCATCGNNGCGGAACGCTGCTGACAGACGAAGAAAAGGGCGGCATGGAAGCGCAGATCGAAGCGCTGCGACGCGATGCGATTTCGATAGACGCTACGCCTGCAGCTGTGCTGGCTGCGCTGAAGGGCAAAGTGGGATGAGCACGACAATCGATGAGGGAAGGCAAAGCTGTCTGAAGCTCCGTTTGCCTGCAACCTCGGCAAATCTCGGTCCCGGCTTCGACGCAGTGGCCGTAGCTTTGGACTTTTATCTTGAAATTGAGGCTAAGGCTGCACAGGAGTTTTCGATCGGCGCCACCGGGCGCGACTCGGGCCGATGCGCCCAGCTCGAAGACAACCTGATTCTAGAGGCTTATAAGGAGATTCTTCGCAACCAGAAACGCCCGATTGTGCCGTTGGCGATTCGCATGGCCAATGGCATTCCGCTGGGCATGGGTTGCGGCTCCTCGGCCGCCGGACGCCTGGCGGCCATCGCCCTGGCTAATCATTTTGGCCAGCTAGGCTGGAGTTCCGAGCAGATACTGGAAGAAGCCACCGCTCTGGAGGGCCATCCCGACAACGCCGCCGCCTGCTGGCTTGGTGGATTCGTTGCCGCCGCCAACCAGGGTCGCACCGTCCACGTTGCCCATGTCACGCCGCCTGCCACCTGGCGTGCCATCCTCGTACTTCCCGCCGAGCCCCTCGCCACGAGCCGCGCCCGCGCCGTCCTCCCGGAGTCCTACTCCCGCGCCGACGCCGTCTCCAACATCCAATCCGCGTCGCTCCTCGGCCTCGCCTTTGCCCAGGGCCGCGGCGATCTGCTCCGCATCGCCATGAACGATCGCATACACCAGCCCTACCGCGCCCCCATCTGCCCACTCCTGCCATGCCTCCTACCGCTCGCTGGATCCCATGGCATCCTGGGCGCAGCCCTCAGCGGCGCCGGCCCCGCAGTCCTCGTCGTCGTGGCCGATCAAGACGATCTCCCCCGCGCCTCCGCTGCCATCCGCACCGCCGTCCAGCGACTGCCCGACTCCGCCCTCCTCACCTGCCAATTCTCCACCGATGGCGCAACCGTCTCCACAGTCACTGCAATCAGGGCTTCATAGAAGCTCCTTGCGCCGGGCACACCGTAGCCGAACAATGTGTCCCACCCCGCGCCAGGCAGCCCGCAAGCGCGCATAGGTGCCCCGCATCCCGCGGGGCTAGCCGTAGATAGCCCGCATTCCGCGCCGGAGGCGCAAAGATCGTTAGCCCCGCGCTTCAGCGTGGGGTAGGCGGCGCCAATAAATCATTCCAGTCCCGTAGAGACGGCGTTCGTCGCGCTAAATGCCAACTTCAAAAACACGATTGCCATTTGCACAGAATTCCGCATCCTCCGCGCGTATTCGCGTTAGGAACGGAATCGAGAGCAACTTCAACCCATAGAATGAGATACAAAAGAAAAGGACCATCACTTCCTCCCGTATTCCGCTCTAACTGAATCAAACCAAAGAAGTTAACCTGAAACAACCTCGAAAATATCCTTGCCGTGACTGCGTTCCACCTTCCAAGGGCCATCCCGCCTCAAAGCCNNCCAATTCTCCCCCTCGTTACTCATCCGCAACCCCCGGCACCTTCGCCTTTCAAGGTTGTGCTTCCCGAGAATTCCTCAATCCCAGCGGACCATTTCTCATGCCTCCGATTGCGCAAATTCAAACCCCCGCAAACGTGCCGCGACCGCAACTTTTTGACCGCCATATTACCTTAGTGGCTAATCACCTATCGGTGATTACTTGTTGCAATTACCTAAGATTCCTTGCTATTTAGCCGCCAAACCCCTACATTCGGTTCGTGGGCAGTTCTGGGGGAGGGNNAGGGCTGCTCTAGCGCCCGGTATCCGAAAGGATCCGGGCGCTTTTAATTTGCCGTCAAACTTTCGCAATTGCGCACCCCCTGCAGTGCCCTCCTTTCGCAGCACTTTCCGCCCCGAAACTCCGTTAACCCGCTCGGCCCCGATTGCGACTTTCTTGCGTTTTGCGCATCTCATAGAGGCTTGGTTCCCGTTACACTGAGGAAACGGGGTCACCGAAGGAGGATCATGGCCGGTTTAGGAGTTTTGGAAGTCAGCGATGCAACGTTCG
>PLTV01000328.1 GCA_003164635.1 Acidobacteriaceae bacterium
AGCTGCTGTCGACTGAGTTACCAGAACGGTAACTCTGGTTTGCACTCCAGTGCCTTCGGCGTACACGCCTTTCTTCCCGGGGTGTGGTCTAATGTCCACATTCATCCGGGTATTCCGCTGCTTGTTTTTTGTTGAAACGAAATAAGAGGATCGCGCACCATTTTCACGGAGATTGCGGTAGCCAGTTCCGAAGGGCTATCTTCCCGAATTCTGCTTGATTCCTGCTTTTTGCTGAGAGACAGTTAAGCCGTTCGCCATTTGGAAATCTGAAATTACCCGCTCGGGTCCGCTTGAGGCGCCGCGCGCAAAGGACAGAGGAATGAACGCGCTCTCGCATCGTGCGTCGCTTGCCCGAACAGGCCCATTATGGGCAACCGTCTCTGCCTGTGCCCTGCTTGCTTTCATCACCGGTTCAGTGGTCCGTGCCCAATCTCTCGCGGAGCGGCTAAAAAACGTGCAGACCGGCCACGAAGGCCCTGGCATCAAGGTGAAATTACCAGCCTGGAAGCCCGTTTCGACGGCCACTTCGAACCAGAAGATTCCACTCGCACCCGGGCTTACCGTTGTCACTGCTGTGAACGATGCATCCGGAGACTACGAGTCGATCAAAATCCTGCAAACCGTGTCACCGGCAAAGGTGATTCTCAATTATTCTGCCGATCTTCCGGTTCCGAAGGGCGAGAAGCCCAAGACCGTCAATGGTTCCCGCACCATCGATGGGCCCGATCTTCAGAACGCAACGAGTTACAGTGAGTACTTTGCTTCCCGCTCAGAACATTTCCCCGGATCAACCGCCATCAGCGCCTCGACTGAGGTGCTGAACCAGTTGCGCGCGGGCAATTCGGTCGAATTTCATTTCGGCGCGCCAAGTCTCGGATTTATGGGAATAGCCATCCCGTTGCCGGGCGGCGATAAAAGCGTCTCGACAAACAAAAATGGGCAATCGATGTACACCTGCACCCTCAAGAGGGTCGAGCCTCAGGATGTTTCTGCGCCGGTAATGGTCAACGATGTCCGTGTCGAACTGCCCGCCGTGCATGCGAAATGCTCAATTTCTGACGATGAGGCCCACTTCTACTTCCTCGATCAACCGTCCAACCCCATCACGCTCGCGTTCGCGCTCGGCCCGGAAGACGCCGGCCTTCAGGCGATCAAGATTTCGTTTCCACCGCCACCACAAGATGCAGGCTCTGGAGGCGGAGGTGGAGGAGGTGGTGGTGGAGGCGGCGGGGCCTCCAGCATGGAGCAGACACTTGCAAATAAGAAGCCGGTCGAAGTCTACGGAATTTACTTCGATTTCAACAGCGCTACGATTAAGCCCGAATCCGAGGTCGTGCTGAAGCAAATATCCGACATTCTGCATAAAAATCCCGACTGGAAGCTCAACGTCTCCGGACATACCGACAACATCGGCGGCGACGCATTTAACCTCGACCTGTCGAATCGCCGCGCCGCAGCCGTAAAAGAAGCGCTCGTCTCTCGATACGGTATCGCGGCAGATCGTCTTACCCCTCATGGCTATGGCGCCTCCCGTCCGATCGAAACGAATGCCACCATGGAAGGACGGGCGCGCAATCGCCGCGTCGAACTTGAGCGCCAATAGCGATCCTCTTGCTTTTAATGGAACGCGGCACTACAACGAAACGCCACGCAACGGAACCGACGGGAATGAGGCCATGAAAATACGTTCGATCTCCTCGCGCAGGTTGAATTGGAAATCAGTTGGCACAACAGCCGTCATCGCGCTCCTGGCATTGTTTCCGACAAGCTGCAAGAAAAAGCCGAATGTCGCTGCTGCCAATACCCAGGCCGGCACGCAGATCGCACAGATCGCCGCCAGCTCCGGCGCCCCCGCGGCCCTGCATGTGCCCAACGGCGACAATGTCTCATTGGATGGAAGCAAAAGCTACGCGCACATCTCGTACCTGCCTTCAGTGAAGACGTTCGAGGACTCTGAAGTGAGGTCGTCGCTCATGGGAATCACCAGCGACGGCCACGGCTTCCTGTTCCAGAATGCAAGCCAGAACATTAAGGACCTGAAGGCGGACGACGTGTTCATGGTGAAGGGAGAGATGGCCGCCAAGGTGCTCGGCGTCGTCAACGACAGCGACAAGACGCTTGTGCTTGTTGACCAGGCTTCTCTCGCCGACCTTGTGCAAGACGGAAACATCAACATCGATACTCCGGTCCGTTTCACCGGCCCCAGGAACATTGCCAAGGTCAACGCGCAACCCTTCATCGAAAACCTTCTCGATCTGGTCGACTCGCCTGTCTACGCGCAATCGGGCCTGAAAGGATCGACAGCGGATGTTGCCCGCCAGCAAGGGACGCAAGACGCTGCCGTAAACGCCGCCAAGGCCATCGGTTCGGCCATCACTTCAGGATGGACAGTGTCTCAATATTCCTTCACGCCCGGCGATGCTCAGTGCAACTTCCAGATTGTCCTGGTCAAGAGCTCGCAGGGGTTTGTAGCCCGGATCGCCGCCAAGGGCTGGATCGGCAACTTCGACTTCGCCGCGAACATGCAGAACATTGCCGCCAACAAGGGGCGCGGCGCGGCCTCCCACATGTTCTCGTCGGTGAAAAACATGAAGGGAAATATCCAATTCGATTGGGAGATCGGCAAAGAGTCGCCCGGCGTCTGGGCCGTGGAAGACCGCGTCAAGCTCCCCGGCGGCCTCAGCGTTCCGCTCGCGCCTCTGCTTGGCGGTCTGCCGCTCACCCTCGATATCTCCGCGGCATTGCTGATCCATCCCGCTCTCACTGGCGGCAGCGAATATAGCCGCGGAGGCTTTTCCATCAGTTGGGGTGGCCCCGGCGGCGGGTTTGAAACCACGAGCGCCGGAGCTGTCAACAATGGAGACTCGGGCGGCAGCATCAATCTCACCTACCAGGTCACAACCGACCAGAACATATCACCCGTTGCGCCCAATGCCATGGTCATCTCGTATTGCGCGCCTCGCATCGAGCTGCGCCTTGACGTATTGGGGCCATTTGCAAGCTCGCTTTCCAGCTTCGGCAGCGCCATCGACAAGATTGCGAGCACGATGGAAAAAGTCCTGCCGCAAAGCGTCCTGGATGCGATCGCCAAGTCTCCGCTATCCAAAGTCACCGCCAGCAATATTCTTGCGTCCAACGCCGATGTCTATGTGCAGTTCATCGCCACGGAGGGAGTTACGCACTCGTCGAGCATGACTCCTGCTCCGTGTTCGAAACAGGAGATAAAGTTCGACGCCGACGGCGGCGTCAGCGCCCAGTTCTTCGGGCTCACCGATAGTGCCAAGAAGACAACAAATTTTTTCACCAAGACATTCACGCGATGGGATCCGGCTTCAGACTTCTGTAAGAGCGTCTGACGCGACCCCTACCGCTCGTTCACCGAAAACACTGCCAAGATCCAGAGGAGAAATACAATGCGGAAACTGATGACAAGCGCAATCGCAATCGCCCTGCTTGCCGGGCCCGTCTTTTGCTTTGCCGATGCCAGTTACGAGCACACCAGCCAGATCACTGGTGGCCAGTTGGTCAGCATGGTTAAGAGCCTGGCTTTCCTCTCCAAGCAGATGCGGCAAATCACCGAGCCCACCAGTGAAATCACCATGGTGCATGGAAACCAGAAAGCGATCGTCAGCAAGACATATACAGAAATCTGGGACCTCGACAAGGAGCAGATCATCCACATCGATAACACCCAGAAGAGCTACAGCATCATGACCTTCGCGGACATGCGCAAGGCCCTCGCGGAGATGCCCGCCAAAATGGCGCAGATGCAGGAGCAGATGAAAGAGCAGCAGGCGAAAATGCAGCAGGCGCAGAATCAGGCACCGGCAATTCCGCCCAATCTGCAATTTAATACCACCGTGGATGTTAAAGACACGGGCCTGACCAAGATGGTGGATAAGTACAACGCCAGGCAGCAGATTCTGACCATGAAGCTGATCGTCACCGACACCAATAATCCCACGACCAACGTGACCTACTCGTTCACCGACGAAATCTGGACCACTCCCGAAGTACCCTCGGAGATGAAGGATGTTCAGGAATTCGACAAGCGTTTCGGCGAAAAAATGATGCAGGGCGTCGACACAAAAGATCTGTTGTCGAGCATGCAGAACATGCGCAATAACTCAGGCATGATGATGGCGCAACTATTCGGCTCCAAGCCCGGTGCCGCTGACGCATTCGCGCAGATGGGCAAGGAACTCGCCAAAATCAAGGGCACACGCCTCATTGAAATCACCCGCATGGGCGGCACCGGGACTGGCATCGATCAATCGGGTGCAAATGGCGCCCAGGCGCAGGCGCCGAATGGCAGCTCCGTCGCAGGCCAGGTAGCCACCAACACAGCACAGAACACCACCTCAGCCACGGCTTCCTCGGCCACCAGTCACGTCGGCGGCATTGGTGGGGCAGCTTTGAGCTCTGCCGTGGGCGGCGCATTGAGCGGTGTCTTCGGTCACAAGAAAAAAGCCGACAACCCACCTCCTGCGGCCGCAACTCCCGCGGCGACACCGGGGACTGTGACCACCACCGATGTCACTCTCATGGAAATGACGACAAATACCCACGACTTCTCGGGCGAGAGCGTTCCGTCTTCGGTCTTCCAGATTCCGGGCGGCTATAAGCAAGTGGAGTCACCAATGGAACAGATGATGAACAAGAAGTAAGGCTGAATTACGCTGAGGGCGCTGGGGCCCGCATACGCCGCCGCAGCGCCCTCACCAAATCGAACCGCAGCTTTTAACGGGTACGGGCTTCAGCCTGTACATCGAGTCCTATGAAATTGACCTTGGGCATCAGCCCCCAAGGGGTTTCTTCCAGGATTCGCCCTGAATGATGGTCTCGTTCAGCTGCCGCTTCAACCAATCTTCATACCCGCGGCGCAGCAGGCGGTCCAAACCATGTCGTGAGCGCGTCATCAAGCCCAACCTTCGGCGCGCCCTCCACCCAGGCGACGTATCCATCGGGCCGAATCAACACCGCGGTCGGTGCCGTAACTAACCCGATCGCCGGAAGTTCCCACCGGCCACTGTACGTCGCGTCCACCATCTGAACCCGATCTGCCCACGGACTGATGTCGAAGCCCCGCGGCTCGCCGAGATTCAGAAGCACGGGCCGCGCATCGTGCAATAGTTTGAACACCCTGATCGGGCCGTTTGTGGTGATCAATTCAAGATCGGGCATGCGCCGTCCGAGCAGCGGGTGCCCTTCGCCGAGGTCGTAGTGAATACCCAGGCCGGACATCTCCGCCGCCACCCGCCTGCGAGGCTCATCCATCTGCAGGAGTTCTGAAACAAACTCTAGTGCCGCCTTGGAGCGATCGTCTTGCCGACGCAGAGCGACCTGCGCCAGGATGTTCCGCAAGACGCGGGCAGCGACCGGGTGACGTTCAGCCTGATAGCTGTCCAGCAGAGTGTCGGGAGACGTCCCTTTGACCACCTGGGCCAGCTTCCATCCCAAATTGACCGCATCCTGAACGCCAAGATTGAGGCCTTGACCGCCCGCGGGATAATGCACGTGGGCGGAGTCCCCCGCCAGCAGAACCCGTCGGTCGCGATAGATGGACGCCTGACGCGCCGCATCGGTGAAGCGCGAAATCCAAACCGGGCTGTGCACCCCATAGTCCGTCCCGTAAACCGCGCGCATCGCCTCGCTGAGATCACCAAGAGTAGGTTCCCCGCCGCGGCCCAGCTGCTGCTCGGTCACGAGGACGCTCACCAGCCCGTCCTCAAGCTTACTCAGCGAATGCGGACCGAGGACATCGTGGCGCATGCCCCATTCCGGCTCCTCGGCCAACTGGACCTCGGCAATGAGGTGGCTGATCGTCGCATCCCATCCGGGAAATCCGATGCCGGCCGCTTTACGGATCACGCTGCGACCGCCATCGCACCCGACCAGATACTTGGCCCGCAGCGACTCGCCATCAGACAGTTCGACGTCGACCCCGGCATCGCCCTGCGCGAAACTTGTCACTTCGCGTCCGCGATAGACGGGCAGGCCCAACTCTTCGATCCAGCTCGAAAGAATGCGTTCAGAATGCATCTGCCAAAAGGCGAGCCCGTAATTGTGCCGGGTCGGGAAATCGCTGATGTCCAGCTTCACGAATGCGAACCCCGCGATCTGCATCGCTTTTCCTTCCGCGAGGAACCGATCCGCGAGCCCGCGCTGATCGAGAACTTCGATGGTGCGTGCATGCAGTCCCCCGGCTCGCGAGCCTGCAAACTTCGCATGCGCGCGCCGCTCCACAATCGCGACCTCGACCCCCGCCAGCATCATCCCCGTCGGTCCACCTCCGGCAATCACCACCGCATGTTCGCTCAAGAAACTCATCCCTGCCCTCCCGTTTCTCGAAATTCTGAATGCCAGCCCGACGTCCAGCCGACGTTCAGCGAGACTACGCCACCACGCGCCGCTTGCCGCAAGCCCACACTCGCGCTATATCTTAAGAATAGAGAGAGGAAAATATTCCCCGCTTGTTCCCGCCCGATGCGGACAGACAAACCCTCCTGAACCGGCCGCAGCCGCCAGACACAGCAAAGCCCTCACGCGTTTATGCATGAGGGCTTTGATTTTTCGTTCAGTTCGCTTGGGTCGAAGCTTACCCAGCCTTCTCCAACAGGCAAAGCGACAGATCGCGTCGCTCCACCATCTCGCGCGTAATCTCAAGGTCGCGCACGCGCTTGTTTGAAGGCAGATGGTACATCAGGTCGAGCATCAGCTCTTCCAGAATCATGCGCAGGCCGCGCGCCCCGACCTTGCGGGCCAGCGCCTCGCGCGCCACCGCGCAGGTAGCCTCGTGCGTAAAGTGCAGCCGGACATTCTCGTATTCGAGCAGCCGCTGATATTGCTTCAGAATCGCGTTACGCGGCTTGGTCAGAATCTCGATGAGCGCCGGTTCATCCAGTTCGTCGAGCACGCCCATTACGGGAAGACGACCGACAAACTCAGGAATCAGCCCATACTTGATCAGATCCTGCGGTTCGGTGCGGCGCAGCAGCTCCGTGTCCCTGTGCGAGCGCATCGTTGCCTCGGCTTCGGTATCCGTAGCCTTGAATCCAAGAGCCTTCTTGCCCACGCGGCGTCCAACCACACGCTCAAGCCCCACAAAAGCTCCGCCGCAAATGAACAGGATGTTGGTTGTGTCGACAGCGGTGAATTCCTGGTGCGGATGCTTGCGGCCGCCTTGCGGGGGAACATTCGCAACCGTGCCCTCGAGAATCTTGAGCAGGGCCTGCTGCACGCCTTCGCCGGAGACATCGCGCGTGATCGACGGGTTCTCACTCTTGCGAGCGATCTTGTCGATCTCGTCGATGTAGACGATGCCCTTCTCGGCGCGCTTGACGTCGTAGTC
>PLTV01000113.1:0-5692 GCA_003164635.1 Acidobacteriaceae bacterium
CGCTGTTGTAGACGCGGTGCATGCCGAGGGTGCGGACGAAATAGCCTTCCATGAGCCAGAAGGCTTCGGCGAGCAGAAGGGTGCCGGGTACTTCCTGCGCGACGCGATCGACAACCTCGCGCCAGAACTCCTGGGGCATGGCGCGATCGAAGTCGGCCTGCGACATTCCAGATTCCGCGCGCGACGGAATCGCGCCGCTGGCGCCGGGCCCTGGGAACCAAAGGCGATGAAAGTGCCGCTTGGCCAGGGTCATGGCGGCGTCGAAGCGGATGACGGGAAAGAGCCGTGCGACGTGGAGGATGGTCTGGATGACCTGCTCGCGGACGGCGGGGTTGAGGTAATCGAGCTGTGCGGTGTCGTTCCAGGGGAAACTGGTGCCATCGTTGCCGTGGTAGACGAAGCGGGTTTCGCCGGTGTAACGGTCGCGGCGCCGGAAGACCACGGCGGCGTCGGTCTGGTCGAAGTAGTGGTCTTCAATCTTGATTTCAACGCGCGCGTCATGCGAGAGGTCGGGACCGTTGAAACTATACGCGGGATAAGGCGAATCCGGACGCGAGATGAACCACTCCGGGTGCTCGACCACCCAGGGCGAATCGATGCCCATNNCCCATGTGGTTGGGCACCATGTCGCTGGCGAGGCGAATGCCGTGGTGGTAGCAGCGGTCGCGCAGGTTCACGTAGGCAGATTCGCCGCCGAGGTCTTCGGCGATGCTGTAGTCGAAGAGCGAGTATGCGGAGGCGACGGCGTCCTGATTGCCGCAGAGCTGCTTGATGGTTTTGGAGGCGCGGCTGCGTTCCCACACGCCGATGAGCCAGAGTGAATTGAGGCCGCGGGCGGCGAGTGTGGTGAGTTCGGAGTCGGGAATCTGGTCGAGGCGGTGAATGTGCCGGCCATGCTGCTTGCTTAACTGCGCCAGCCAGACGTAGGTGCTCTTGGCAATGAGCACGGTGTTGGGCATCCAGGCGGTGTCGGGGCTGAATTTCTCGTACTCGACGGCCTGACCGCCGAACTGCGGGACGTCGGCATGGCTTTCGATGGAGTGCCACTGCTGCTGGCCTTGGCGGCGATGGCGCTCGGCGGCTTCCCTGGCGCGTGCGGCTGCGGCGGCGTTGGCTTCCGCATCGGGCGGATTGAACTGCGCCCAGATGGCAAGTTCTTCTTCGTGCAGGATTTCGCCGGCAATTAGCAGGAAGCGATCGAGATCGTCGCCGAGAAGCGGCTTCCAGAGGCGACGGATGAGCGAGAGTTGCTCACTCAAACTGGCAGGAGAATCGACGGCCGGGGCGCGAAGGAGGTCGAAGAGGCTGACGGGCTTGGCGCCGGGAAGCGGGATGAGCGGACGTGTAGAAAAATATTCGGGGAGCTGTTTCGTGACTTCGCGGTAGACGGTTTTTTCGGCGAGCGGCTTGTCTTCAAAGAGTTCTTCGAAGGGGCGAAACGCCTGGTTGCGATTGGCGGACCAGAGGAGCATGAGCTCTTCGAGAGCNNNNGCGCTGGTCATCACTTCGGGGTCGAACTGCTTCCGATAGGCGGCCATGAGGACGTGACTGGCTTCGTCGATGAGGCCCATGGCGTAGAGAGCGCCGGCGTTGACGACGCGATCGGGATGTTGGGCCGCGTCGCGCACCTGGTTCATGCGGTGGGCGAATTGCCGGCAAGCGGCCATGTTCGCGAAGACCACGTTACCCGTGTAGGAGAAGAGCGACTCTGCGAACCGGTAGCGTTCCCGGGCCTTCCGCGCAATGTGGAATTCCATCATAGAAAGTCTTGCTCCAAAATTCGTACAGCCCCGGTTGCAACCTGCTGCGTGGATCCCGATCAACCATGCCACTGCCGACACGTCCAAATGCCGGAACCAGTGATTCTATCCTGCGCCCTGCGCGGCTGGCTTGGGCCGGATCGGGGCGGCCCGGTTTTGACTTGCCTTCCCTGAGTTGCGCAGAGCGTTGAAGAACATATACTTGGGGAGTCCCTGGCATGACGACTTCCCTGTCCGCTGGCTGAAGGTACGATGCACGGCAGCGGGTCTGGGGATGGCACGGGCAGCTCGCCGTTTCCTGCAGGTTGTAATGCGGGACGAGATGGAATCGGCGGATTGACTCGGCGGAGAGTTGCGGATGATGGACCCAAGTGTTTCCGGTGAATCGGAGGGGCAGGCGCGCCACGCAAGTGGAGGGCGATCGGTTGCGTACCTGATAAGCCGGTATCCGACTCTTTCGATGATCTTCGTGCTGCGCGAAGTTCTGGCGCTGCGGCTGCGCGGCTTTCGGGTTGAGACGGCATCGATCAATCCGCCCGATCGGACGGCAGACCAACTGACGGAAGAAGAGCGCAGCGAGGCGGCGCGCACCTATTGCTTGAAGCGCGATGGCGTGCCGGGTGCGGTGCTTGCGCATGCCTGGGGATGGGCGCGGCATTTTGGCGGGTATTGGCGTGGGCTGGCGATGGCCTTCCGGCTGGCTCGCCTGGACGTTCGCCGGCTGGGGTTGAACCTGGCTTACTTTACTGAAGCGCTGATGGTGGGCCGCTGGATGCGGAAGAACGGACAGACGCACCTGCACGTGCACCTGGCGTCGCAGGCGGCGAGTGTGGGGTTGTTTGCTGAGCGGGTGCTGGGGTGCGGATTTTCGATGACGGTGCATGGGCCGGATGAGTTTGCCGATGCGCGGGGACAATACCTGGCGGAGAAAATTGCGGCGGCCAATTTCCTTGTGTGCATCAGCGCGTATACGCGGAGCCAGCTGATGAACCTGTCTCCTTATGGCGACTGGGCGAAGATGAGCGTGGTGCGGCTGGGGGTGGATGGTGCGCTGTTTTCCCCGGAGCGAAACGGTCTTCGGGTCTATGGGCAGAAAGCGGAGAAGCAGGACGCCCTTGAGATTTTGTGCGTGGGGCGGCTGACTCCAGCGAAGGGCCAGCATTTGTTGATCGATGCCGTGTACCGACTAAGCCAGAGCGGGCGCAGCGTGCGGCTTCGCCTGGTGGGCAGCGGGCCCGACGAGACTTCGCTGCGGGCTTGCGCCGCGAAGATTGCGTCGCCGGAACTGGTGGTTTTCGAGGGCGCGGTGAACCAGGACCGGATACGGAGCCTCTATGAGCAGGCGGACGTTTTCTGTTTGCCGAGTTTCGCCGAGGGACTTCCGGTGGTGTTGATGGAGGCAATGGCGATGGGGGTGCCGTGCGTATCCACGCTGATTGCCGGAATTCCAGAGCTGATTCGTAACGAGGTGGATGGTCTGCTGGTTCCGGCGTCGGATTTGGATGCATTGACTGAGGCATTGGCGCGGCTGGTCGATTCTCGGGAGTTGCGGTTGAGGCTGGCGACGAGTGCGCGAGCGCGGGTGATTGAACTGTACGATCTGGGGCGGAACGTGGCGGCGCTTGGGGGTGTTTTTCTGGGGAAGATTGGGTAGCGACGAATTCGAGTTCGTTTGAGACCGTCCGCGAGGGCCTGCGCTGGCTGGGAAAGCTCGTGCTTTCCGAGGTATCAAACGCGAGACCTGGGGGCCCCGGCGTTGTTTGGTCGAGCGGGCGTACCCCGGCGCTGACATCATAAAATCAAGAAGACTGGACGGGCGGCACCTGATGGCCGCCCGCTCTTTTGCGCGTTGAGGAGTTGGTTAGATGAGTCTTTCTGTCGCAACACCGAGTGTTCGAACGCATGAACAGAATTTGGATCTGCTTGCTGAAGTAGCGGTGCGCGTGGGGCTTGGTCTTCGCGCTGGGCAGGAGCTGGTGATGACGGCTTCGCTCGAGGCACTGCCGCTAGCGCGGCGTATCACGGAGCAGGCTTATCGCGCCGGTGCTTCGCTGGTGACGACGCTCTACGTGGACGATGAGGCTGCGCTGATGCGGTATCATTTCGCGCCCGATGAGAGCTTTGACAAGGCGGCGAACTGGTTGTACGAGGGAATGGGCGCGGCCTTCAAGAGCGGCGCTGCGCGCCTGGCGATCACGGGCGGCAATCCCTCGCTGCTCTCGAACGAAGATCCCGAAAAAGTGAGCCGCGCCAACCGCGCTGTCTCGAAGGCTTATCGGCCGGCACTGGAGTTGATTACGCGGCACGCGATCAACTGGACCATTGTGGCGAGCGCCACGCCGGCATGGGCTGCGGCAGTGTTTCCCGATGAGCGAGCGGACGTGGCCCTGGAAAAGCTTTGGAAGGCGATCTTCCGGACGACGCGCGTCGACCGCGAAGATCCAGTGGTCGCGTGGAAGAGCCACGACGCAGGCTTGCAGCGGCGTGCGGCAATCCTGAACGAGAAGCGTTATGCGGCTTTGCAGTATCGTGGGCCCGGAACCGATTTCCGGTTGGGCCTTGCCGATGACCACCTGTGGCTGGGCGGCGGCACAACGGCGGAGAACGATGTGTATTGCATTCCCAACATGCCCACCGAAGAAGTCTTCACAACTCCGCACAAAGATCGCGCGGACGGCACGGTGACGGCGACTAAACCCTTGTCGCACCAGGGGACCATGATCGAAGGCATTCGGGTTCGGTTTGAGCACGGGCGCATCGTTGAAGCCCATGCGAGCCGCGGCGAAGAAGTATTGCAGAAGTTAATCAGCACCGACGATGGCGCGCGGCGGCTGGGTGAGGTTGCGCTGGTTCCACATTCATCACCCATCGCGGCAAGCGGCGTGTTGTTTTTGAATACGCTTTTCGATGAGAATGCCGCATCGCATATCGCGCTCGGGCAGGCGTACACATCGTGCCTGCGCGATGGAGACAAGCTGACGCCGGAGGAGCTTGCTGGCAAGGGGGCCAATGACAGCCTGATTCACGTGGACTGGATGATCGGCTCGGCGGAGATGGACATTGACGGNNTTCATTGGGCTGTTCGCTGTGCCCGCAATCGAAGGATGGGGACTGTTGACCAGCTCAGCCGAATCTCGCAATGACAAGGTGGCCATCACGCTTCCAGAAGGCGAGCCGGGTTGGACGTTTCGCGATCCGGCGGGACAGTTGTGGCTCACCGAGACGCACGCGTTGCGCAGGATACGTCCCGCGGCAGTTGAAGAGACGCGCGCGTTTCTCGCTTCCCCGCTGCGGTTGAGCCTGGAGAGCAGCGGCGACCTGGTTGCCAGCGAAGTTTTGGAAACAGGCCCCGAAGCGCCAATTCTTGAAGGACTAGCTCTGCGGCATCCGCGGATCGATCCGATTTCGTACCCGTGGGAGTGGACGGTCGGGCAATGGCAGGATGCGGCCGAACTCACACTGAGAGTCGCCTCAAAAGCGGTCAAGGCTGGATGGACCCTGAAGGACGCGACACCGCTTAACATTGTGTTTGCCGGGCCGCGGCCGGTTCTGGTGGACGTGCTCTCTTTCGAGCGGCGCGATCCTCACTCGAGCGTGTGGCTGGCGTATGGGCAGTTTGTGCGGACGTTTCTTTTGCCGCTTCTGGCGCAAAAGCTGTTGAACTGGCCATTGCAGGCGTCGATTTTCTCGCGCGATGGGTATGAGCCGCGAACGCTCTATGACGCGCTGGGTTTCTGGCAGCGGCTGAGGCCGGACCTGCTGGATGTGGTGACGCTGGCAACGCTTCTTGAAGGATCGAGTGGAAAGACGCAAAAAGCGAGGCCAGCGCAGAAGAACGCCGATCCTGAACTGACGGCGCACATTCTGCGCAAGCGACTTGATCGGCTGGGCAAACAGATTCGCCGTGCGGCGCACACGGCAAATGAAACCCA
>PLTV01000113.1:5817-44289 GCA_003164635.1 Acidobacteriaceae bacterium
TCGCTTCTGGAGCGGCTCGAGGGCAAGTTCGACATGGTCTTGATGCTGGCGGTGATTCACCATTTGATTCTGCGTGAACAGGCGCCACTGGAGTTGATTGCGGAGCTGGCGGCGGGCTTGACGACGCGATGGCTGGTGCTCGAATGGGTTCCGCCCTCCGATCCCATGTTCCAGGAGTGGCTGCGCGGCCGCGACGATCTGTACGGAAAGCTGAGCGAGGCGGACTTGATGGAGAGTTTCGGCCGCTGGTTCCACGTTGCCGACAGAACGGTGCTCGAAAATGAGAGAGTTATGCTGCTGATGGAGCGGAATCCGCAGGAAAGCTGAGATCGCGCAGTCGAATTGGCGGGTGCGGGGGCCGGAGGGATTTTTTCTTCTGGGAGCGAATCGTGTGACCCAGGTCGCAGACGCGCTATTTGGACAAGGTTGATCCTGAATTCAACAGGACAACGCCATGGCTACGAATTCGATCACGACGCCCCCGACAGTCGAGAAGAAACCGAAGAACCGGCTGGTTCGGCGCAGCGTGCGGGACCGCTCGCAGATCATTCGGCACAGCGTGCAATGGGCGTTCCTTGCGCTCAACGGCTGGCTCGGATTGCGGTTCTTTTTGTGGGTGCGGTACTTTGAGCGTGGCGGCGAGGGGATGTATGTTCCCCGCCCTGCCGGGGTGGAGGGCTGGCTGCCGATTGCCGGCCTGATGAATACCAAATACCTGCTGAGTACCGGACACGTGCCGGCGATTCATCCGGCGGCCATGTGTCTGTTCATCGGCTTCGTTCTCATGAGCGCGCTGCTGAAGAAGGCTTTCTGCTCGTGGTTGTGCCCGGTCGGCACACTCTCAGAGAATTTGTGGAAGCTGGGCCGCAAGATCTTCCGCGGGACTTTGTGCTTGCCCAAATGGATAGACCTTCCCTTGCGCATCTTGAAATACGTGCTACTCGGCTTTTTTGTGGCCTTTATCGGGGCTATGTCTGTTGAGGCGCTCGATGCATTTCTAGAGAGTCCGTTTGGAATCGTCGTCGATGTGCGCATGATGAATTTCTTCCGCGATATTGGCGGGACGGCCGCGGTGATTATCGTGGCGCTGGTGTTGATGTCGATGCTGGTTGAGAATTTCTGGTGCCGGTATCTGTGCCCCTATGGCGCACTGCTGGGCGTTGCATCACTGCTGAGTCCGGTGAAGATTCGGCGCGACCAAGAGGCCTGCATTGACTGCGGAAAATGCGCGCGCGATTGCCCGGCGCACTTGCCGGTAGATCAACTCGTGCAGATTCGGTCGGCCGAATGTACTGCCTGCTTGGCTTGCGTGGCGGCGTGCCCGGCGCAGGATGCGCTGCAGTTCGCGTTGCCACCGAGGAAAAACGCCGACGCCGCATCGCGCTGGATACGGCGCGGGCTGTCACCAGTGGCAGTCGCCGCGGTGGTCGCCTACATTTTCTTTGGATCGGTTCTTTGGGCGCGGGCGACGAATCACTGGCAGACAAATCTGCCGCAATCGGTGTACTTGCAACTGGTGCGGCGCGCGAACGAGCTGAATCACCCTGGGTTGTAGGCGCTGAAGAATACGACGGAAGGCACTGTCGCGGGGATGCCTAAGGCAGAAGGTCGTTTAAATAAACTTTGCCGCCGCCGGCGGTATCAGCTTGCCGGCTGCGAGCTTTGAAGACTTACCATTTGCCGGAGTGCGAACCACCGTCCACGTGCAGGCACCGGCAAGATCTGAAATGCATCGGACGCGATGGGCGGCGTCTACGATCGGCCGAGGGTGCTGGTCATAAGAACGGAAAAGGACGAGGGCGACTGTGTACGCTTGGCTGTAAAGGATACGGGCGTGGGAATTCCGCAACAGGAAATGGCGAGGCTGTTCGACTCTTTTTATTCGACAAGAGTGACGGGATGGGGATAGGGTTGTCTGTCAGCCGCTCCATTATCGAGAGCCACCATGGCCGTCTATGGGCCGAACAGGAAGACGGGCCGGGCGCGTTGTTCTGCTTTTGCATACCCGTNNCGTTATGCGGATTTAGTTGCCGCGGGAGCAAGAGCTTTTGCGACAGCGCGCGTCAGCTCATCCGGCACAAATTTGGCCACATAGCCATCGGCGCCCACGCGGTTGGCATGCGACTCGTTGGCCGATCCGGATAGAGAGGAATGGATCACCACGGGGATCGTACGCAGTGCATCATCCTCTTTCATCTGGCGCGTGAGCGTAAAGCCATCCATCTCCGGCATCTCGAGATCGGTGAGAACCATTGCCACTTTTTCGCGAATCGGAGTGCCGGCCGTGCGCGCTTCATGGGCAAGGGCCTTGAGGCGATCCCAGGCCTCCTGGCCCGTTTTTGTGCCGATAAAGTTGACGCCCAACCGTGTGAGCACCGTCTCGATTTGGCGGCGCGCCACACCCGAGTCATCCGCGTAGAGGACAACAGACCCGTGGGGCAGAAGAATCTGCGGAAGGTAGGTAACCTCTTCCCCACTTTTGAAACGCGAAGGCAGCGCCTCGCGCAAAATCGACTCTACGTCGAGGATCAAGGCCAGGCGGGCGTTTTCTTCCCGCTCATCAAGGCGGGCGAGGCTTGTAACCAGCGCGCCCGCCGCCGACTTTTCAGCCGATACAACGCGGCTCCACTCCAGGCGAACAATTTCCTCGACCTCTTCAACCGCGAAGCCCTGCACCGAGCGCTCGTACTCGGTAACAAGCAGGATATTGCGTGCCGACGGCTTGCAGCCGACCACTGAGGGCAGATCGATGACGGGAATGATCTGGCCGCGAATGTTCGCTACGCCGAGGACGTGTTTAGGAGAACCGGGCATGGGCGTAATCAACGGCATGATCAGCGCCTCGCGCACCTTGAACACATTGATGCCGAATACCTCGCGCGTGCCTGAGTTCTGGTCCTCTCCGAGACGGAAGATCAGCAGCTCGAATTTATTCGTCCCGGCCAGCTTGGACCGCTCATCCACTTCCTGCATAACGTCACTCATGACGATTCCTCAATTCTGCTTTTGACTGATGGCGGCGGCGAGGGCATCGAGTTTGCCGAGAAGCTCCTGTTCGTATCGTGATAATTCCGATCCCTGTCGAAGAGCCTCCTCGCGATCGTTGGCCAGCAGAGCGGAACGGATGGCGCGCGCAGACCCATGGAATGCGACATGGGTGCTGTCGACATCCTGGAATACCGGCAATTGCCCGAACGACTCACGGCCAAGCCCCTCGTACCAGCGGGCAAACCCACACTGGTGATGATCTGGAACCTCCGAGCCGGCCTGCGGCGCGGTTCGAGTGCTGATCTCCGCCAGCATATTGCGAACGAAGATTTTTACTTCGTTGCGGTTAGAATCGAGGGTCATTGTGGCTACCAGCGTGTGCAGAGCCTGCACGCGCTCGCCCAGAGACAGTGTGACCGATTCGGCCCCATGAGCGGTTTGCTCCGCAGTGTGGCTTGTCCGTTCAATGGAGCGGGCCGAGCCGTCGATATCGGTAATGTTGCTCTGCACCTCTTCGGTGGCCTTTTGTACGCGTTTCGAAAGGTTGCGCACCTCATCGGCCACTACAGCAAAGCCGCGCCCATGTTCACCTGCCCTGGCAGCCTCGATGGCGGCGTTCAGCGCCAGCAGGTTGGTCTGATAGGCGATTTCGCGGATGGTCTGCGCAATCCTTCCGATGGCGCCCACCTGGGTGATGAGACCCTGCGAAGATTTGCGGCTTTCGGAGACGGACTGCGCCAGCCCATTGAGCGTACCTCCCACCGCCTTCATCGCGCGGTCGGTTTCGGTAGCCACGCTCATCAGCGATTCGGCATTTTCCGAAGCCGAGCGGCTCATGTTGCCAATCACCTGTTCGGCAAGCTTGGCGTCACTGATATTGCGCCACGAGGCATGAAAAGCCAGGACCTTGCCATCGGGAGTCGACACCGGCGTAAAGCTTAGAGTAAAGGTTACACCGCCCAGAACCAGTTCCGTGGAGTGCTCGCGAGAAGTGCCGGCCGCCAGCGAACGAAATACATTGCGAATTCGTTCCGGATCTTTGTGGAACTGATGAATGGAACGGCCCAGCGCGTTACGCACATCGGCTCCACGCAAGAGTGGATTGAGCCGCTTGTGATTCAGATTCATGGCTTCAATGGACGCGCGATTCATGTAGAAAATGGCGTTTTCCATCTTCTCGTCCGCTTCGCAGAGCATCTCGAGACTCGAGAGCGGATCGAGAAGCCGCCGCGCATAGTCTAGGAGCTGGTCTCTTTCCGGTTCGGATCTTTGTCCCCGGGCGGTCCTCTGCGCCGCAGGGGCGGGGCGAGGCGCGGAGGCCCGTGGATTGCGGCGCGTGCGCGCCGGTCTCTGCGAAGATTTGCGGCCGGCGTCCGTTTCCTTGGCGATACCGTTGCCGGCGCTTTTGCGATTGCTAATGACGGTGCTGGCCATGATGCGATCTCCTTCAGCGAGAAATTGCGGTCCCGACGGTCAGCCCGTCGAACCAGTTCAGGAAGCGTTGTACGTTTTCGCCCGCGTAGATTGCCCCATGCTGCGGACAGAGAATTTCAATATCGAGTTGGCGAACGCGATCGATCCAGTCCTTTTTGGCGGCGCCGGAGGGCATCCAGCGCTGATGGAAAAACCGTGCATGCTGGATATGTTCATCGAACGCCTTGGCGGATTCGCCGCCCTGGCGGCCACCCACCCAGTTGCTGTGTCCCGGCGGGAGGAGCGCCGCGCCCACGTCGCCGCTGAAGAAGACCTTGGCTTCCGGATCGTAGACATGGAAGTTGGCCGATGCGTGCAGATAGTGGGCCGGCACAAGATCCAGCTTTCGGCTTCCGACCATCATGCTGCCGCCTTCATCGGGAATGCCGATGAACTCCGCATTCAACGCTCCATAGTGCCGGAGGAAGCCTTCCCACAGACTTGGCACATGCCACTGAATATGGTCGTTGCAGGCGTTCCAGAGTGGAAGGCTGGAGGCGATGTCCGGGTCCTGATGAGACACGAATGCTTTGGCGACAGAAGTCGGCGGCACCACCTCGGCTACGGCGGCTAGCACCTGCGGAAAAATCTCGAATCCGCCAGGGTCGAGCACAGCGCTCTGTCCGTCAGATTCGACGATGTATACATTCGAGTCGATGACCCGGCGTTCATCCTGGTCGTAGAGCACCCACCAGCGGTGATTGCCTGCTTCAAATACTGGCGCTGCTTTCATGCAGTACCTCCTCCAGTTCGCCGCGATATTTCCAGATCGCATCCCGCACTTTGGCGACCGCCAGGCCCATCTCATGGGATACGCGCATCAGCGGCGCGCCGCTTTGTTCCGAGAGCGCGGCTTCGATGCGTCCATTCGTGACCACGTATTCCTGCTCGGCGATGCCTTCCTGCAGGCGGGCGACGGTTTCGACCAGGCGACGCAGAATCACTACGCCCTCGGCCTCTTCCGCCTGGATGTTGTGCTGCCAGTTGCCTTCAGACTGTTGCAGGAAATTGTTGAAGCCGGCATCGCCATTGACCAAGGCCGTGCGCCGGAACAACTCGGTGTAGCGTCCCTGCTGCAGGATGCGCATGTGAATGCGAACCAGCGGCGCGATGGACTGTTGCAGCGGCGTCGCGGCCGCTTTCAGGTGCACTGCCTGTTCTCGAAAGGCCTGGGCGACCACGCCGTAGCTGGCGAGCTTGTTTCCATGCCGCTTCACCAGCACCATAGCGTTGAGAGCCCGCCGGTCGATCTCGTGCAGCGAGAGTTCGATCATGCGTCGCGTGCGGAAGGAGACATCCATAATCCGCATGATGCACTGGGTATCCATCAACACACTCCTTCGGCTGCTGCTGCATTGGCTGCGCTCAGGGCTCCGGCATCCAGGATCAACACCACGTTGCCGTCTCCGGAGATTGTGGCGCCCTGGTAAAGATTGCGACCGGTAAGAAAATCGATGGGCTTTACGACAGAATCCTCGTTGCCCAACACCTCGGAAACGACAAACAATCCACGTTCGGTCAAGACGCCCTCGACGCATTCGGCTCCCAGACGCATTGGCCGATCCTGAAGAATCGCGCCTAAATCGACCAAAGGAACCGTCTGCGTGCCGTCGACGCGGTAGGTCACACGCCCAGCCAGCCGGTGAACGCGATTTTCTTCAAGGTCTGTGAGGCTGTCGATGGCGGATATGGGCAACGCGTAGATATCCTGCCGGACCCGCAGATACAACACCGGGAGCACGGCCAGAGAAAGCGGGAACTCCATCGCGACCCGCGTTCCCTGGCCAATCTGCGTGTCGATCGCCAACCGTCCGCGCAGCCTCGCGGTAGATTCCTTCACCACATCCATGCCAACACCGCGGCCGGACAGATCGGAGGCCTGTTCTTTGGTCGAGAAGCCGGGCCGGAAGATCAGCTCCAGTGCTTCCTGTTCCGACAGGCCGGCAGCCTGCTCCGGTGTGACAATTCCCTTCTCCATCGCTTTCTGCGTGACGACACGGCGATCGATTCCTTTGCCGTCGTCGGAAACCTCGATGCGGACGCGATCGCCGAGGTGAAGCGCCGCAATCCGCAGCAGCGCAGTGGCGGACTTGCCGGCGGCAATGCGCACATCGGGCATCTCGATTCCGTGATCGAGGCTGTTGCGGACCAGGTGAGTCATCGGTCCGGACAAGGCATCGACAACGGTCTTGTCGATCTCGACGTCTTCCCCAACGATCTCGAGCCGGACTTCCTTCTTCAACTGGCGGGAAACATCGCGCACGACGCGGGGCAGTTGCTGAAAGAGCCGCTTGCAGGGCTGCATGCGCAGACGCATGACGGTGCCTTGCAGATCGCTGACCGACAAGTCCACTTCGCGAGCGATGCGCGTCATGTTTTCGTTTTCCTTGCCCAGCCCGCTCACCGCAGAGGTCAGCCGATTGCGCAGCAGCACCAACTCGCCCACCTGATTCATCACGGCGTCCAACCGGTTGGCATCGACGCGCAGAGAGTTCTCGACCGCCTCCGTACTTCGGGAGGTTGAAGGAATCGCGGCCTGTGTGGCTGCTTCTGCAGATCCCGCTTTTTTCGGCGGCGCGTCGGAAGGTTCGGGATCATCGACCTGAGTGCTTTCGATCGCGGGAACTGTGCCCAGGGCCGCAGTGTCGACGCCGTATTCCGCATCTGCGGCGCCTGTTCCTGCCAGAGCCTGAATCGCCCGACTTAGAGCGACCGGCCCGGGGTCCGGCGGCTTTTCCTCCGCCAGTTGCTGGAACATGCTTTCGATGACGTCGATCCCTTTGAGGATTACGTCGACCCTTGCAGATGTGATGGGGAGGCTGTGCGAGCGAAGTTTATCCAGTAGATCTTCGAGGTTGTGCGCCCAGTCGACAAGGTGACCCGCTTCAAGGAAACCCGCCCCGCCCTTGATGGTATGAAATGCGCGAAAAATCGAGGCGACGGCGGCATCGTTCCCGGGCTCCGTTTCGAGCCGCAGCGCATCCTCTTGTGCCCGCTGCAGGAGTTCTTTCGACTCGATAAGATAATCGTGCAGAATCTCCAGGTCCATAGCCACAAATCCGCCTTCTGTGCGAGCCTCGCCGTCAAATGTGCAACCGCCATTTATGCCATGAGGCACGCACGGTGCGGTGTTATCCAAAAGTCCTTGAGCGGGACTCGCGCTCGTCGATGCATGCCTGCGGCCAATTTAAAGTCTTGCCAATTAGTAAGTTCTAATGCTGCTTCCTCCGGCGCACACAGATCGACTCGGCGTAGGTGGCCCACACGCTCGATTCATGATTGGGGTGCATCAATCAACTCCAATCGACCGAGGGCGATGAATTCCGGGTGGCACCGCGGCCGGGCGGTGACCCTTCATTACTCCAGCCGAGGGAGGCAGTTCAACGAGTAATGATGGATATTGAGATAGCCCGACCGTGCGATCTCTAACGAGGCGTATAGGCTTCATCATGCGCGTGGTCAAGCACACCGGAAGTGGCCCGCGAGAGAACCAGCAGACCGAACCGGTTTGCCGTACCGAGTCCAAAAAGACGTTGGGTGCTGAATCAATGCCATTGACTAGCGGGTAGGCGTAAAAGCGGTCATTCCAGGTTCAAACGGTTCATAGGCGGGGAGCTATGCAGGCTTGGATCGGTCTTTTGCTCAGCGCCTTCGCTAATGATCTGCCGGAACTGGAATTGTCCAATGATCTTTCGCAGCGAAGCGGAGAGTTCCGCCAGACTGCGGCAAAACTCCGAAGCTTGTTGCGCGTCGGCCGCGGTCTGGCTGGTTTGCGAAGTCATTTTTTCAAGATGTGCATTGATGTCGATCGCGGCGACGTCCTGCTGGTCTGCCGCTGAAGAGATGCGTAAAACCATGTCACCGACTTCCCGAGCAGCCGCAATAATATTTTCCAAGGATTGGCCGGCGCGATTCGCCGCCTGGACTCCGGATTCGACACGAGCCGTTCCATCACTCATGGTGGCGATCGCTAGCTTTGTTTCTCGCTGTACGGATTCGATCATCCCCGAGATCTCGTGTGTCGACGATGCGGTGCGTTCAGCGAGATTTCGAACCTCGCCGGCGACTACGGCGAAGCCGCGACCCAACTCGCCTGCGCGCGCTGCCTCGATGGCAGCGTTCAAGGCGAGCAAATTGGTTTGTGACGCAATTTCGTTAATGACTGCGACAATTTTTCCAATGGCAGCAGAGCTTCGTCCGAGATCGTCGATTTTAGTTGCAGCTGCCCGCACGGACAAAGCGATGGCGTTCATCGCATCCAACGATTCGATAACGGTTGCTCCACCGCTGGTTGCGATCTCAACGGCGTTCCTGGCCAGCGCTGAAGCGGATCGCGATTCCGTGGAAACCTCCTGAACGCTGGAGACCATCTCTTTCATGGAACTACTTACCTGGCGGAGATGGTCGCGCTGCCCTACGGCGGCGGCGGCCGCGCGGTTGGCTCGATCGGAGACTTCGGTGGTGGCGCTCGAAATCTTCTGGCTGCAATAGTCGATGCCGGACACGGTGGCGGTCATCTGCTCCAGGGCGCCGTTCATATACGACGCAAGATAACCGATATCGTCGCTGGAATGAATCTCAACCGAGCCTTTGAGCACACCGCTGCCGAGCAACTGGATAGCAGCGTCGAGCGGCGCAATTGAACGATTCACGATGCGCGCGAAGAGGAGGGCTACCGCTGTTCCGGATACAACTGTGAAGAGGAGAACGAACCACACCTCGGGGATTCCATGGCCAAGCTCGGACAGAGCGGTGGATGCCGTGTCGTGAGTGATTGCGGCCTTGGCATGGTACATGGTGTTCAGCGAAAGAAACCCTTGAATCACCGTAAGGATTCCAAGCCCGGTGCCCATCAACAGAATTCGAAAGGCGAGTGTCACTTTAACTTTTGTCAAGCGGCTTGCTCCAATCCGATTTTATTGGCGAGTATCTTTTCAGGCATCACGGTACCTTGCTACCCGTTACTTAGTAAGGCCAACTGCCTGAAGCTCTTGCCTTAAGATGTTCAGATCGATGGGCTTCATCAGATAGGCATTGCATTTACCCAGCAATGCCTCAGTGACGCTGGCCATATCGTCGAGAGCGGTGGTGACGAAGATCCTGGTGGGTCGTAGAATGCCGTTCGCTCTTTCGTATTGTCGAATTTCGCGAATAGCTTCGTGACCATTCATAACCGGCATATGAAGGTCCATGCATACCAGTTCGTATCCTTGCTTTCTCTCATATGCGGCTTTTACTTCCAGAACCGCCTGCTGGCCGTCTGCAACGACTGTGCAGGGGCCGTATTGCGACAAGAACTTCTTCAGGACCGTGCAGCTAACCGGTTCATCTTCAGCTATGAGAATCAGCATGGTATGAGATCTCTTCACGGTGCAAGGATTTGAGGCAATTGGAGGCGCCCCAGAGTCAATCGAGCTAACAGAGTGGTGAAGTGCTCCCTGATAGATCGTCAAGAACGGGTATCTCTTCAATATGAATGCAAGGATGAATCTTGCTTAGCGTGAGTTGAAAGGCCGTTGGTATTTTGGGTAGCGCCGCCGAGGGTTTTCCAAGATCGGACCGCTTCGCTGCACGGGGACAATCTGAGAGTGTCATCGGGCTGATCAGGAACACGTTGGTTCTCGGGCAGTGACATGAACAAAGGTGGCGGAGGGCCGATAAGAGCGATTACGGGCATTTCCTGCCGGGGGTGACGGTGAAGTCTCTTCGGGGCAAAATCAATCCTCCCCACAAGGTTGCGGCAATCGATCCGCCCATTGGCGGTATCGCGACGCTATGCGCAAGGGATAAGGAATCGCAAGACGTGATATGCGAGGCGCGGGAGTTCGCCCAATCCACGATGGATGCGCTTTCTTCTCATATCTGTGTCCTGAACGAACTGGGCGTAATTATCTCAGTGAACCAAGCGTGGCGATCATTTGCCTCGGCGAACAGGAAGGCGGACGATGCCTTTCATCTTCGGTCCGGCATAGGAGACAACTACCTTGAGGTGTGCGAACGCGCTACAGGCTCGGATGCCAGCGATGCGGGGGAGTTTGCAGACGCGATCCGAAGCGTTTTGCGCGGCGATTCCGAAGGATACTCGAGGGAATACTCATGCAATTCACCCGATGAAGAGCGGTGGTTTATTGGCAGGGTCACGCGATTTGAGTCGAATAAGCTGACCAAGATTATTGTCGAGCACATCAATATTACCGACCGTAAACGGACAGAGGAACGTCTTCGCGAAAGTGAGGAGCGGTTCCGCACGATGGCGGATGGATCGCCTTCTTTGATGTGGGTGACCGATGCACGGGGCGATCTTCAATTTATCAACAAGGCCTATCGGGAATTCCTGGGTTGGGCCGACGACGCGGTTCGGGCTGGCGGCCAGCGCCCGGTAATTCATCCTGACGATGCGGAGAAGTACAACGCGATGTTTTCCGACGCTGTGAAGGACCATACGTCTTTCAGCGCCGAAGCACGAGTGGGCCGCGCTGATGGAGAGTGGAGGCTTGTGGGTTCGAAAGCCGAGCCACGCAAATCGCCGAGCGGGGAATATATGGGAATGGTTGGCCTNNCGGACTGATCGCTTTTTGGAATCCCGCTGCAACGTTCATCTTCGGATATACAAGAGAGGAGGCGATGGGGCAAAATCTGCATGCGCTGCTGGTAACGGAGAGCGATCGCGCCGCGCACCTCTCCGCGTTCCCCGAGTTCCTGCGCACGGGGCGGGGCGATGCTGTTGGCAAAAGTCTCGAACTCACCGGGCGTTGCAAGGACGGCCATCGTATTGTGATTGAACTTTCGATGTCAGCGCTTTCCATAGGCGGAGAATGGCATGCGGTAGGCATCGTTCGCGACATCACAGAGCGGAAGAGGATCGATCAGGCCTTGTACAACAGCGAGGAGAAGTTTCGCCAGATCGCGGAACATATCAAGGAAGTATTCTGGATGACGAACCCCATGGGCACCGAGACACTCTACGTTTCCGCTGCCTACGAACAGATCTGGAATCGCAGCTGCGCGAGCCTGTATGCGGATCCTATGGACTGGTTGAATGCAATCCATGCGGACGACCGTGAGCGGGCGCATGAAGTTTTCATGCGCCAGATGCAGGGTGAAAGCATCGATTCCGAGTACAGGATTCATACTCCGGATGGACAGGTGAAATGGATCCGCGACCGGGCGTTTCCCATTCGCAGCGACACCGGGGAACTCATACGAATCGCGGGCATTGCGGACGAGATCACCGAGCGCAAGCAATACGAAACCATTCTGATACAAGCTCGGGATGATGCTGCCTCCGCCAACGATGCGAAGACGAGATTTCTCGCCAACATGAGTCACGAGATTCGCACTCCCATGAATGGTGTGATCGGCATGAATGCTCTTTTGCTGGAAACCGATCTTACTGTGGAGCAGCGCCGGTATGTCGAAATGGGTCAGAGCAGCGGAAGGACTCTGCTGGCTTTGATCAACGACATTCTCGACATGTCAAAGATTGAAGCGGGCAAGATCGCGCTGGAGATCCGCGAATTCAGCGTTCGCGAAACGGTCGAGGAGGTCGTTCAGCTCTTGCGTGTCCAATCGGATGCGAAGAATATCCATCTCGTCTCACAGGTCTCTCCCGGGATTCCGGAGTGGTTACTGGGGGATGCTTACCGGCTGCGGCAGGTTCTGGCGAACCTAATTGCCAATGCCATTAAGTTTACAGACCGAGGTGAAGTGAGCGTGAACGTTGAGCTCAGCGCATCATGCGATGCGATCGCTTCTGTCCGATTCAGTGTGAAAGACACCGGGATCGGGATATCAGAAGAAACAATTGCCGCGTTATTTTCTCCATTTGCACAGGCCGACGTCTCCACGACCCGCAGATACGGTGGTTCGGGCCTTGGACTCGCCATTTCGAAACAGCTCGTGGAGATGATGGGGGGAGTTATTGGAGTGAAGAGTTGCGTTGGTACAGGCTCAACTTTCAGCTTTACGGCAAGTTTTGGTCAAATTTCCTTTGATCGACTCGTACCGGTGGCGCAGCATGCATCCATATCGACAGGCGAGATGGTGCGTCCGGGCAATGAGCCTGTGATCCGCGGAAACGGAGAGAGCGTTCTGGTGGCGGAGGATAATGCGACGAATCGCGAAGTGATTTTCGCACAGTTGAGCAAGTTGGGATACGCGGCGGTGGTGGTGACCAATGGAATGGAGGCCGTGGAGGCGATGCAGCGGCAGCGCTTTGACCTGGCGTTGATGGATTGTCAGATGCCGGTGATGGATGGCTACGAAGCTGCGCACCGAATTCGGCTCTTGGATCGCCGGCGGATTCCGATTATTGCGCTTACCGCGAGCGCAATGCCCAGTGACAGGGAGCGATGCCTGCGCGAGGGCATGGACGATTATCTTGCCAAGCCAGTCGAACTTCCTCACCTGGCCAAGGTGCTCGCTAAGTGGATTCTCAAGCGCGACGCGGACATTTCAAATGCGGAAGTTCCCCGTTGCTCTGCACGCTCTACTCGAGCACTTTTCAATTCCGAATCAATGCTGGGCAGGCTGATGGGCGACCGGGAGCTGGCCGCTGAAATTATCCTGGGATTTCTCGCGAACGCCCCCGACCAACTGACCCAGTTGTGCGCTCGCATTGACGAAGCGGACGCGTCGGGCGCACGCTTGCAGGCGCACGCGCTGAAAGGAGCGGCAGCGACAGTGGGCGCAGAGACCTTGCAAGCCATCGTTGCGGAGATCGAAGCGGAGGCGGCTAAGTCGCGTTTAGAGCGTGGTCCCGACCTTCTGATCCGTGCGGTGGATGAGTTCGATCGTTTCAAACGAAGCGTTGAGGAGGAGGGGTGGGTTTCAGCGAACCTCGGCAAGACGGAATTTCAGGAGACTAGTGCGCATTGACTTGAAGCCTCACGACAGCTTGTGTTGGATCGTCGTCGAGTCGCGCATCAAAGGAAAGGTATCGAACGGTCACGGTTTTGGCGCGGCCTTGATTGATGCCGTTGCGCGGGCTCATGGCTGGACAATTTGCACCTACAATCGCTCCAAGGCCGCATGTAGATTGCGATAATTCTTCCTTGCTTCTATCGCAGTCCCCGAGTTCAGAGTCTATTGACGAGTTCGCGAAGTGCAGCATGTCCCCACGGGTCCCCAAGAATTGCTAACCATAATGGCCCGGGACGGAAGACCGTGTTCGGGACTTTGCGGGGAAGGACCATTTTGCTGCGCTTCAGGAAGCCATTTATCTAGATTCCAAATATCTTAGGCTTCTATTGTCTACAGTTTCGCTTATTCGCATCCTCCCCTGCCTCTGTAAAAATGTGACATCATTTCTTTTGAGTGGTCACGAAGGGCATGGCACGTTTCTGGTTGCGATCCGTTCAAATAGAGAACGTGGCTCTGGTTGGCGAGGTTTTCGGGATGGCGCCTTTTGAGCGAAGCGATTTGATAAATCAGGCAACTTAGTCAGCGGTCGGCATATCTAACGAAATGTGAGAGTTGGGGAATTCCCAAGGGCTGACTTGAAGCACTTCCCAGGGGCTTACGTGAAAGGCTGAGGGCTGGATTGGAAAACGTGTTTCCAACTCGAACTTCGAGACCTAAGGGGTTGCGCTCTTTTTGCGAAGTTCTCTGCGTTTTCCTCGCATTCATGATTTTTGCGTGGGGGACAAATTACAAGCTGTCGCTTTACCGGGCGGGTCATGAAGCTTCCCCAGCTAAAGTGTGCACTCGCGGCAGCGACGCGGCAAAGAACGCAGTAGATCATGCTGCGGGCGGCTATGCGTTAGCGCAGGCGCCTCTCAGCCTGGCACTCCTTTTCTCTCTTCCCCAAGGAACAGACGGTCAGTTCCTGGCTCGGCATAGCGATACGTTGGTCATCGACCGGTCACCTCTCAGCCGCGCTCCGATTCTCTATCTTCGACCACCACCCGAGGGTGGACTGTCTCTCGATTATCTGCTGGAGATAAGACCCTTCAGCGGATGAATCCAGACATCCATTCGAAGGAAGGTCTCTGATGCGCAAGAAGCGCCTACTCCTCATTGCTGCCGGTGTTCTGGCTGCAATCCTGCTATCTTTCTATTTCCTGCATGCCCGCAGTGGGGCTGAGGCTGCTGCAGACGTCCCGGCAGCGAAACCGGCGGTATCGATTGCCACGGCCCACACCGGTTTCATCGCAAATCAGCTAACGGTCGCCGGAGTTTTTCAGGCGTATCAGGAAATCGACGTTCACGGGAAAGTCTCAGGCTATATCCAGCATATCTATGTCGATATGGGCGACCGCGTGCGTCGGGGGCAGACGCTAGCGGTTCTCGAGGTTCCGGAATTACAAGCTGAAGTTGCTGGAGCGCACGCGGGTATCACGCAGACCCAGCAAAACATATTACGTCTGCAGAATGAAGTCGCCCGGGAACAAGCGACCTATGCAGCCGTTCACGCAAATTACACGCGGTTGAAGCAGGCATCGGATCAACAGCCCGGCCTCGTCGCAGCGCAAGAGCTTGAAGATGCTCTGGCGAAAGACCGATCGGCAGCGTCACAAGTGGACGCGGCCAAATCTGCCGTCGCTGCCGCTCAAGGACAACTGGGCGTTTCGCGAGCCGAGAACCTCAGGGTGACGAGCATGGAACAATACGCCACCATCACGGCTCCCTATAGCGGTGTAATCACCATGCGCTACGCGGATACCGGCGCGCTTATCCCCGCGGGGACCGCGGAGGGATTGAACCAAGCCGTTGTCAGGCTTGCACAGAGCGATGTGCTTCGACTCCGAATGCCCGTTCCCGAGCGGGATGTGCCACTCGTACACGCCGGTTCGGAAGTTACTGTCCACGTGCAGGCGACGGGGCAGCAGTTTCCTGGGACCGTGGTACGTTACGCGCGAGACGTCTCCAATGCGACGAGAACCATGATGACCGAAGTAGACGTGAAAAACCCAGATCTAATCCTTACCCCAGGGATGTACGCGGATGTGACGTTCAACCTTGAGCAGAAAAATGATGCACTCATTATTCCCGCGAGTGCCATCGTCCAGGGCGATCAACCCTGGGTGATGCTTGTCGATGGCGACAATCGAGTGGAGATACGACGCATTGTGCTGGGGATCGGCGGAGCAAATTCTCAAGAGGTCACCTCGGGGCTCAAGCCAGGCGACAGGATCATCATCGGCGGCCAGTCCGGGTTACAGCCCGGCCAGCAGGTCACGCCGCATCCTGCGAAGAGCGAACTCGAGAACTATCAACCAACGAACCAGAAGGGGGACCGATAACCATGTCCTTCTTTGCCATTCGTTACCCGTTTTTTATCCTCATGGCCTGCATGATTGTGGTTGTGGTCGGAGTCGCGGCCATCACAAGCATGCCCGTGGATCTGTTTCCTCCCGTGAAGATCCCTGTGGTGGTCGTCGCAACGTTTTACGCGGGCATGCCACCTCAGCAAATCGAATCTGACATCACAGACAGCGACGAGCGCTTCTTTACGCTCGGCAGCAATATCGACCACATTGAATCGCGCTCTATGACCGGTGTCAGCCTCATCAAGATCTACTTTCAACCAGGTACTGACCCAACGGCAGCCGTGAGCGGCATCTCAAATTTAGCAATGGCAAACCTGCGCCGCCTGCCGCCAGGTACTCTGCCGCCAGTTGTGCTCAGCTTTGACGCGGCGAATCTTCCCGTATGTTTGATTACGCTGAAAGGCGCTGGGATGAATCAGACGGAATTGAAGGACGTCGCCCAGTTCAGCGTTCGTAACCAAGTGGCTAATGTTCCGGGGGCTTCGGTACCTCAGCCTTACGGCGGAACGTACCGGCAGATCATGATCTACGTCGATCCATTGAAGCTCGAAGCATCGCAACTCGGCGTCATGGATGTCGTCCATGCAGTCAACGACTCCAATCTGATCTTGCCCGCGGGCGATGTTCGCATAGGCCCCAAGGACTATAACATTTACGCCAACAGCCAGGTGCCGACGCCCGAAGCCGTAAACAGCATTCCGCTCAAGACCGTCGGGAATGCTTCCATCCTTGTAGGCGACGTTGGTCATGCAGTCGATGGCGGCCAGCTCCAGACGAACATCGTGCGTGTCGACGGACAACATTCTGTGTACATTCCGGTTCTGAAGCAGGGTGGCGATTCAAATACAATCACCATCGTCAACGGCATCCGGAAAGCTACGGCGCATCTCCTCGATATCCCGCAACAGCTCCGGACAGCCGTGGTTTTCGATCAATCCGTCTTTGTGAAAACCGCCATCAAGAACGTCATCAGCGAGGGATCGATCGGCCTTTGCCTGACAGGCATCATGATCCTGCTGTTTCTCGGCAACGCGCGTGCTACGGTTGCCGTCCTGCTGTCGATTCCCATCTCGTGCATCGCAACCTTCCTCGTTCTGAAGGCATTGGGTAACTCGATCAACACGATGGTGCTGGGCGGCATGGCGCTGGTGTTATCGCGGCTTATCGACAACTCGGTGGTGGTACTTGAAAATATCTTCCGCCATTTCGAGATGGGCTCAGATCCGGTCAAAGCCGCGCGAGAGGGCGGTAAAGAGGTTCAACTCGCTGTATTGTCTGCTACCTTCAGCACCGCGATCGTCTTCTTCCCTGTGGTGCTGCTTACCGGTGTCAGCAAGTACCTCTTCACTGCCTTGGCGCTTGCTGTGGTTATCGCGCTCTTCTGTTCCTATGTCGTCGCGATGACTGTCGTGCCGCTCTTTTGTTCTCGTTTTATCAAGCACACCAAACATGACCATAGGCATGAGTCGGCTGAGAGTGATGATCCAGTCCCCGAGCACATGCGCGGTGGCCACGGTCAGACCAACATCTTTGCCAAGACCGTCTATTACTTCAATCAGGGCTTCGGCTGGCTTCAAGCGCATTACGACCAGGCAATCCACTACTGCCTTGGCAGGCCTGCGCTCGTCGTTGCGGTGTTTTCCATCTTTGTCGTGCTCAGTTTTGCGCTGGCTCCATTCCTTGGCCGTGCCTATTTTCCGCGCACCGACCCTGGCCAGTTCGTGATCAGTGTGAAGGCTCCAACCGGCACACGCATTGAACTCACCGATCAGTACATAGCTCGCGTCGAGCAGGATGTGCGTGATGTAGTTGCTCCCAAAGACCTGAACATGATCGTCTCTAACATCGGAGTTACACCCGATCTTTCGGCGATCTACACTTCCAATTCCGGAATGCATACCGGGTTTGTCCAGGTGAGCCTGAAGGAAGATCACAGCCTAAGCAGCTTCGCTTACATGCAGAGTGTGAGAAGCAAGCTCGCAGCCGATCTTCCCTCCGTCCAAACTTACTTTCAGTCGGGTGGACTGGTCGATTCGATCGTCAACCAGGGACTTCCGGCGCCCTTTGACATTCAGGTCAGCAGTAACAACATGGAGGGTGGTTATGCCGTCGCGCAGCAGCTCGCGCAAAAGATGCGAGCGCTTCATGGCGTCAGCGATGTTCTGATTCCTCAAGACATCGATTATCCAGGTCTTGCCCTCAACATCGATCGCCAGCAGGCAAGCCTGGAAGGCCTTACCCCGAAGACGATTGTCGACAGCGTCATAACCGCCATGACATCGAATGGCATGGTCGCCCCGAGTTACTGGATCGATCCGAAGACCGGCAACGATTATATGCTCACCGTGCAGTACCCTGAGGCTCAAGTACAAACGCTGAATGACTTCAAGCAGATCCCGCTGAGATCGGCTGACGGCAAGACCACGACCCCGCTGGAAACCGTCGCATCAATTAAGTCAATAAACACTCCCACCGAAGTCGATCACTATCAGCTCCGCCGGGTCTTCGATGTCTATGTAATGCCGAAAGCGGAAGACCTTTCCACGATCGGCAAGGATGTAAGCAAAATCGTCGCAGGGATGCATCCACCCCACGGAACGGTTCTGACGGTGCGAGGGACCATCAACAACATGACCGAGTCTTTCAAGTCCTTTGCGATCGGCCTCATCCTGTCGATCGTGCTCGTCTTCCTGATCCTTATGGCGCAGTTTGCGTCCTTTGTCGATCCATTCATCATCCTTCTCGCCATTCCGCCCGGCATCTCCGGAGTGATCCTCTTCCTTCTTGTAACCGGCACGACCATCAACATCATGAGCCTGATGGGGGTGCTGATGATGACAGGGATCGTCGTATCGGACAGTATCTTGATTGTCGAGTTCACGGGCCAACTCCGCGAGCAGGGGCTCAAGCTCGAAGAGGCGATCATTACCGCCTGCAAGGTACGCCTGCGACCGATACTGATGACCACGCTCGCCACTGTGCTCGGGCTCATCCCCATGGCACTGGCTCTGGAGGCAGGCAGCGAACAATACGCGCCGCTTGCCAGGGCGATTCTCGGTGGCCTTACCGTCTCCGGTATCGTGACGGTCTTCCTAGTGCCCAGCGCCTACCTGATCATCCATCGCCGCATCGAGGCTCGCAGAGAGAACACAGGCAAAGCATCCTTTGGAGAGACAGAGAAGCCTGGTGAGGTGATCGCATGAGAAGGTGGCTGCTTAGTCTACTACTCCTTGTTTCCCTATCTGCTTTGGCCCAAAGCGGCACCCAAACGAGTGTCGCGGATCTTCCCGCAACCCCACAGCCTTCATCGGCTTCCCTGACGCTTGCGACCAGGATTCAGAATCCTGGCTCATCGCAGTCTCAAACCGCGCCTTCAAATCAAGAGCAGCCTCTTATCAATCCCTCGACAGCCGCTATCTCCATTACGCGCAGCGATGCAGAACGCATCGCCCTCAAGAACAACCCACGCATCACAGCCAGTCGTCTTCTCGCTCTAGCGGCCGGGCAAGTCACACGGGAGACCCGGTCAGGCGAACTGCCTCAAATCTCCGTTGCCATCACTGCGGAAAAGGCAGAAGACGGTAGCCGGATCGGCGCCGAAAGTCTTACCGATTCACGCCTCTACACGCACGCGGGCACCGGGGGTTCGTTATCGCAGCTCATCACCGATTTCGGTCACACGCGCGATCTCGTCGCGACCAGCAAACTGCGGCAAAGAGCTCAGGACCAAACCGCACTCGCTACTGAGCAGGATGTCTTGTTGGCAACGGATCAGGCCTTCTACCGTCTGCTGAACGCCCAGTCTCTACTTGATGTGGCGAAGGCAACGGTCGCGGCACGGGGCGATGTCCAGAACCTGACATCCGCACTGACGAAAAGCGCACTCAAGAGCGATCTCGATCTCAACATCGCATCCGCCGATCTCTCCCAGTCGCAGCTGATGGAGCTGGATGCCGAGAATGGCGTCGCCTCAGCAAGCGCCGCTGTCGCCGCGGTCCTTGCCGCTCCTGCGGACACGGTCTATCTAGCAGTTGAAGACTCTGACGGTACTCCGCCTCCACCGCCCGATCGCTCTGCGGCCATCAACGCAAGCGCTCAAACCCAGCGCCCGGATCTTCAGGCTCTTCGCTCCAACGCCGCAGCCGACCAGAAGTTCGCCGCTGCACAAAAGCTCCAATATCTCCCAACCGTTTCCGCATTGGCGACTGGAGGCATCACTCCGGTGGCTCCGGATGGAGTCTTCGTTCCGAACTGGTACGCGGCAGCTGGAGTGAGCCTGACACTGCCACTGTTTACCGGATTTCGCATCGACGCCCAGGCGCAGGAGGCACGCCTTCGTGAGAAAGCTGCCGAAAAACAAGCGCAGGAACTCTCTGACACAATCGGCCGGGATGTGCGCGTTGCGGTCCTGAACGCACAAACCGCCTTTCGTCGCATTGGGGTTGCCGACCAATTTCGGAAACAAACCGCTCAGGCGCTCGCACTGGCCCAAACCAGATATAAGCTGGGTCTCAGCTCCATTGTCGAACTCAGTCAGGCACAATTGCAGAGCACACAGGCTGCGGTTGCCGCTGTGAACGCGCGTTATGACTATCTGCTGGCTCTTCGCTCCCTGGACTATGCTCGTGGACAGCTCGCCCCTTAGACTCTTTTCTCATTCCATTTCCGATTGACCTCCGCGTCAATGGAGGGTAAGTGCCGGACCCTGAGATGCTGCGAGCCCAGATCAACGACAGGGACCCGGAGCAGCAAATTCGACAACGGCTTTGCTTCAAGGCGAAACGGACGAAGAAAACTGAATCCGTAGACAAGACCGCGGGGCCAACGCAATGGGAGTGAAACAAGGCCGCTGGCGGCGATGATCAGGCCGACGAAGAATAGATTCCTGGATGTACGTCCGGTGCTCCGGAAGAGGGCGTCGGCGTCCACGCAGAAGTAATCATGCCCTATTTGCGAATCTTATTAGTTCGCGCAAACCATAATGGGTAGGTCAGGGCACTCTCAATGTCCCCAGCCGGAGCCAGAACGGCAGGGCCCCGGGGCTGAGCCGTTTTGAGTCCTAGATCGGCGAAAGGCAGGCCAGACATCACTGGGGAGATAGCCTATCGAGTCGCTCAAGTTTCCCATTTTTGGCTAGTGGGTGTGAAGACGGCGTACATTGATATTCCAATTTCGCTCTGGCTTCCAATCGGACTACCTGGGACATCTCAGGACCGATATCCCGCTTATATTGAGTTAATTGAAAAATAAATCAGTCAAATTCCTTGAACTTTATGGAATCGCCTGGAAATTCCTTTGGATGCGATTATTGGCTGCCCCCCAGGGATTCGAACCCCGATATGCTGAGCCAGAGTCAGCTGTCCTGCCGTTGAACGAGGGGGCAGTAAATGAAATTGGGTCGTCAGTCAGACGAGGAAGCAGGGGGTCGGGCAGGACGCCCTGAACCGCTCGCTAACCTTGATTATCATACGGGCGATTCCCACGATGGGTCAAACGGGTGCCGCGACTCGGCCTGGGCCGGGGCGCTATACACCGGAAGGGCTAAGAAGCCGTCTAACGGACAAGTGATTCGACGTTGAGCGATGAAGAAATCGCCATTCGTCAGGGGTTTATCAAAACCTTAGGAAATCTGCACACGGTCTTTATTGACGGCAGGGCAACATAAGAAGCAGATTGGCTTTGTCAACCGCAAACACCTCTCATGTAGAATCGGTCGTAAGAATGGAACTGGTCTTCAATCTTATCTGGGCAGCGCTCAGCACATTCATGGTGGTCTTGTGGCTGCGCTATGCTCCGCGCGACGGGGCAAGCAGACGGATGCAGTTTGTCGCCCTGGCAGTTCTGATTCTGGTTTTATTCCCGGTGATCTCGGTGACGGACGATTTGCAGGCAGCGATGAACCCGGCGGAGACCGACACGACAAGTCGACGGTCGCACATGCTTCCGGTTTCGCATTCGGTGTTTCCGGCTGTTGCCGAGTTGCCGGTGTTGGGCCGGGCGCGGCTTCCCTTCGCGGCGATGAAGACGCGAGTTGAGGCGATCCGTCCTGCATTTTTGCCCGATGACCCGACCCAGTCGCCGATTCAGAACCGGCCCCCGCCTGTGGCTTGATCCCTCGCAATCTTCGACTTCCCTAGTGAATCTCCCTCTTCAGTGTTCGCCGTGAAGACCACGGCGCAAAGGTTGCGCATGAAGCACACGCTCATTCCCTTGTTCCTCGCGGCCGCGCAGTTTACGCTCGCCCCATCGATTAGCCGCGGGCAACAGAGCCTGACCTGGGACCAGGTTAAAGCTANNTTCCTGCGACCGAATCCACAGTTCACCGCATCAGCCGACGGAACGCAGATTGCGCCAGATAAAGGGCATTGGTCGCCGTTATCGGGAGATCAGTATCAAGGGAATGTCAGTTACCTGCACGAGCGCGATCATAAGCGGGAATTGCGTCTTCAGGCTGCGAAGGAAGGCACGCAGATTTCCGCGTCACAGCACGAAGACCTGGAGCGAACACTGCTTTTCACGCTTCGCTCCGCCTTTGTGCAGACGCTCCAAGCAAAGACAGTGCTTAAAGTGGCGCAGGACGACCTTTCATACTACGACCACATCATCCAAATCAGCAGGGATCGGTATAACGCCGGCGACATCGCCCAGATAGACCTCGACCGCATCGAGTTGCTGCGGGTGCAGTACGAGTCGGAGATTCAGACAGCGATTGTGAATCTGCGAACGGCGAAGATTCAGCTTTTACAACTGCTGAATGAGCGCACTCCGGTGGAGCAGTTCGACGTGGATGGGCCGTTCGACTTTGCAGAAGATCTGAAACCGCTGGAAGATTTTCGCCAGTCGGCCCTGGATACGCGGCCGGATTTGCGTGCGGCGCTGCAGTCGCTGCAACAAGCCGGGACCAACCACAAACTTGCCGAAGCCAACGGTTCTACGGATCCGACGTTGGCGGCCTGGTACACGTGGAATCCATCGTTCAATAACCCGTACGACCAGCAGACTCTTGGTCTGAGCGTGAGCATTCCGCTGCGCATCTTTGACAAGAATCAAGGCGAAAAGCAGCGCACGCAGATCGATATTGGGCGCAACCAGCAGTTGACAGATGCATCGCGCGCACAGGTGTTCAGCGATGTGGATTCAGCCTATGCGCAAGTGGAGAGCGACATTGCACTGCTAAAGCCTTACAAGGCGAAATACAACGAGCAGGCCACGCACGTGAGGGATACCGTGACGTACGCCTATCAACATGGTGGCGCTTCGCTGATGGACATGCTGAATGCACAGAGCGACTTTCGCACCGTGCAACTGGCCTACCTGCAACTGATCGGGACCTACCTGACGGCTGCGGGGCAGCTGAATCTTGCCGTGGGACGCGAGGTAATNNCAATGATGCGGAAATTTCTTTTCCCTGCCCTTTGCATCTCAGCTTTTGTTTCGTTGAGCGCATGCAAGAAAGATTTCAACCCGGCGGATGGCGCGCCGCCCTCGGCGGAGGTAACGCCAACGGGGGACATGAGCCTGGTGCAGGTGGATAAGCCCGATCAGTTCCCTGTTGTGGCCGCCGACCAGCNNGCGTGGTGGACATCAAGGCGCGCCTGGACGACAACGTGAAGAAGGGCCAGCTTTTGTTCAGCGTGCAAAGCCCCGACATCAGCAATGCGTTCGACGCCTACCTGAAGGCCGTAAACGATGAGCAGATGAACAACAAGGCGTACCTTCGCGCCCAAGATCTCTACAAACACGGCGCCATTTCGCAAGGAATGTTGGAACAAGCCGAAGATGCCGAGCGGGATGCGAAGGCCGACCTGACTGCGGCGGAAGAACAGCTAACTATCTATGGCGTCGACAAGGATCATCCGAACCCGGTTGTCAACGTTTACGCACCGATCAGCGGAGTCATCATTGGCCAGAACGTGACCAACGCCGCAGCTGCGGGCGTGAGCCTCTCCGGTTCGGCGACCGCATTCACGATTGCGGATTTGTCCTCGGTGTGGATTCTTTGCGACGTTTATGAAAACGACATTCCGAAGCTTCACCTGGGGCAAGAGGCAAAGATCAAGCTCCTCGCGTATCCCGACAAAATATTGACGGGACGTATCGGCGACATTGGACCGGTGCTCGATCCTACGATTCGTACTGCCAAGGTGCGGGTTGAAATTCCCAATCCTGGTGGGATTCTGCGACTGGGCATGTTCGTGAACGCGACGTTTCAAGGCAAGACCGAAAGGAACTTCGCGGTAGTCCCGGCCGATGCCGTTCTCCATCTGCACGATCGCGACTGGGTGTTTATTCCGGCGGGCGGCAAGAAGTTTAAGCGCGTCGAGGTGCACGCGGGCGAGATGCTTGCGGGCAACCGGCAGGAATTGCTGGATGGTATTGTACCCGGGCAGCAGATTGTATCGAATGTGCTCCAGCTTGAGGCCACGCTGGAGGCGCAATGATTGAGCAGTTGGTCACTTTTGCGCTGAAGAATCGGTTTCTGGTTCTGGCGTCTGTCATCATGCTGCTGGTGTGGGGCGGGATCTCGTTCCACAACCTCCCTGTCGACGCCTATCCCGACGTTGCGGATAACTACGTGAACATCATCACGCAGTGGCCCGGACACTCGGCAGAAGACATAGAGAAACAGATCACGGTTCCGTGCGAGATCGCCATGGCGGGCATTCCCGACATGAAGAACTTGCGCTCGTTCAGCCTGGCCGGCATTTCGAGCATCATGATGAACTTCAGCGATTCTTCAGACAATAGCTGGAACCGCGAGCGGGTTCTTGAGAGGCTGAGCGGGATTACGCTGCCTGCCAATCTTACGCCGCAGTTGCAGACGGACTGGAGTCCCGCAGGACAGATTTACTGGTACACCCTTGAAAGCAAGAACCCCAATATCGATGTCATGGAGCAGAAGTCGCTGGAAGACTGGACGCTTCAGAAGCAATTCAAGAATGTGCCCGGCATTGTGGATGTGGCGAGTTTTGGCGGGATCACGAAGGAATACCAGATTCGTCTCGATCCCGACAAACTCATCACCTACGGACTGAGCATTTCGCAGGTCGAACAGCAACTGCAAGCCAATAACGCGAATGCAGGCGGAAGCTTTATCGTGGCCGGCGCGCAGCAAATCAATGTGCAAGCCCAGGGCTTGTATGAGAATGTCCAGCAGATTGAGAACACGCTGATCAAAACGCAAGCCGGAACGCCGATCCGCGTGCGGGATATTGCGAATGTCGAACAAGGACCGAAGATCCGGCTTGGCCAGATTTCGAAGACGTACAAATCGTTCACGGTGGATAAGGATGGCAACAAGCATTACGACGACAACAATCTCGTCGACAATCCAGACGTCGTGGAAGGATCGCTCTTGTTGCGCAAGGGCGCGGACGCGGACCCTGTACTCAAAGCCGTGGAAGAAAAAGTCAAAGAGATCAACGATCATGTCTTGCCGAAAGGTGTTTCGATAGTTCCCTTCCTCGATCGCAGCGATCTGGTCCATCTGACGACGCATACCGTGCTGCACAATCTGACCGAAGGCATCATTCTCGTATCGATCATCCTGTTTTTCTTTCTTGGGAATGTGCGCGGCGCACTGATCGTCGCAATCACGATCCCCTTTGCGCTTTTATTTGCATCGATCTGTCTTGATATCAGCCACATTCCTGCGAACTTGCTGTCGCTGGGCGCGCTCGACTTCGGCATGGTGGTTGATGGCGCCGTTGTGATGGTCGAGAACATTGTCCGCCATCTCTCGCACAAAGATGAAACACGGACTCCACAGCAGAAAATCCAGTTGGCCGCACACGAGGTGCAGCGCCCCGTGTTTTACGCCATCGCGATTATCATCACGGCTTACCTGCCCATCTTCACCCTGCAATCGGTTGAAGGCCGACTCTTCAAGCCGCTGGCATGGACGATCGGCTTCGCGTTGCTGGGAGCATTGCTGTTTTCGATTGTTGTGACGCCCGTGCTCTCAAGCCTGTTTTTCAGAAATGGCGCGAAAGAATGGCGTAATCCGTTGATGACTTTCCTCACGGATCGCTATAGAGCGGGCGTTCATTGGGCCATTCATCATCGAGTTTTCACTGCGGGCGTGAGCGTTGCAGCGTTTTTCGTGGCCGTATACCTGATGTTCGGAGTGATCGGATCGGAGTTCCTACCCCACCTGGATGAAGGCGCCATGTGGGTGCGGGGCACGCTTGCCCCTTCGACAGGCCCCGAAGAGAGCCTCGCCATCTCGAACCAGGCGCGACTGATTCTGGCCAGATTTCCTGAAGTAACTGAAGTTGTGGATCAGATTGGCCGTCCGGACGATGGTACGGACTGGACCGGATTTTTTGATACAGAATACTTTGTCAATCTCAAACCGAAAGACCAATGGCGATCGGTTTTTCACGAGAGCAAGGACGACCTTATTGCCTCAATGGATCAGCAACTGGAAAAGATTCCCGGGGTCATCTGGGGATTCTCGCAGCCGATTGAAGACAACATGGAAGAGGCGGTGAGCGGCGTCAAAGGGGAACTCTCGGTGAAGATTTATGGAGACGACTTCGAGACTCTGGAGCAAAAGGGTAACGAAGTTGTTACCGTCATGGGCAAGATTCCCGGCATTGCCGACCTGGGATTGTTCCGGATCATCGGCCAGCCGAACCTTACGTTCACGGTTGATCGCGAAGCGGCGGCGCGCTACGGCATTAATGTTGCAGATATTCAGGACGCCATTCAGACGGCGATTGGCGGCAACACGCTCAGCGAAGTTCTGAAGGGCGAAGCGCAATACGACCTGGTGCTGCGCTACCAGAAGCAATATCGCGACACGAAGGAAGCGATCGAGAATGTACGGCTACTTTCGCCGAGCGGTGAGCGCGTGTCGCTTGCGCAACTGACGAAGATTACAACCTCAGACGGCGCGGAAGAGATTTACCGCGAAGGCGAGCAGCGCTACATTGCGGTGAAGTACGGCGTGCGGGATCGCGATCTGGGTGGCGCGGTGGAAGAAGCCATTGCCACTGTGAACAAGCAGGTGCCGTTGCCCAAGGGTTACCACTTCGAGTGGGCAGGCGAGTACCAAAGCAAGCAACGCGCCGACAGGCGGCTTGCCATGATCGTTCCGTTGACGGTTGTTTTGATTGCGGGCATTCTTTTCACCATGTTCAAGTCGTTCAAATGGGCGGGGCTCATTCTGGTGAATGTGGCTCTTGCGCCGGTGGGCGGATCGCTGGCACTTCTGGTGACTCATACCAACATCAGCGTGTCGTCGAGCGTGGGATTTCTTGCGCTCTTCGGTGTCTCGGTACAAACAGGTGTGATCATGCTCGAGTACATTAACCAGATGCGGGCATCGGGGCATGACATTGAAGATGCAGCCGTTGAAGGCGCCGTGCTGCGACTGCGTCCCATTATGATGACGATGCTGGTGGCGACACTTGGCCTGTTGCCGGCGGCCGTGTCGCACGGCATTGGTTCGGACTCGCAGCGGCCTTTTGCCATCGTGATTGTCGGCGGGTTGATGGTCGACCTTGTCATGAGCATCTTCCTTTTGCCGACGCTGTATGTCTGGATGGCCGGGCCGCACGACATTCTGCCGACAGCAGAGGCCACGGGCGAAGAGTTCTAGTGTCTGACCGCGTGAACTCGCACTTCTGAGTTTCGGTTTCCGAGGTTTCCCAGGTCTCGGAATCGACACCTGGGCACCCTCGCATGGTGAGAAACGAAGGGGTGAGAGGCCGAGAGCATTTATTCTTCGCGCAGCACTTCGAGAGGACGAAGGCCAAGAATGCGGTAACTCGCCAGCCAGCCGGTTGCGGTCGCCAGGACTGCCGTCCCAACCAGTGCAATCAGAGTGACACGCCACTCGATATGGAAAGCGACTTCAAGTTTGCGCAGTAGAACGCGTGTCAGGATGTTGGCGAAGACCACGCCGACAGCGCCCGCGAGAATTCCCAATACACTGAACTCAACGCTGAAGGTGCGCACGATGCGCATGCGCGTGGCTCCGAGTGTTTTCAGCACCACGGCTTCCCTCATTCTACGGAAGCGTGTGCTGGCAATGCTTGAAGCCAGAATCATGAGCCCGGCGAAGATGGAGAACCCAGCCAAGAATCGCACCACAAACGTGATCTGGTTGACGACGCTTTCAATGCGTTCGAGCACATCGGCGAGGTTGATGACGGTGATGGTCGGGTAGGCTTCAAACAGCGCCCGCTCCATGGATGCAATTTGCTTCGGATCGATGTGCGCGCCACCATACCAGGTGGCCGGCTGATCTTTGAGCAACGCGGAGGCAAGCACAAACGAATTGCGCGCGCCCAGGTGCTGCCCGTCAGCACGATAAATCGCAGTCACTTTCAGCGTGTGAACTCGACCACCCACCTCCAGTTGCACTGCCGAGCCCAGGCCCAGGTGCAGCCGCTCCGCGACGCCGGCGCCAACGGCCATTTCATCCGCGTTGGCGTTTGTCCACCATTTGCCCAGCGTGACTTTGTCGCCTTCGGGCGGGGCGTCGGCCCAGGTGAGTTCTGCGTTCTCTAACATGCGGCGCGGGAAGTGCTGATCTTTCAATTGGTCAAGCGTTTTGCCATTCAGCGACACGAAGCGCCCTTGAGCGACGGGCATTAAATCGAGGGACTGGCTGACACCTGCCTGATGCGCGAAGAAATTGCGCACACCGGCAACTTCATCGCTGGCCACGTCGATAAGGAAAACATTCGGCAGCTTGGGCGAGGCCGTTTCGCGCAGATCGCGCAACAGAGCGGCCTGCATGAGGTAAACGGCCAGGATGAGCATGACGCCCGTGCCCAATGCCGCCAACACAGCAGCGGACTGATTTCCCGGTCGATACAGATTCGCAAGACCATGGCGCAGAAACGAGGGCAACCGCAGCCGCACACGATTCAGCAGAAAGCGCAGGGTCGCCAACGCAATGGCCGCCATCGCCAGCAAAACCAGCAATGCCGCGGAAAACAGGACCGCGAACCAGGTTCCCACTTGTCGCGAATCCGACAGAGCCCAAGCGATGCCACCCAGGGCTGCAATGACGACGATGGAAATTCCCAACTGCAGGCGCCTTGCCCACCAGCGCGCAAACCAGCCGCTGATGCGATCAGGGGATTGTTCTACGAGCCTACGCAGGACGAGCACCGGCCGTACACCGCGCACATCGAGCAAAGGGGGTAAACAAAACAGCAACGTGGTGAGCAGTCCCGTCGCCAGCCCCGCGGCGGCCGAACGCCAAGGCAACTCCAACGTCGCGTGCACGGGCAACAGTTTTCCGAAAACAGCCGGAAGCGCCGCCATCACGCCCACGCCGGCAGCGACGCCGAGTAGCCCCCCGGCCAGACCCAGAGCGAGGGTTTGCAATAGAAAGATGCGCAACAAATCGCTTGAACCCGCGCCGATTGCCTTGAGGATGGCAAGCATATCCATGCGTTGTTCGAGATGCGCGTGCATGGCCATGGCCACGCCGATGGCTCCCAGCACCATGGCCACGAGGCAGATGAGGCTCAGGATCGCCGTCGAGTTATCAAGGCCCTGGCTCAATGCGGGATTTCCTTCGCGGAAGTCCATGACCTGCGCATCGGGCAGCGCATCTTCAAGCTGCTTGCGCATGGCTACGGGGTCCACGGCGGGCTTTCCGCTCGGGCGCGTGCCGGTAGCGTCAGGCAGTTTCAGAAGAAGGCGCTCGCTGGCGCGGCTTCCAAGAGCGATCAAGCCCGTTTGAGCAAGCGCCGCCTGGGAGATCATGACACGCGGCCCCATGCCCGCCCCGGCTGTCAAGCGATCCGGCTCTTGAACCAGGACTGCCGCGATGCGAAAGTTTCTTCCGCCCAAGCGCAGTGAATCGCCCACGTGCGCTTTCAAGCGGATCAGGAATTCCTCGGCTACGACCGCCGAGTCGCCGGCAAGGGCCTGCGACAAGGACATTGAGGGCTCAAGCTGCGGAGTTCCATAGTAGGGGTACTCAGAAGGATCGACGGCCTTCAACGAAACCAGCAACGGGACCGGGTCGGGCGGCACCGAGGCCATCGAAATTGTTTCCGTTATCCAGGTAGTGCGAATATTGCCGCCATCTTTTTGCAGGAGCGCGGCCACCTTGCTCTTGTCATCGGGGGTGGGCTGATGAAACAAGCGGGCGCTCAGGTCCCCGGCCATCAGTGATTTGGCTTCCGCGCCAAGTGTTTTCCTAAAGCTCTCGCTGAATCCACGGACGCCCACAAGAGCGGCCACGCCCACGGCCACCGATAGCACCACGAAGCCGAATTTTCCGGGTGCGGATTTCAGATCGCGCCAGCCAATGGTGGCTGCCCGTTTCCATGTCAAGGCATGATCAGCCATTGTCGCTCCGCGCGGCGACAGGGTCCGTCGTTGAAGCCACAAATGGCAGCGTATCCTCGACGACCAATCCATCCTTCAGCACAATTTTGCGGTCAGCCATTGCGGCAACTTCCGGGTCGTGTGTTACCAGGACGAGCGTGGTCCCAGCCTTCCTGTTCCGTTCCAGCAGGAGATTGAGTACAAGGTGGCCATTGGTCGAGTCAAGATTGCCAGTCGGCTCATCGGCCATGACGATGGGTGGCTCAACAACGAAAGCCCTCGCCAGCGCCACGCGCTGCTGCTCGCCACCGGACAACTGCACGGGATAATGATCCATGCGCTCATTCAAGCCCACCTCGGTCAGCAACCGCCGCGCCTGATCGAGGCCGCTTCCTGCGATATTCAGTTCGTGTGGCAGTAGAACATTTTCAAGGGCGGTCAGCGTCTGGATGAGTTGGTACGACTGAAAGACGAATCCGATTTTCTTGCCGCGAACCGTGGCGAGATCGGCCTCGGCCAGGTTGTGGATGGGTACGCCATCGAGCCATATCTCGCCAGAACTGGGTGTATCCAGGCCGGCGAGCAATCCGAGAAGCGTGCTTTTGCCGCTGCCGCTAGCGCCCACAATGGCGACAAACTGCCCCGCCGGAATCGTGAGCGTAATCCCCTTCAAGATGTCGACGCGCCGCGAACCGTTCTGTATCCACTTTCGCGCATCCCGAACTTCAATCACTCTGCCTCCTGAAAAACCCGCTGCCTTCGCGCAGGTACACTATTCTTGTGGACGTTTCGCGCCGACTTATCGTTTCGCTGCTGACATTTCTTCTGGCGATTCCCGCGTTGGGCGCCGCCCGTCCGGTGCTGGTTTGCTTTGGTGACAGCATCACTGCCGGCTATGGACTGCAGCAAGGTCAATCCTATCCCGATTTTCTGCAAAAGAAGGTCGACGCGCACGGTTATGCCTACACAGTTGAAAACCAGGGCACCAGTGGCGCAACCACCAAAGACGCGGTGGCAAGCCTGCCTTCAATTCTCCGCCTGCATCCCGACATCGTTATCGTGGAATTCGGCGGCAACGACGGCCTGCGCGGCTTACCGACTGACCAAACGCGCCGAAACCTCGACGCCGTGCTTACTGCGCTCGAAAACGCGCATATCAAAGTGCTACTGGCGGCGATTACGCTGCCCCCCGACTACGGGCCGGATTACATTCATGCGTTTGAGCAGGTCTTCCGCGACCTGGCGGCCAAACATCATTCCGCCTTCGTTCCCATGATCTACAAAGACCTAATTCATGTGCCGGGGACGATTCAGTCCGATGGCATTCACCCCACGGTCAAGGGCTCTGAAATTCTCGCCGACACGCTTTTCACGGCGTTGAAGCCACTGCTGCGGAAGGGCAGCTGACAGCTGCCTCTCACCCCATGACCACTACCGGCTGAAACAGTGTCCCCGCCACGCGTTTTGCTACGCCGACTAACTCGCGCTGTCCCGCGAAAACCTTTACGAGCGATGCCCGGGAGAATTCCGGCAAATTCGCCTGCGCGCCGTTCCGCAACCGACCCAGGGCCTGCCAATCACCTGTCACAGAAGGCATGTCCGGCAAAAAGCTACGCGGATGCACGAACAGAGACTCCAACTCGGCTGGGTTACCCGCAAGCACGGCCAATTCTTCGAGTGTGTGCGCATCAGGCAGTGTGAACGCTCCGGCTTTTGTTCTGCGCAAACGGCTCAGATGCGCGCCACAGCCCAGATCCTGACCGAGCTCGTGAGCTACCGATCGCACATATCCGCCGGCCGAAATGCTCATTTCAAAGACCGCCTCGGAGCCTTCGAGCCCCGTCACCACAAAGCGATCAATATGTACTCTTGCCGGCTTGAGTTCCACCGGCCTGCCTTCGCGCGCCAGCTTGTATGACGGCACGCCAGAAACTTTTTTTGCCGAGAAGGGCGGCGGCATCTGCAGCATTTCGCCGTGGAAGCGGGCAGTGGCGGAACGAATCTGCTCCAAGGTCAGATTCGCCTCACAGTCGGCCGAGCGATCCGGGCCCGCTGCTTGCCCCTCAGCGTCGAAGGTATCCGTCGCGAAACCCAGCCGAATCGCGCCAGTATAGCTTTTTTCTGCCGAAGAGAAGTACTGCGCCAATCGCGTATATCTACCCAGAAGCAGCGGCAAAACCCCGGTGGCCATGGGGTCGAGGGTACCCAAGTGCCCGATTGACGATTCACCTGTGATTCTGCGGAGCTTGCCGACCACATCGTGGCTGGTCATTCCACCCGGTTTATCGATGACAACGAGTCCGTTCACCCTACACGCCCAATCGCTTTCTCCACTTTAGATCATTGCCCGCACTGCGTCGTTTCCGGGGCGGCGATGAGGAGTCTGCTTTGGGCACACTCGGATCAACCGGGCGCGAAAAGTGGCATAACTCTTGAAGGGGGTCCTGGGAGCCCTCCGCGAAGTGCTCTAGGCCGTGTACTTGAGGATCGTCATGAAGCCATAATCCATGTGCAACTGCTGATGACAGTGCAGGAGGGTATCGCCGGGGTTGTCGGCGATAAAGTCGACCGCGACGGTTTGCAGCGGCAGAAGATTGATGACGTCTTTCCGCAGGCCGCTCATCGTCTTTTGCGCGATTTGCGCGACTTCAAATGTGTGCCGGTGCAGATGAATGGGATGCTGATCGCCGCTGCCGTTGCGCAGCACGAAGCGATATCGTTTGCCGGCGGTGAGGTGGATGGGATCGACGTCGGGCCAGGCCTTGTTGTTGATGGTCCACGTGTCGAACTTCGAGCCTTTCTGCGGGCCAATGTCGTGGAAGGTGAGCGTCACGGTCTCGTCGGGCGCGGCGGCGGGCGTGGCGGCAGCAAACTGTGCGTAGTCCCACTTGACGGGTGCGGGATCGTTCCAGACGGGTGCGCCGGATTTGCCGGCATACTCGACGACGATGCCGAGGCCCATCTTGCGCGCGTCGGCGAGCGTTGAACCGAGGATCCAGACCCCGGAATTGTTCATTTCGACTACGGCATCGACGCGCTCGGCAACTGCGAGTGAGAGGACTTCTACTGCGGAGGGATTGGGGACCGGGTTACCATCCATGGCGAGGACCTTGAAGCTGTGGCCGGGCAGCGCAAGAACGACATTTTCCGTGGCACTGGCGTTGAGGAGATGGAGCAGCACGCGCTGGCCCTGCTTGACTTTGATGGGATCGCCCGCGCCGAGCATGTGGCTGTTGATGGTTGCGTACTTGTAGCCGACGTCGGAGCCTGTGGTGAGGGGCTGATTGGCTGAGGCCGCGCGCATATCCATGACCATAGGAACGAAGGAGGGCTCCCAATGATGGATGGCGAGGAAGAGCTCCTGATCGTAGTGGCCGGGGTCGGACTTCCCTTCCACCATCAGGAATCCGAACTGGCCGCTGTAGGTGCCAAGGGAGAGATCGCTGCCGGCGCCTGCATGGGTGTGGTACCAGCGCGTTCCTGAGGGCCTGGGCGTGTAGGTGTAGCGAAGCTGCGCACCGGGCGCAATCATGGGCGAGCCTTCTTCCATGGCACCGTCGTTGAGTGAATCGATGGCGAGGCCATGCCAGTGGACGATGTCGGGATTCGCGCTCGCATTGGTGACGTCGATGGTGACGGGGACGCCCTCTTTGATGCGCAGGATGGGTCCCGGCACCTGGCCGTTATAGGCTGTGGTCTTGATGGTGACGCCTGGGGCAATGTCGAGAGAGGTGTGCTGGATTTTGAGGGAGTAGTCGGGTTTGGGCTGCGGCGCGATCCCGACTGTGGCGCGGACAAGATGCGGGGCGAGTGAGGCGGCGCCGAGCGCGAGGCTTCCGTCGCGCAAGAATTGCCTGCGATCCAAATGTTTGCTCTGCGCCATGAACAACCCCCTGTGGCCTGGATTCGAAGCTAACAGGCGATTGTTTCATGGCAGCTGGGAACGGGTAAAATGCGTTGCGCGGAGTTATCCCATAAAACCCAGGTAGGGGCTGGAGCCAAAGTTGCCGAAATTCGGGAAGACCTGGCGGACCTGGCCATCGGAGAGACCAAACCAGCGCGCGAGGGTTCCCGCGTACTGATCAACGGCTGTTGTCGGAATGAGACGGCCCGCGCCCACATCGTTGGCCTGATTGACGCCGATGACGGGATACTGGCCGTACATATCGCCACCCTGGACGGCTCCGCCGACAACGAGGTGGTGACTTCCCCAGCCATGATCGGTACCGTTGCTGTTGCTGGTAAGTGTGCGCCCGAAGTCGGACGCAGTAAAGGTGGTGACCTGACTGCCCATGCCGGCAGAAACCATCAAGCCGTCGAAATATTCGAGCGCCTGGCCTAACTGTGTGAGTAACTGCGCGTGCTGAATGGCCTGATTGTTATGAGTATCGAAACTACCGAGCTGCACATAAAAGATCTGACGAGTTACCCCGAGGCTGCTGCTGCCACTAATGATTCTGGCCACAGTCTGCAAGGACGTGGCGAGCGGGTTGTCGGTAAGCTTGCTGGTCATGGGATCGAGGTACTGTGGAGGATTTGGAACTCCGCCGGGACCGGCCGGAAGCATGGCGCTGGCGAGCGTGGCCTGCGCCTGAATGGAGCGATTGACGACGACGCCGTATTCTTTGGCGAACAAGTTTGATTCGTCCGCAGAGAGGATCGAAGAAAGCGGATTCGCGGCTTCAGGCAAACCGAACGGCGACTGCGCGAGACCGAAGATCGGAATTGGGCCGGCAGAAGTGACGTTGAGCTGGAACGAGTTTTGTCCCGCGAGGAACAGAGCTATGCCTGCCGTGGAAATGCAGGTGAACATCGAATTCGAGTTCATGTTCATGCTTTCGATGACGTCGGCAACGGAACCGCCCCAGCCGACGTGCTCGGCGCTGCCGCCATTGGAAGCGATGGCCTGCCATGCGGCGGTCTGATCGAAATGCGAATACAGCGAATCGGGTAGCGGAACCGTGTTGTTGTTGACCTGAGTTTTGGTGGCGGGCGCGATGAGGGTTCCCGAGTTGGCCACGATTGCGAGGCGGCCGGAATTGAAGAGATTCTGCGCACCCGTGAGCGCGGGGTTGAGCGCAAAGGTGCGTCCGGTTTGCGGAGTCTTGAGCGTGATGGGCAGAAGCGAACCGAGCGGATACGCGAGCCCCGGCGCGCCGGAGCGGGCCTGCGTGAAGGCGCTGAAGGAACTGGGATCGGTAGCGATTACGGTGCCGTGGCCGTCGTTGCCACCCTGAAGGAACACGCAGACAAGTGCCTTGTAACCTCCGGAACCGCTTGATTGCGCCATGCCAGCCATGGAGTTGAGCCCGAGGATAAAGGGGCTTGCGGAAATGCCGGCCATAGAGGCCATGGAAGCCGTTCGGAGGAACTGGCGTCGTGATCGTTCAAACTTGTTCATCGAAAGGCTCCTTAAAATTGTGCGGCGAAGGCGGGCGACGCCATGGTGAGATAGACGGCTGTTTCGACGCGACTGGCTAACGCGGCATTGATGGCGTTCTGGTCTCCTGAAGGAATGGCGATCGAATTAATCGCGGAGAGTATCTCTGAATAAAGAGTGGAATCCATCTCCCCGGCCATGAGAAGCAGGTTGATGCGATCGAGCAGTGCGGTTGGTGTGGAAGCAAGACTCATCTCAGTTTCATAATTGGCAAACATGTCCGGGCCGCCGATGGCGTTGCTTCCGATGGCTGTCTGCATGTAGTTGAGATAGCCAACGACGGTAGTCACGTTGGTCATTTGCATCTCAGGTGCGACCAAGCCGGCCTGCGCTATGCTTGTGCCGGGCGGGACATAACCCGGAGCAAACCAGTTGAAGACGGTGGGCGATCGAAGCGACATTTCGCCGAGACCCCAGATGGGATCCTCGGTGCTGCCGATGTCGAAGGATCCGGTACGTGATTGTGCAGTGAAAGCCCGCGCCCACTCGGTGTAACGAAGAAGCGCTTCGCGTACCTTGCCGTATTGCGGATTACTGAAGTCGGTTGCGGAGTTACGGGCTTCGGGATCGAGGAGGATCTCGGAGACAACGGCCTGAAGGTTGCCGCGGGTTCCGGTTCCATCGTTCTCGAAGACCGTAGAGCAATCTTGAATGTATGTGGGGCTGGGGTTGCTGGTGACGAGGTGCTGAATCATCTGCTTGCAGAAGAACGGCGGCAGACTGGGATAATTGAACAGCGTGTCGAGTGCGGTTTTCAGATCGCCATCAGGATTGGGGCTTCCGCCCGAAGCGATGGTGACGCCGAGAAATGTCTTCTGATTAGTGGAGTGATGGCTGGGGAAACTCTGCATGGGCAGAAGTTCTTCGCCATAACCCGGCCCCACATAGATGCAGCAGCTGGACCAGGCAGTGTCGGTGCTGTTGCCTGGGATATTCCAACTGAATCCCGTGAAGACGGCGGCAAGGCCCATGACGTCGTTATTTGAATAATTGGGCAGAGGCTGGCCGGTGGAACCAAGCTTGACTGACCCATCGTCGTTGAGCTGATTGAGTCCTATGGTGAAGAGCTGCATAACTTCCCGCGCATAGTTTTCGTCGGGATCGGTATTGGCGTTCCCCTTGTCGTTGCCGAGCATGTTGAGAAACTGCCCCATCATGGGATTGAGCGTCACATCCTGAAGAAGGGTGCGGAAGTTACCAAAAGCATCGGCGCCGAGCACGTCGTAGTAATTCGCTTCGCCGCGCGGCATGCTCTGAATACTGAAGTTCGGCTCGGTAGAGACAACGAACATTTGCGACAGTGCATATTCAACGCGTTGGCGCAGTTGGTCATTTGCGGTGAGAGACTGCTGCCAGAATGTGTCCTGAACGAAGCTCTCGTTGTTGGCGTTCTGCGTGAAAAGCGCCGCATTGCACTTGACGTCGGTGGCGGCGCATGGCGGGTTGTTGAGGATGACGGCTTGCTCGACGGCGGGTTCATGAAGAGTTGGCTGTATGGCGAATTGCTCGTTAAGCCAGGCCTGGTAGCCGATGAGCGAAAGGTGATGGATGCTCGCATCCGTTGCGCCGAAGGTGGCCTGCTCGAGGAAACGCGAAGCATCCTGCTCACTGATTATGGGCGTCGGCGGTGTGCCATTCACCGTAGCGATAAGATCGGCGGAAGTGGCCGGGCCCGGGCTTGGGTTGAGCACTTGGAGGTCGAGATTACCGGCCTCGGTCGGCGACACGCTTGCCGTCAACTGAGTCCCGCTGTCGAACGTGGTCGAAACAGCCGAGCCGTTCACGAGTACCTGCGCCCCGTTGATAAAGCTCTGGCCAGTGAGAACGACAGTTGTTGAAGGCGGTCCGACGTTCATGGTGTTCGGTGAGGCTGCATTGAGGATCGGAATCGGATTCTCGACTGAGATGTTCTGGCCGATCGACACCGAAGGGTTATCAACGCTGGTGATGGTGAGCTGAACAACGTTGTTTGGCGTGGGAACTACGGCGGGGGCCGTGTAATTTATGGAGCCGTCCTTCTGCGAGGCAGCAGTTCCGACCTGCGCATTACCACCGGGCACGCCATTCACCTTGAGGGTGACTCCGGTATTGTTCGTGCCCGTTATATTGAGGCCAAGATTCAAGGTATTCGACACGCGCACATCGGTGCCATTGCTCGGCTGCATCAGGAGAACAACCTGGCCGGGTCCAACCTTAACGGGCACCTGCGAGGAACTCGCTGAGCCGGGGTTTGGATTTGTGACCATCAAGGGAAACGTTCCAGGAATTGGCGCCGCAACTGAAGCCACTAACTCGCTATCGGAGTTGAGCGTTGTTGGAACGGCCGCGCCGTTCCAGATGATTTGAGCGCCATACACAAATTGGGCTCCGTCGACGACAACGGTTGTCGTTCCCTCGGAGAAGCCTGACGGCGTGACGGTATTGATCGTCGGGATTGGATTCCAGACCGCAATTGCGGCTTTACCGGGCGGGTAACTGGGGTAATTCGTGGCGGTGCTGGTGATTGTCACCGAATCGGGAACCGGAACGACGGCGGGCGCGGTGTAAAGCCCGTTGCTATCGATGGTGCCGAACTGGGCGTTGCCGCCGACAACTCCATTCACGGAATACGTCAGAGGGCCCGCGGCCTCGGAGGTCCGTGTCATCTGCATTGTCTGGGTCACGCGCACGGAGCTCCCAGGCGCTGTGATGGCGGCATAGAAATCGGGATTGGTGATGGTCACGCCGCCACAACCGGCAAGAAGGGAGAGCGCGACCGCGAGGGATAAGCCGAGAAGTGCGCAATTCAATTTTGAAACTGATCTCAATGACGTATTCACGGAGTCTCCAAGTGTCTTCTTTGGATCCCAAGGGCGAGGCAAGCGAAACAGGGGAGCTACAACTTTGGCAACTATCAGCGAGAGTATTTCCGTTGAGGCTATCGGCGGGGGTGTTTGGAATCAATACACCGTTTAGGGGAGAACTACACCTTTAGTCACCAAGCTGCGACTGCCTGCGGTG
>PLTV01000008.1:0-5269 GCA_003164635.1 Acidobacteriaceae bacterium
GATCAAGGGAAGGGAACATTGCCGGTGGAGAATCATCCGGAAAAGTGAGGATGGGGCATAGGGACTAAGGGACTGGGGGACTAAGGGACTGAGGGACTTAGGGACTATGGGACTGGTGGGGTGGGCGCGGTTAGAGCCCGGGCCTGAAGGCCGTATTCCGTCGAAGACCTGATTCAGGGGGTTGAAACACTCTGCTCCCTCCGTCCCTCGCAATGCACTTGAGGAGGTTCGTGGTTTCCCACCCATTTCACGATGAAGCTGTGAAATGGATGGGGCACCCAGAGCCGGTGGATGAACTCACTTCTGCGTCGAGCGCTGATCAAACGAAAGGCCGGAGCGTGTGCTCCGGCCTTTCGTTTGGAAGGTACGGCAAGGCTAGAAGTACAGCTTGCCGCTGAACTGCATTTTTCTTCCTTCGTGTGCGCCCACCGCGCTGCCAAAGGTGCCGTCGCCGAGACCGGCATCGATGGAGTCGAAATTGGTGTGGTTGAAAACGTTGAAGGTCTCAGCGCGCATCTGCAGGCTGATGCTGTCGCTGAAGCGGAAGTTCTTCATCAGGCCGAGGTCAACCTTTTCGAAGCCAGGGCTCAGGATGTTTCCTGCATGCTCCGATCCGAAGTGGCCTTGTGCGGTGGTGAAGGCGGACGTGTCGAACCAGTTCAGTCTTGACTTGACCAGGTGTACTGGCGCAACTTGATCAGGCCGCGCCAGGATGTCGTAGTTCGGGCCATCGATGCCGAGGCCGCCGGGGAAGGTACCGGCTGCACAGCCGTTTGCTTGGGTTGTATCGGTGACGCAACCGTAGGGGTCGGGATATTGGTAATTGGCGAACGACAGACCGGACTCGAGGGAGACGATTCCCGAGAGTTCCCATCCACCCAAGGTGTGTCCGGCCAGCCCGTGCTGCTCGCGGAAGAACGGCTCCTTGTAAACGAAGTTGCCCACGAAGATCTGCGGCTCATTCAGGCCCGAGGCGCCGTAATCCAACTTCGGATTCCAAGTGTACGTGTTGGAGGTTCCGCGATCGTTGGTTTGGTCAGAAAGGTTCTTCGACCAGGTGTACGCGAGTCCCAAAGTCAGGTCGCGCGTGGTGCGGTGGTTGAGTGAAGCCTGCAGCGAGTTGTAGTTGGCGGTGAAGATGGGCAGGCGTGTGTGGAAGTCGGTGTAGCCGAGGTAATTGCGAATGTTATTCAGCGGCGAATCGGCGTTGTTGAACCGCGTGGTCAGCGTTGGCATATTCAGATCGAGTTCGCCGAGCATGTGGCGCGAAAGGGAGCCGACATAGGCAATTTCAAACGTTGTGTTGGAATTGACCTGTTGCTGGAGGGAGAGATTGAAGTCAGCATACGACGGGACCTTGAATGTCGGGTTACCCGTTGTGGTGAGCTGGTTGGGACCAAGATTTGGCGGAGCGGCCGAACCGGCTCCGGTGGGATTGTCAAAGGACGTGTTGACGATTGTGGTGGTCTGCACGAGCGGGGGATCGGCGAACGCGTTCTGCTCCCAGATTCCGTCGAGGGTGCGGTCGTAGAAGACGCCAAACCCACCGCGCAGGACGGTCTTTCCGCTGGCGTAGGGCGTCCAGGCAAATCCGACTCGAGGACCGAAGTTCCAGATGTTGTCGGGATTCACTTCCGCTCCGTACGGCGAGCAGGATACCTGAGCGGAGATGGCCTGTGCCTGCGCGCAGGCAGCGCCTTTGGGGAAGATCAGGCCGTTGGTGTAGGTGGCCGGGGTGTAGGCTTGCCCGGCAACAAAGTTTCCATTGGCGTCGAGCAACGCAGCCTGGCTGGCGTTGTAGACCGTGGGGTCGAAGTTGTTGAGCGTATTCCTGACGTCGGCAGGCGAGGGGAAACGCGACCAGCGCACGCCAAAATTGACATTGAGCCGCTGGTTCACCTTCCAGTCGTCTTGAATGAAGGCTTCAGTATTCCAGAAGTGCAGATCGGGAATGATATCGCGGCTGGCCTGGCTGTATTGAGTGGCGTTGCCTACGAGGAAATCGCCCCATGTTGCGAAGTTGAAGCCAGGATTGCCTTCCGACGCATCTTCTGTCTTCAACATCTGCTGCACTGTAAGGCCGGCGCGAACGGTGTGCTTGCCCAGAGTCCAGGTGAAGTTGTCGAAGATGTTGCGATCGAGGTTGCGCTCGAAGTAGGGGGCGCTGCCCTGCGAAACCACGGTCACGGAGTTATCGAGGATGGATACGCTGGGAATGCGGCCGTAGGGATCAGGATTGGCGAGGTTGTTGGTGAGCGAAGAGAGCAGGCTCGACGAGTTTGCCTGGCCGGAGAGCGCGCCGGCAATGGTTCCCTGCGAATAGGCGAACTCCACTTCGTTGACCATCTTCGGCGAGATTGCCACGGTCAGGTTGCCGACAACGTTCTTGCCGGGGGCGTTGATGGCGACGTTCACAACGCCGGGGTAGTTCGATCCGCCCCAGAGTCCGGTGGGCAGGGTCTCGGGAACATCGTCTTCCATGCCGCGAGCGAAGAAGTGTACCTTGTCGCTGAAGTAGTGATCCACGCGAACCAGGTCCTGGCGGAAGTTGTTCAGCGTGGAGTAGGACGAGATGACATCGCCATCTGTGTAGCCAGTTGCGGGGTTGACCGCGGTCACGTTCGCCTGGAACTTGCTGACGATTTGCGACAGGTATACAGACGCATTCTGGCTCACGCAGCCGGGCGTGTTGAGATTCACGGTGCCCACGCCACCGGTGAGGGTGGTCGGATTGAAGGGCGTCCATCCCGTGATGCAGCCGGCAGGTGCGCTCACCTGGTTCTTTGAGAAGAATTGTCCTGCCAGTTCCGCGGGGGTGGCGGCCGGTACGTAATTGGTGGTGGGCTGCGATGTCTTGCGCCATTCCTCAGACCAGAAGAAGAAAGTCTTCTTTCTGTCGGCGTTGTACACGCGCGGAATGAAGATGGGGCCGCCGGCCGTAAAGCCGAAGTTGTTGTAGTGATCGGGGGTCCGCGGAGCACCGGCCAGGTTGTTGAAGTAAAGATTGGCGTCGGTGTTTTCCGTCCGGACGAACTCGTAAGCGGAACCGTGGAACGCGCTGGTTCCCGAGCGTGTGCCAACCACAACCTGACCGCCACCGGAGCGTCCGAAGCTGGCGTCGTAGGAACTGCGCTCCAGGGTGAATTCCTGGATGGCATCGATGGATGGAATGTTGAGCAGCGTGCCGTTTGAACCGCTGTCGTTCACATCGGCTCCATCGACAGACCAGTTGTTGGCGGTGGTGCGGGCGCCGTTCACTGAGATTGCCGATCCACTATTCAGACCGAAGCCGGGCTCGTCGCCGAGCAGATTCACAACGCCGGGTTGCAAGGTAACCAACTGCTGGAAGTTGCGATCAATCAGCTCGAGTTCGCGCACCTGCGTGCCATCGATTGTGCCGGCCTGCGAACTGCTTGTGGTCTCAATGGCTACGGGATTGTCTTGAACTTCGACGGTTTCATTTTCCGATCCAGGTTTCAGAGTGGCATTGACGGCGCGCCTCTGTGCGACATTGAGCACGACATTTTGATCGGAGAAGGCTTCGAAGTGGGGAGCCTTGACTTGAACCGTATAGGTTCCGGCGGGCAGGTTTGCGGCTGTGAAGTTGCCCTGGTCGTCGGTTTGGACAACGCGCTCTGCCCCGCTCCCGTTGAGAGTGATGGTCACAGTTGCATGCGGAATCAATGCGCCGGTTGAGTCGGTGACAGTTCCGGTAAAGGTTCCTTCAAGCTCCTGGCTCCTGGCTGCGGTGGGCGCAAGGGCCAGCGCGAAGGCGATCAACAGAAAAAGACAGAAATTGGCTGGGAAGGCATGAGCCTTGATCCTGTCCAGCCTGCCTCCACTACACCGTTGCCTGAAGGGGGAATCATCCAGATGCCGATTGAATTCACTCATCGAAGTCACACCTCTCTTTGAAAGTGGTAGGAGCCACTGTGCAACTGGTCTAGGAGTCTGTCGAAGCCACAGTGGATGTTGGGAGCGGATAGGGCGCGTGAGTTTGGTTTTCGGTCGAGATTTCAGCCGTGGTTGGAGATTGCAAACTGAGGCATTCGCTTCCGTTTAGGGAATATCAGCGAAGCGCTAAGAAACTCGGTTGAGGAAACAATACGGCCAGTTTTGACCCAAATGCAACACAATTCTGAATAAAATGACGCGAAATGATCAACTAATTGAGGAAATCGAGGGCATCGCTAACTCGTAAACCGATTTTGTGCCTTTTCGCGGTTGAGCGGACGCGACGTTCTGGCGGTCGAAGGCGACAGGGCTCGGGCATGTCTCCAGTAAGCCGGGGGACGGATCCGCAAGGCCGGGACATGGGATAAAGACACCGAATCTGCCTGTCGGACGAGGCGCAAGTTGAGCCGCAGGCAGCGGCTATCATGGAAGCCATGTTCAAGACCTTCTTTTCATGTTGCGGCTGCCAAAAACCTGCCTGCGCCGCCCTGGCGTTTCTAGGATTATTGATCGTCGGCCGCCCTGCGTTGGCGGCTGAACCGCCGCAAGCGCCGGATGCAGCCAAAATGGCATTGGTTGATCCATTTATTGGGACCGGGCCGGATGGCCACACCTTCCCCGGCGCAACGGTCCCGTTTGGCATGGTGCAGCTTTCGCCAGATACGCAGATCAAGCCGTTCAAGCAGAGTTACAAGTGGGCGTCTGGTTACCGCTACGAAGACACCACGATTTTGGGGTTTTCGCATACGCACTTTTCCGGGAGCGGGCACTCGGATCTGGGCGACGTATTGGTGCAGCCGATTTCGGGCGAGGTGCGGCTCGAGCCAGGAGAGAGCGACAAGCCCGAATCGGGCTACCGGTCTCGTTTCAGCCACGACAAGGAACATGCGGAGCCGGGATACTACGCCGTAGATTTGCTCGACTACAACATTCACGCTGAGCTGACGGCGACTGCGCGCGTGGGCGTGCATCGGTATACCTATCCCGCAGGCAAGCAGGCGTCGGTGCTGCTTGACTTGCGTTCTTCCATCTATAACTACGCGGGCAAAGTGTTGTGGTCGCGGCTGCGCATACGCGAGGATGGCACGGTGACGGGCATGCGGGAGACGCGCGGATGGGCGCCGGGGCGGCAACTGTATTTTGCGATTCGATTTTCGCAACCGGTGGAGACGCACAGTCTATATGATCGTGAGCCGTTGCCGGTGGAGTACCACGGCTTCAAGACACCGGGAACGACGGCTGAAAACACGCAGGCGATGGAAGGGCGCGGGCTGATTGCGGTGTTTGGATTCAAAGCGCCGACTCAGCCGCTAGT